>CAZEYV010000100.1:0-24288 GCA_964516705.1 uncultured Chthoniobacter sp.
GCTGGGGGACGTAGATGTTGTGGACGAAATGTTTGTCGTCCGGCACGACGTGCCAGAAGCGCGGGGTTTTTTCCAGGGTTCCGACCGCGGTGGTGGTGCCGCGTTGGAGGATGCGGATGACGCGTCCGCACGGCTGGTAGCCGCGGAAGGGCGGCTGGTCGCGCAGGTGGCGCACGACGACCCGGTCGCCGGGGAGGGCGGTGGCGGTGTTTTCCGGCGTGAGATAAAATTCGGGATCGCCTGGTTTGTCGCGCAACAGGTGGGCAGAGCCGTCGCGGTGCAACTGGATGCTTCCGACCACGAGATCGGCTTCTTGCGGCAAAGTGAACCTGTCCTGCCGCACGCGCACGATGTCGCCGGCGATTTCGAGATCGTGCAGGACGCGCGCCACGGAGGGAGCGTCGCGTCCGCTGGCCTGCAGGACCGCGGCGATTTCCTGCAGCGAGGGCGGGGACTGGCGCCGCTTGCGCACCAGGTCGAGGATGCGTGCGGCGAGATCGGGATCGGCGAGGCCGGCCGGCGCGGTGGCCGGGCCCGGAGTGGGCGGATGCGGGGCCGCTTTTTTGCGGACCGCTTGCGGTTTGCCGCGCCGGGCGGGCGGCCGGTCGGATGGGCGGGAAGCGGGCCGGCGATTTCGGGCGGCGGGCCGGCGGCTGGGTTTGGGCATGTCGAGGGTCAACATCTCTCGCCAACGCCGACGGGGCAAGAGGATTGGAGCGAAGCAACCTGCCGGACGAGTCGCCAACGGGCGGGGCGACCGGTATAAATCCGGGTCGTGAAGATTCCGGTCTCGTGGCTCAAAGCGGCGGCCCTCGCGGTGGTGTCCGGCTGGGCGCTCTGGCTTTTCCTGCTCTGGCAGCCGTCGCGCCAGGTGGAACGGCACACGCTGAACCTGCTCAAGCGCGCCTCGGACCGCGACTGGTCGGCGGTCGAGTCGATGATGGCGCCGGACTACCGTGATGCTTGGAATACGGACCGCGCCGCGTCTATTGCGGAAGCCCGGCAGTTGTTCAGTCATTTCTTCGCGTTGCAGATCACGGCGCTCGAACCGTTGCAGGTCACGGATCAGGGCGAGGCATGGCAAGCCGCGGGACCGGTCGGCATTTTCGGTTCCGGCACCGCCGTGGCGCACGCCGTGATGGACGAAGTGCGCGAGGCGGAGGGTCCGTTCGTCTTCCGCTGGCGCAAGAGCGGGGCGTGGCCGTGGCAGTGGTTGCTCGCCGCGACCGGGCACGAGGGCTTGGACGCGAAATACGGGGCGTATCTTCGCGAATCGAAAAGTGGAAGCGGTGTCCCCGCCGCTTATTGAGGATGGTCAAGCGGCAGGATGCCGCTTCTACTTTTTAGCCGCGACCATGCCGGCAAGCAGATCGGCGGTCTTTTCGAAGCCGAGCAAGCCGGTGTTGAGCACGGCGTCGTAGAGAAGTGGATCCTCGATGTCGCGCTCGAAATTGGTCTTCACGTAGCGCCGGCGTCCCTCGTCGTGGTCGCGCAGGTATTTGACCGCCGACTTTTCGTCGAGGCCGAAGTGTTTTACCAGATGGGCAAGACGGATGTTCTCCGGCGCGACGAGACGGACGTGGATGCCGCCCTTGAGCTTTGCCGTCACGATATTGCCGCCGCGTCCCACGATGATGCACCGCCCGAGGCGGGCCAGCTTGAGGATGGTGTCGCTGGTGTGGTGGAAGATGGTCCACATCGACGGATGCAGTCCGAGCAATTCCCCGACAATCGCCTTGATGGTGGTGTCTTTGTCTTCCTCGACCAGCTTGGCGATTTCCTGCGGGAGATCCTGGTCGGCGAGGACCCGGTCAATGAGGTTTTTGTCGAAAACCGTCCAAGGCTGCGCCTCGGCCGGTCCCTGCGCGTTCAATTTCGCGGCGAGCAGACCGGCGACGGTCTCCGCGCCGGCGCCGGCCTGGCGGGAAACGGTGACAAATGGCAAGTGGCCGGCCGCCCCAAGGGGACTGCGGTCTTTCTGGCTGACAAAGTAAGCGCGGTATTTGGCGAAATAATCGGTGTCCGACATGAGCAAAGTCTAACAGACGGCGAAGCGGATCCGGAAGGAGGGAATTTTTGTGCTGCCAGATGTAGCGGCGGCGTCCCCGCCGCCGGTTGTTTTCACAACGGCCGTCGCCGGGGACGGCGACGCTACAGGCGGTGGGCCGGGAGGGTTACGCCGGAACGGGAGCAAGGCCGCCGGGCAGGGGGCCTTCGGTCTTTTTGTCCTCGGCGGGAGTCGCGGGTGCCACCTCGGCCAGGACGGGCGGCGGCGGGGGATCGCGGTGCGGCGGGTTCTTCATTTCGCCGAATTCGATCAGGTCGCGGATTTGCGAGCCATCGAGGGTTTCCCACTCGAGCAGCGCTTTGGCGATGAGGTCGAGTTTGTCGCGGCGGGCTTTGAGGAGTTCGGTGGCGCGGGCGTAGGCTTCGTCGATGAGCAACTTCACTTCCGCATCGATGGCCTGCGCGGTCGACTCGCTGTAATCGCGCATGCGGCTGAAATCGCGGGCGAGGAAGAGATGTTCGTCACCCTCGCCGTATTCGATCATGCCCATCTTTTCGCTCATGCCCCATTGGCAGACCATTTTGCGGGCGATGCCGGTGGCCTGCTTGATGTCGCCGCGGGCCCCGCTGGTCACGTCGCCGAAGACAATGTCCTCGGCCACGCGTCCGCCCATGATGACGACGAGGTGGTCGAGCAATTCCTTGCGCCGCGTGTTGTATTTGTCCTCCTCGGGCAGCCACATGGTCGAGCCGAGGGACGGTCCGCGCGGGATGATGGTCACCTTGTGCAGCGGCGCGGTGTGTTCGAGAAGTTCGAGCAGCAGGGCGTGGCCGGCTTCGTGGTAGGCGGTGACTTCTTTTTCCTTCTCGCTGATCGCCATGCTGCGGCGTTCCTTGCCCCAGCGGACTTTGTCCCGGGCTTCCTCGAGCTCGCGGGTGGTGATGGCTTTGAGCCCTTTGCGCGCGGCGAGCAGGGCGGCCTCGTTGATCACGTTGGCCAGCTCGGCGCCGGAGTAACCGGGCGTGCCGCGGGCGATGACGGCGAGGTCGACCGAGTCGGCGACTTTCACTTTCTTGATGTGGACGCGGAGGATCTCTTCGCGTCCGCGCACGTCGGGCAGATTGACCGTCACCTGGCGGTCGAAGCGTCCCGGTCGGAGGAGGGCGGGGTCGAGGACATCGGGCCGGTTGGTCGCGGCGATGATGATGACGCCGTCCTGCGCGTCGAAGCCGTCCATCTCGACGAGCAGCGCGTTGAGCGTCTGCTCGCGTTCGTCGTGTCCGCCGCCCATGCCGTGTCCGCGATGACGCCCGACGGCGTCGATTTCATCGATGAAGATGAGGCAGGGCGCGCTTTTGCGTCCTTGTTCGAACATATCGCGCACGCGCGAAGCGCCGACCCCGACGAACATTTCGACGAAGTCCGATCCGCTGATGCTGAAGAAAGGAACATCGGCTTCGCCGGCGATGGCCCGGGCGAGGAGGGTTTTCCCCGTGCCCGGAGGTCCGACCATGAGGACGCCCTTGGGGATGCGTCCGCCCAGTTTCTGGAATTTTTTCGGGTCCTTGAGGAAGTCGACGAGCTCGGAAACCTCTTCCTTGGCTTCCTCCACGCCGGCCACGTCCTTGAAGGTGATTTTGTTTTTGTCCCGCGCCATCATGCGCGCCTTGCTTTTGCCGAAGTTGAAGGCGCCGCGTCCGGCCATTTTCAATTGCGACCGGAAAATGAAATAAAGGATGACGAGGAAGAGCAGGATGGGGAGGAAGCCGATGAGGGTGGTGGCGAGAAGATTCGACTCCGCGCGCACGGCCGGGGTGATCCCGGCGCCGGCCAGTTGCTTTTCCAGAGCCTCGCCATTGAAGGGCATGAAGACGGGGGTGCGGAACTCGACGAGACGCTCCTCGGGTTCGGTGGCCGGCGGGACGGTGACCATCTTGCGGTAGAAGCCGGAGATGGTCTGCGTGTTGCGGCCTTCCTCGACGACCAGTTCGACCGGGCGCTCGGCCGTGCTGACAATTTTTCCTTCGGCCAGGAGGGTCGAGAATTTCGGGTAGGTCAGCTCGTCGATCTGGGCGAGGTTGCCGCCGCGGAAAATGAAGGCGCCGCCGATCAGGGCGAACGCCACGGCGAAAAGGAGGAGTCCCCTCCAGTTGAACTGCGGGTCGGGGTCGGTTCCGCCCGGACGGCGGCCTTCGGGTTTGTTGCTATTGTTCGCGGACACGGATCTGTGAGAATGAACTTAAGCATGCCATGGGGGAAGATCAAATGAATGGCCGCCGGGTCCTGGCCGTCTCGGTCCATGATGTCAGTCCGCTGACCCGCGAGGCCACCGACCGGATGCTGTCCGATCTGGCCGGGGCCGGGGTGGGGGTGACTTCTCTTTTGGTGGTGCCCGACCATCATCATAAGGCGGACATCGACCAAGATCCGGCCTTCCTCGCCTGGCTGCGGGACAAGCAGGCCGACGGGCACGAAATCGTGTTGCACGGGTTTTATCATTTGCGCGCGCCGCGCGGGGACGACAGCGCGGGGCGTCGCCTGGTCACGCAGCATTACACGGCGGGCGAGGGGGAGTTTTACGACCTCGAGTACGAGGAGGCGCGCGGGCGGATGGAAGACGGACGCGAGATGCTGACCGGCGCGGGGCTCGAAGTAGTCGGCTTTATTGCGCCGGCGTGGCTTCTCGGCGAGGAAGCCGGGCAAGCGGCGCGGAATCTGGGTTTTGCCTACACCACGCGGCTCGGCGGTGTCCTCGACTTGCGCTCGGGCCAATGGACCCGTTCACAGTCGCTGGTCTACAGTCCGCGCAGCGCTTGGCGCCGGCAAACGAGCTTGGTCTGGAACGCTTTTCTCGCCGCGCGTTTGCGCCGGAATCCGTTGGCGCGACTGGGACTGCATCCTCCGGATTGGAATTATCCGGCGATCAAGACGCAGGCGTTGCGCTTGGCCCGCGACCTGGCGGCGGACCGGCAAGTGATCCGTTACCGCGATTGGGTCGGGGCGTAGGCCGGCCGGCGGGGTGGTCAGGTCCGGCTCAACTCGAGCATGCGCCGGATAGGGGCCTCGGCGCGGGCGCGGAGGTCTTCGGGAATGAGGATCTGCGGTGACAAGTCGCGCAGGCAGTCGCGGAGTTTCTCCAGCGTGTTCATCTTCATGTAGCGGCAGTCGGCACAGGCGCAGTGGTCGGTAGGGCCGGGGATGAAAATTTTGTCCGGAATTTCGCGGCGGAGCCGGTGGAGCATGCCGGACTCGGTGACGATGATGAAGGCGCCGGCCGGCGAATTTTTGCAGTAGCCGACCATTTTTTCCGTCGAGCAGACTTCATCGGCGAGAAGGCGCACGGCGTGGGTGCATTCGGGATGCGCCACGACGGGCGCGTCCGGATATTCGACGCGGATTTTTTCGATGCTTTGGCGGGTGAATTCGACGTGGACGTAGCAATTGCCTTTCCACAGCGTCATGGGGCGGCCGGTTTGTTCCGTGACCCACGCGCCGAGGTTCTCGTCGGGCACGAAGAGGATGTTGCGGTCCTGCGGGACGCTTTGGGCGATTTTCACGGCGTTGCCGCTGGTGCAGATGACGTCGGAGAGCGCCTTCACCCCGGCCGAGCAGTTGATGTAAGCGACGACGTAGTAGTTTTGGTCGGCGTGCTCCGCGAGATACGCGGCGAGTTTTTCCGGCGGACACGAATCGCTGAGCGAGCAGCCCGCATCGAGGTCGGGAATGACCACGATCTTGCCGGGGTTGACGATTTTGGCCGTCTCGCCCATGAAGTGGACGCCGCAGAAGGCGATGACATCGGCTTCGGTTTCGGCGGCGCGGTAGGCCAGTCCGAGCGAATCGCCGACGTGGTCGGCCAACTCCTGGATCTCGGCGCTCTGGTAATTGTGCGCGAGGATGACGGCGTTGCGCTCTTTTTTGAGACGGCGGATTTCGTCGGCCAGGAACATGGTGCAATTATGGGTTCGCGCGGGTGCGGGTGCAATCAGAGCGAGAGCTTCTCCACGTCTTCCGGCGTGCCGACCGAGTGCACCACGGTGCCTTTGCGGATGCGTGCGATCATGCCGGCCAGCGTGGTGCCGGGGCCGAGTTCGAGGAAGGTGTCGCAACCGAGGTTGTCCAGCAGCGTGGTGACGCAGTCGGCCCAGCGCACGCTGTCGGTCACCTGGTCGGCCAGCGTGCGGCGGATGTCGTCCGCGCTGGCCACCACCTTGGCGTCGACGTTGCAGACCACGGGGAAGCTGGTCTCGTGCAGCACGGTGCGCACGAGTTCCTCGCCCAGCCGCTCGTAAGCGGGTTGCATGAGGCGCGAGTGGAACGCGCCGGCGACCTTGAGTTCGACCGCCTTGCGGATGCCGTAGTCTTTGGCCAGTCCGACCGCCATGGCGATCTTGCCGGCTTCGCCGGAGACGACGATTTGTCCGGGCGCGTTGATATTGGCCACGTCGACATCGGCGGCGGCGGCCAGGTCGCGCACGACATTTTCATCGGCGCCGATCATGGCGGCCATTCCTCCGCGGGTCGCCTCGCAGGCCTCCTGCATGAATTGTCCGCGCCGCGCCACGAGCTGCAGGCCGGTGGCGAAATCGAAGGTGCCGGCCGCGGCGTGGGCGGTGAATTCGCCGAGGGAAAGTCCGGCGGTGCCGGCCACGGGGAGGTCGCCGAGTTTTTCCCGCACGACGGCGAGGGCGGCGAGTCCGTGCACGTAGAGGGCGGGTTGGCAGACGGAGGTTTTGGTCAGTTCCTCCTCGGGGCCCTCCCAGCAAAGTTTGCTCAGCGACCAGCCGAGGATTTCGTCCGCTTGGCGGAAGAGGTCCGCGGCGGCAGGATAGCGCGCGGCCAGTTCGCGTCCCATGCCGACGGCTTGGGCGCCTTGGCCGGGGAAGATGAGGGCGATTTTTTTGCTCATAAAAGTCGTCCGAGCCGGACGAGGCGTGCGGCCCGGGTGGCGGCGTCTTCGAGAAGCGGTCCGGCCTGTTGCATGGCGAGTTCGAGGGTCATGGGTTCGTTGGTGATCGGCAGCACGGCGTCGAAAGCGCCATCGTCTCCTTTGGTTAGCGGAACCGAGCCGGCGAGGGCAATAACGGGTTTCCCGCAGTCCCGGGCCAGGCGGGCCACGCCGCAGGGAGCCTTGCCCGCCGCGGTTTGCCCGTCGAGTCGTCCCTCGCCGGTCACGACGAGATCGGCTGCCTGCACCGCGGCGCGCAGGCTGGTCACCTCGGCAATCAGATCGAAGCCGGGGCGCAGTTGGCCGCCGAAAAAAGCCATGATACCGAAGCCGAGCCCGCCGGCCGCCCCGGCGCCGGGCGTCGAGGGGTCCGGAGCCCCGAGGTCGCGGCGGGCGACGGAAGCGATCGTGGTCAGCACCTGCTCGAGGGTGGCCACATCCGCGGGTGTCGCGCCTTTTTGCGGACCGTAAACGTGCGATGCTCCCGCCGGCCCGAGCAAGGGATTGTCCACATCGACCAAGCCGGTGAGGGCGGGGAAGGTGCGGGCCGGCGGTTCGATGCGCGCCAACCCGGCGAGGCCGGCCGGCACCGGATCGAGCGGACGGCCTGTGCGGTCGAGAAAGCGGAACCCGGCGGCCGCGGCCATGCCGCACCCGGCATCGTTGGTCGCGATGCCCCCGAGGGCGACAAAGACACGCGCTGCCCCGGCTTCCGCGGCGGCGAGGAGCAATTCGCCGAGTCCGGCGGTGGTGGCACTGAGCGGTTGGCGCTCGCCGGCCGCCAAATCAGCGAGTCCGGCGACCTGCGAGCTTTCGATCCAGGCCGTGCGCGCCGGGGCGTCCCACAACCACATCACCTCGCGGACGCGGCCCCGCGCGTCGCGCGCCGGCGCGCGGCGACGTTGCGCTCCGGTGGCCGGCCCGATGATCGCGAGTGTTCCGTCCCCGCCGTCGGCCACCGGATGGGTGAACGTTTCGTCGGAACAGCCACCGCGTTGCCATCCGCGTTGCATGGCGTCCGCGGCTTCGCGCGCCGTGAGGGATCCTTTGAATTTGTCCGGGGCGAAGAGGACGCGCATGGCCCCGAGTTAAGGGCCGCGGGATCGAGGCGGCAAGCGGGAGCGCCGGTCCATGCGATGCGCCACATCTTCGCCCCGGCGTTCTCCTTTGTTGAGTGAAGGTGCGGGCACGGTCTAAATTGGCGTCCGGTGTTCTCCGCTCTGCTCAACTGGTCTTCCGCCGCGCTTTTGGCGGCCGGGTTGGCGGTGTCCCAGATTCTGCTCGGCGGCTGGTGGTATCCGGCGCTCGCCGTGCCGGGCTATTTGCTGGTCGGGGCGGCCGCGGTTTTGGCCGGGCTTTTGTTCTGGCGTCCGCGGGGCGCACCGGCGGCTTGGTGCACGGGATCGGTGCTGCTCTTCGGCGGTTACCTGCTGTGGCGCCAGTCGGCGAGCCCCGACCCCTATGCCGCGCGGGATGACACCTGGCTCGTGCTCGGCGCGTTGTCCGTCTACCTCACGGCGGCATGGCAATTGCGCGGTGACGGCGTGCGCTGGCTCGTGCTCGGCACGCTGATTGCGTGGGGTGTGGGGCAGTCCGTCCTGGTCGTGGTGCAATTCACCGCGGAGGCGCCGTTCCACCCGCTGGCCGATCTGGCGCCTAACCTGCGGTTGCCGCGCGGCGACGGGACGGGTCCGAATCCGGGTTTCGTTTCGGGGACTCTGGCCAGCCGCGGTTCGCTCTCCGCCGTGCTGCAGGCTTCGACCTTCCTCGCCTTGGGTTTGCTCGTCTGGGGACGCGGAGGCGCGGCGGTCAAACTTCTCCTCCTGTGGGCCACGGCGGCGGGTTTTGCCGGGCTGACGCTGTGTCTTTCGCGGTCCGCTTACGTGGGCATGGCGGCGGGTTTGGCCGCGTTCGCGCTGGTCAGTTTCATGGTGGCGGCCCGGGGGGCCGTGGCGCACCGTTTCTGGTTCGCGGCGGGTGCCTTGGTGGCGGTCGCCGTCTCGTTGTTTCTCGCTTTTCCCTTGGCGCTGGAAAGTGTCGCGGTGCGCGTGCGTTTGGATGCGATGGGACTCGATGCTTACCGCGAGTCGCTCTGGTTCATCGTGGTGCCGCCGATGCTCGCGCTGGATCCGTGGTTCGGGACGGGAGCCAACATGTTCGACCAGCTGTCGCTGCGCTACCGCGGCGCGAGTCTGGCCGGCTGGCCGGTGCATGCGCACAACGACTGGCTGCAGTTGCTCGTGGAATACGGGCGCGCGGGCTTTGCGCTGGGCTGTCTGTTCTTCGTCGTCCATTTCGCATCGGGGTGGCGGACCGCTTTGCGTCTGGCGCGCGAAATTCCCCCGGCGGGCTGGTTGCCGCGCAGCACGGAGTTGGGCTTGGTCACCGGCTCGCTCGCGGTGCTGGCCGCGCAGGGTGCGCATTCGTTTTTCGACTACCGTCTGCACGTGCAGGCCGCGGCATTGCCGGTGGCGCTGGCGGCCGGTTGGATCGCCGCGGCGCGCACGGGTGGGCTGTCCCGCGACGGTGCGGAGAAGTGGCCTGCGTGGCTGCTGCCGCTGGGGTTGCTTCCGGCGGTTGCGGGCGTGCTGCTGCTCGGGTCGGTGGGACGCGAGGCGCGGGCCGAGCAGGCGGCATTCGCGGCGATCAACGCCATGCATCGCGGCGAGCCGGATCGTGCCTGGAAGTTGGTCCGCGAGGAATTGCTGCGCAGTCCGCGGCATCCGCGCTTGCTCGTCGTGGCCGGCGAGTCGGCGGGCCTGTTGGGCAACCGGGCCACCGCGGAAACCGAACGGTCCGCCTGGTATGGCCAAGCGGCCTCGTCCTTCGCGGACGCTGTGAGCGTCCGGCCGTGGTTGCCCTACGCTTGGCGGGAATTCGCGCTGGCCAGCGACTGGAGCGGCCGCACCGATGTGTCGCTGCCGTGGCACCTGCGGGCCATCGGACGCGAACCGGACCACGCCCGCGGCTACGAATACCTCGCGTTCCATTTCTGGAAGCAAGGGCGCCACGAAGAGGCGGTGCGGCTTTTGCGGCTGGCCCAGCGGTTGCCGGGGTCGTCCTTGGCGCGCGAGTTTCTCGAACGTATCGAGCGTGAGCGGCAGGCGTCCGCCTCTCCGGGCGAAACTTTTTGACAGTCCTGCAGACCAGGGACGACGATCAAGTGATGCCTCTCCGCCTCTGGATCTTGCCAAGAACCCTGACGCTTGCCGCTGCCGGGGCTTGTCTCGTCCTGATCGGAGGTTGCGAGTGGGAAGTCAGCAAGCTCCCGCTGCCACGGCCCAGTCCGACGCCAACGCCTTCGCCCACCCCCGCGGTCCAGTTTGCCGAAGCAACCTCTTTTACCGGCTCGATGAGGGGGGTCACGCCGGCCGAGCAGGTCGCGGTGGCCAACGCGGACCTCGTGACGTCCGCCAGTGCCAGCGCGCTCGGGGAGGCGGCCACCTTCGAACGGGCGGTCCGTCGCTTGGCCGTGGCGCCGGTTTCGGCCGCCGGTGAGTGGCCGGCGGCGGTCGAATCGCTCGCCGCGGCCCAGCGTGCTTACCAGACAACCGAGGCGGCGATTTTTTACGTCGATCCGGAATCCCCGGAGGAACTGGCCGCGCAACCGGATCCGTTCGGGGCCGGTGCGGCGGCCCTCGATGCCGGCGACGCTTTTGCCGAGGTCAACCGGCGTCTGGCCAAGCTGGCGCGTTTGACCGCCGGCCGAACCGGCGAGGAAATGCTCGGCGAGGCGCTCGAGACTTTGCCCGAGTTGGCAGCCTGGTCCGGCCGGCTGCGGGCCGATCTGCAGGTCCTGGCCGACGCGTGGGATCCGGCCTCGGCTGCGGGGTTCCGGGAGAAATATTTTCTGGCCTCCCCGGAGCGCGCCGTGGCCCGCATCTTCCAGGGCCTGCTGGCGCAGAGCGGGGATGTTTTGCCGCGGCATTTGTCGGACGGACCGCTGGTGCCGTCCGAAGTGACCGGGCGCACCGACGCGCTGCGCGATCTCTATCTCGGCATCACGGAGGAGCATCCGGAAGGCCGCGGACTGCACGATCTGGTCTTCGCCGCCGCGCCGGCGCAGGCCATGGCGACCTACGGGGCCATCGCGCAGGCGGTTGCCTGGGCCGAGGCCCTCGCTCGCGCGCCCGGGAGCGCGGACACGCGCCGCCAGTTGCAGGCTGCGCTGGAACAAGCGACGCGCCAACTCGAGCTGGCGGCCGCCGCGTTGGGGATCCGCATCGTCGACGCGCCGGAGTAAGTCATAGCGCCTGACCGGCGGCGCTGGCGCTGGCCCACGCCCATTGGAAATTGTAGCCGCCGAGCCAACCGGTCACATCGACGACTTCGCCGATGAAAAAAAGTCCGGGCACGTCGCGGGCTTCCATCGTTTTGGAAGAAAGGTCGCGCGTGTCCACGCCGCCGAGGGTCACCTCCGCTTTCGGGTAGCCCTCGGTGCCGGTGAAATCCACCGGCCAGCGGTGGAGCAGGCTTTTGACCTCCTCGCGCTCGCGGGCGGTCCATTGCGCCACCGGCTTGTCCGGCGTGTGGCGCGAGCACCAGGCTTCGGCAAAGCGTTTGGGCCAGACCGCGGACAATTGTGCGAGCGCCGGGCCGCGTCCGGCCACGGGGACTTCCGCCCCGTCCGGCACCAAGTCGAACGCGAGCGTCTCGCCCTCGCGCCAGTAGTTGGAGATTTGCAGGATGGCGGGACCGCTGAAGCCGCGGTGGGTGAAGAGCAGGGCTTCGTCGAACACCGCGCTTTGGTGGCGGACACGCACCGGGAGCGAGACGCCGCTCAAGGGACCGAATGCCGCTCGGTCGTGCGGGTCGAAGGTCAGCGGCACGAGACCGGGTCGGAGATCGGTCAGCCGCAAACCGAACTGCCGCGCGACGCGGTAGCCGAGGTCGCTCGCACCGAGTTTCGCGAAGGACAGTCCGCCGGTGGCCACGACGAGCGTCGCGGCGGTGAATTCCCCCGCGGTGGTGCGCACGCGGAACGGTCCGGGCCCGGTCACCTCCTCCACGCGCACATCGCAGCGGACCACGGCGCGGGCGCGGGCGCATTCGGCGAGGAGCAGGTCGATGATTTCCCGCGACCGCGTGTTGCAGAAGAGCTGCCCGAGTTTTTTCTCGTGCCAAGCGATGCCTCGGCTCTCGACCAGCGCGAGGAAATCGGCCGGCGTGTAGCGGGCCAACGCGGAGCGGCAGAAGTCGCGGTTGGATGAAAGGTAGTTGTCCGGCGAGGCGTGGAGGTTGGTGAAGTTGCACCGCCCGCCGCCCGAGATGGTGATCTTTTTTCCCACCCGGTCATTGTGCTCGAGGACGAGCACGCGGCGACCGCGCCCGCCCGCCGTGGCGGCGCAGAAAAGACCGGCGGCTCCCGCGCCGAGAACGATGACATCATGGTGCGTCATGGACCGGCCGGAATTCTCGCCGTCGCCGCGGCGGCTGGCGATGCATTTGAAGACACTTTGGTCCGGGCGAGCGGTGTGCTACGCTCGGCGTCCGCCATGATGAAAAAGAAGCAGACCAAAGCCGCAAAGAAAGCAACCAAACCGGTGCCGACCCGCACCCCGTGGGCCAGGGTGCGCGGATCGAAGATCCACGGACGCGGCATGTTCGCGTCCAAGCTGATTCCCAAGGGCACGCGCGTCATCGAATACAGCGGCGAGCGCATCACCAAAGCCGAGGGCTGGCGCCGCGAACTGGCGCGGCAGGAGCGGGGTGCCCGCGGCGGGGACGGTTGCATTTACATTTTCGAGCTGAACACCAGGGTCGACATCGACGGCAGTGTGTTGTGGAACACGGCGCGTTACATCAACCATTCGTGCGATCCGAACTGCGAGTCGCAGGTCGTGCGCGGCCGGGTCTGGATCGTGGCCATCCGCGACATTGCGCCCGGCGAGGAATTGTCCTACGACTACTACTACGACTACGACCACTACCACGAACATCCTTGCCGCTGCGGGGCGGACAACTGCGCCGGCTACATCGTCAAGGCGCCCGTGCGGTGGCGCGTGCGCCACGCGGCCTCGCGCTTGAAGAAGAAAAAGACCCGGCGCCGCGCCGCTTAGGGTTTTTCCAATGCCGCGGTCACGGCCTGCTCCAGCCGGTTGCGCGGCGCGGGATCGGCCAGCTTCCCGTCCTTGCCCAGCAGCCACATGGTGGGCACGGACTGGATTTTGAAGCGCTGGGCGAGTTCGTTGTCCCAACCTTTGCCGTCGAAGAACTGCGGCCAGTTCATTTTGTTTTCCGCGGTGAATTTTTCGAGGGCGCCTTTCTCGTTGTCGAGGGAGACGCCGACGATTTCGAAGCCGCGGTCTTTGAACTGCTCGTAGATTTCGACCAGTTGCGGGGCTTCCTCCACGCACGGCGGGCACCAAGTGGCCCAGAAGTCGACGAGCACGACTTTGCCCCGGAGGTCGGCGAGGTCGACCTTCCGGCCGTCGACCGCGGTGAAGGAAAGTTCAAGCGGCTGGGCCCGCATTTCCATCAGGTCCAACCCGCTCTTGGCCGCTTGCGCGATGTCCGGATCCTCGTCCCCGGCCACCTCCTCGTAAATGGTGCGCGCCGCGGCCGCGTCGAAATTTTCCAGGGCCTGGGCCTCCGTCAGCCGGAGCGCGGGACGGCGGGCGTCGTCGGGATGCGTTTCGAGGAATTTGGCGATGGCCGTGCTCAGCTCGCGCGCCGCGGCTTCGGTGCGCACGCGGTCGAAATCGACCGAGGCGATCTGCAGGAGGACCAGACCGGCATCGGCGCGGATGTTGAGGGGGGCGTCTTTGTCGTCGGCGATGGCGCGCAGTTCCTTGCTCTGGGCGGCCAGGTCGGGCTCCTGGTCCTGCAGCATGGCCAGCGAGTTGCCGATTTGCATGAGCGCCATGCGGGCCTCCCAACGGTTCGGGCTTTGCGGGTAGTCGCGCACGAAGGCTTGGAAGTGCCCGAGTTGCGAGCCGAGGCGTTCCGCGAGCAGCTTCTTGCCGTCCGCCTCGTCCTCCGGCAAATCGGCGGTGAGTTGCGCGGCTTCATTCTGCAGGTTCTCCCACGCCGCGGCTTCATCCGGCTGGGCGCGCAGGGCGCCGGAACCCAGCGCGAGGGACAGGAGGAAGACGGGGAGAAGTTTCATCGCAGTCCAGTTTCCGCGTTGCCTTGTCCGCTGGCAAGTTCCCGCAAGCGGTCTGCGGCGCGCCGCACCGTCTCGGGCGAGAGCGCTTCAAGCCGTCCGTCCGGCGCCCGCAAGACGCGCACCTGGTTGTGCGGCGGGGCCCAGAGGCCCGGGTCGGTCGGCCCGAAGAGCAACAGCGCGGGCGTGCCGACGGCGGCCGCGAGATGGCTGATCCCCGTGTCATGGCCGAGGTAGAGCAAGCCACCCCCGAGCGCCGCGGCCAGCTCCGGCAGGGGCTGATTTTCCAGGTAGCTGACGCGGTCGGCGGCTCCGAGGTCGCGGAGCATTCCCAGCGCGGCCGCATCCGCTTCGCCGCCGACGATGGCGAGATGCAGGTCCGGGTCCTCCACCAACCAGCGCGCGGCGAGGGTGCGCCAATGCCCCGCCGGCCAGTTCTTGGCCGCGCTGCCGGATCCCGGATGCAGGAAAACGCGCGGCCGGGCGGTGCGGTCGGGCGCGATGGCGAGGCGGACGGCGCGGGTGGACAACGGGACGCCCAGTTCCGCCAACGGCGCGGCCAACTGGTCGATGGCATGGGCCCCGCTGCCCGCGCGGTGCGGGCCTTCGACCAGACGGCGCACACCGGCGGCGCGCAGGTTTTCCGCGAAGAAGCCGTCGGGGTCGTAAAGGTAGCTTATGACAATGTCGAATGACGCGAAATAGGCGCGCAAGGCGGGGTCGGTCGCGCCGCCGCGGGTGAAGAAGCCGGCGAGCGGTCCGTATTCGATCGAACGCACGCCGTCGGCCAGTCCGCCGGCCCGGGCGAGCGCGGCGATCCCGGGGTAGGCGAGGACCTCGACGTGCGCGTCCGGTTCCGCCTCGCGCAGCGCGGCCAGGACCGGGAGCGTGAGGAGGAAATCACCGAGGGCGCCGCCCCGGATGACGAGCACGCGGCGGAAGACCGGAGCGGACACTCTTCAATAGCCCCGCATGGCGCCCATCTGGCTGCCGAGGGCGCCACCGCCCTCCCATTTGGCCGGGCGGTTCCACGGAATGGTGCTCAGTCCGCGCTGCGAAGCCTCGCTCGGCGGCGGTGTGATCGTCTCGCAGGCGGTCAAACCGGCCGCGGCGAGTGCGAGAAGCAGAAACCGCGTCAGCATGGCGGATCAGTCGCGCTGGGCCTGATAAATCACGGTGTCGCCCGGCATCACGCTCAGCCCGCGCGGGACGGTGCGGACAAGAATGTCGGCGATCGAGGTCGAGGGTTCGACCGAGGTGACGCGCACTTTGCCCAGCAGCTGGCCTCCGCGTTGCACGAGCATTTCCGCGTTGGGCACGACGCCTTGGCGGTCGCCGAGGCTGAGCACGACGAAATTCCAGGATTGGTTGACCGCCAAGATGGTGCCTTGCAGGCCTTGGCGCATGACGGAACCGCGCCGGTCTTGATCCTTGCGCTGGAGTTGCGCGATTTGGGCCTGGAGTGCGGAGTTGCGGTCTTCGAGGCCGGCCACGACGGTGCGCAATTCGTCGCGCTCGGCGATGACGGCTGTGGCATCCGCCGTCTCGGCCGAAGGGGCGGGGACGGGAGGTGCGGTGGCCTGCTGCTCGAGTTCGGCGATTTTGTCCTGCGCCGCTTGCAGGGTGACTTCGGCATCGGTTTTGGCCTGCTCTGCGGCGGTGATTTTGGCTTTCTCCTCCTCGAGGGCTGCGGTGGCTTTATCCAACTCCGCCTTCGACTCGTTGAGGCTGGCCGCGACGGTGTCCTTCTGGCTGCTCAATTCCGCGATTTCCTGCTTCCTGACCTCGCCGTCCTTTTGCGCGGCGGCCAGTTCCTGCTGCTTGAGGGCCAACTGCGAGGTGGCGGTTTCCATCTCCATGCGGGCCTCCGCGAGCTTGCCCCGGTTGAGGAATCCGAGTGCGGCCGCTCCGAGGGAAAAAATTGCGGCGGCGAGGAGAAGAATTTTGGTCATGGAAGGGGGCGACGGGTTACAACTTGGTGGGGTGAAAACTTAAGCAGCGGGCGCCGGTCCGGACAAGCTGTTTGTCAGCCGCGGGGTTTTTGTTGCATGCCACGCCGGTTGCCATGGCGCGGCCTTGTGTCTAAGTTGGGAACGCTCCGGGGGCCGCGGAGGTCCGACCGACAAACCCCGCCAGGGCAGGAATGCAGCAACGGTAGTCTGCTCGACCCTGCCGCGGTTTCCCGGCGCACTTCCGATGGCCGTCCGGCGACCGGTTCCATGCCCGCTTACCTCAAAATCCCCGTCTATCTGGTCGCAGTGCTGGCCGCCGGGGGACTGGTCGCGCCATGGGTCTTTTGGGGCGGACAAGCTCTGGCCGCGGCGGGGTTGACCGATTGGCTGGCCAAGTTTCCTTTCCACCGCGTGCTCTCGCGCAGCGTGCAAGTCAGCGCCCTGGTGCTGCTCTGGCCCGCGTTGAAGTGGATCGGATTGCGGCGGGTCAAGGACCTCGGCTTGCAGCGCAGCCCCTCGGCCGTGCGCGATCTGGTTGCCGGTCTGTTGCTGGCCGTCGGCCTCGTGGCCTTGCTCGCCGTCTTCTATTTGGTCGCCGGGTGGTTCGTCTTCCGCCCTGATCCGGAATGGAGCAAACTCGGACGCATCGTTCTCACCGCCGCCGCGGTGGGCGGGATCGAAGAGGTCATCTTCCGCGGCGTGGTCCTCGGCCTCTGCCTCTGGTCGCTTCGGCCCGCGGCGGCCATCGCGGTTTCCTCGCTGCTTTTTGCCGTGGTTCATTTTCTCAAGCCCGCCCGTTCCGCGCTGCGGGCCGGCGAGGTGAATGCGTGGAGCGGGTGGACGGAACTGCTCAGCTTCCCCGCGGCCTGGCCCGAACCCGCGGTGTTGGTGGCGGGGCTGGCCAGCTTGCTCGTCGCGGGTTGGATCCTCGGTGCGGCCACCGTGAAGACCCGCTCCCTTTGGTTGCCGGTCGGTCTCCACGCCGGATGGGTTTTCGCCCAGCAGACCTCGCAAACTTTTCTTCGTCCCGCCCCGGAGGAAATTTCCACCCTCTGGCCGTGGGTCGGTCCGAACCTCGTGAGCGGCGCCGTGCCGACCGGCCTGCTGCCGCTTGCCGTGCTCGGCCTCACTGCTGTGCTGGTCTCGCTCTACTTGCACCATGTTTTCCGCCCGGTGGCGACACGCGTGGGCTGAGGCGGCCTCCGGCCTGCTTTACCCGCCGCACTGCGCGGGTTGCCGCAAGGCTCTTGCCGCGCGTTTTGCCGGACTCTGCCGCGATTGCCGCCGCGGCCGTGTCCGGCTGGACGGCCCGCGCTGTGCGGTCTGCGCGCAGCCTTACGGAGGCGCCGTGCCGGGCACCTTCCGCTGCATGAACTGCGGCGACCGCGAGCTGGCCTTCGAATTTGCCACGGCCGCCTACCGCAGCCGCGGCGTGGTGCGGGACCTGATCCACCGTTTCAAATACCACCGGAAATTGCATCTCCGGCATCTGCTCGCGCGCATGCTGTGCGAGGGGTTTCGTGAAGGGCGGGTCAGCGCGGACCCGCCGGACGCCCTGGTCCCGGTGCCCTTGCACCCGGCCCGGCGCCGGGAACGCGAATTCAACCAGGCCGAAGTGCTTGCCGCCCTGGCCGGAGCCCGTCTCGGTTTGCCGGTCATCGACGGCCTGCGCCGCACGCGTTACACGCTGACTCAGACCCACTTTCACCGCGAGGAACGGTTCGGCAATCTGGAGGGTGCGTTCGTGGCGCGGCGCGGTGCGGTGGCGGGGCGCCGGCTCGCGCTGGGCGACGACGTGCTGACCACCGGCTCCACGGCCGACGCCTGCGCCCGCGAGTTGCGGGATGCGGGGGCCTCCGCGGTGGTTGTCATCACCGTGGCCCGCGGATAGAAAGGGCCCATGGGAATTTTCCAAAAACCGGTCTTCAAGATACGGCCGAGGGCGAAGAGCAATGTGCCCGAGGGCCTGTGGACCAAATGTCCGGACAATCAGGGCGGCTGCGGCGAGGTCGTGACCAAAACCGAACTCGAGCAGAACCTGCAAGTCTGCCCGAAGTGCCAGCATCACATGACGCTCGGTGCCGCGGAGCGGATCCGCAGCCTCGCCGATCCCGACACCTTCAAAGAGCGTGATGCCGGCCTGCTTTCGGTCGACACGCTCCGCTTCCGCGGCGTGGCCACTTACCAGGAACGCCTCGAAACCTACCGGGAGAAGACGGGGCTCGAGGACGCCGTCATCACCGGGGACGCCAAGATCGGCGGCCATGACGCCGGCCTCGCCGTGATGGACTTCAACTTTATCGCCGCGACGATGGGCTCGGTGGTCGGCGAAAAAATCACGCGGACCATCGAACGCGCGACAAAAAACAAATGGCCCGTCGTCATCGTCTCCGCGTCCGGCGGCGCGCGCATGTATGAAGGCATGCTCAGCCTCATGCAGATGGCCAAAACGAGCGGCGCCCTCGCGCGCCATGCGGAGGCCAAGCTGCCCTACATCTCCATCCTGACCAACCCGACCACGGCCGGGGTCATGGCCAGCTACGCTTCGCTCGGCGACCTGATCATCGCCGAGCCGAAATGCATGATCGGCTTCGCCGGCCCGCGCGTCATCCGCGAGACGACGCACCAGGAATTGCCCAAAGGTTTCCAGACCGCGGAATTCCTGCAGGACCACGGCCTGGTCGACATGATCGTTTCGCGGCACCGCCTGCGCGACGTGCTTTCGCAACTGCTCGGTTTCCTCGACCGCAAGAAGTGAACTACCGCGACGCGCTCGCGTGGCTCTACGGGACGCAGACCTTCGGCGTCAAACTGGGGTTGGACAACACGAGGCGCCTGCTCGCGTCGGTCGGCGATCCGCACGCGCGGCTGAAATTCCTCCATATGGCCGGCACGAACGGCAAGGGCAGCACGTGCGCCATGATGGATTCCATCCTGCGCGCCGCCGGGCACCGCACCGCGCTCTACACGTCGCCGCATCTCGTCGACTTCCGCGAACGCCTCCGCCTCGACGGCGCGATGATTCCGGAGGACGCCGCGGCCGAGGGCCTCACTTTGTTGCGCGAGGCCGCGGCCGGTTGGGATCACGCCCCCACGTTTTTTGAACTGGCCACGGTGCTTGCCGCGTGGTGGTTCGCGCGCCAAGGCGCGGACTATGTCGTGTGGGAAACCGGCATGGGCGGACGTCTCGACGCAACCAATGCGGTCACGCCGCTGGTCTCGGTCATCACCCCGATCGGCCTGGACCATCAGCAGTGGCTGGGTGATACCCTCGCGCGGATTGCCGGGGAAAAGGCCGGCATCATCAAATCCGGCGTGCCGGTGGTTTCGGCCCCGCAGGCGGAGGAAGTGCGCATCGTGCTCGAGACGAAAGCGCGGGAGCTTGGCTCGGCGCTGACGTTTGTCACCGGACCATGGGCCGGCGGCCTGCCGGGCCTGGCTGGATCCCACCAGCTTTGGAACGCGGCGCTGGCCTGCGCCGGTCTGCGTGCCGCCGGGGTGGATGTCGATGCCGAAACGGAGAGCCGCGGCTTGCGCGGCGTGGTGTGGCCCGGACGCTTCCAGCGGGTGGCGGATGATTTCGTGATCGACGGGGCGCACAATCCGGAAGCGATCTGGACGCTTGTCGCCACGTGGCGCGAGGTGTTCGGCGAGGCGCAGGCGTCACTCGTCTTCGCCGCTCTGCGGGACAAGGATGCCGCGCATCTGCTCCGCCTCCTGCGCGCCATCGCCGAGGAAGTCTGGCTCGTCCCGGTGAACAACGCGCGTGGAGCCGCGCCCGGGGATTTGCGTCCGTGGGCCGAAGCCGCGGGCTTCACCGGGATCCATGAAGAAAGCGTGGCGCGATCTTTGCAGGAGGCCGGGGCTTCCGGCCGCCCGGTGCTGGTGGCCGGTTCGCTTTTTCTTGCCGGGGAAGTTTTGGCCCTGTTGCAGGGAACAGCGAAGCCGCTGACTTCAACTCAATGATGTAGCGGCGGCGTCCCCGCCGCCGGTTGTTTGCGGAAACGGCCGTCGCCGGGGACGGCGACGCTACATTTACCGCAGTGCCGCGATTTCCGCGGCGCGGTCTTCGGCCCGGAACACCGAGGTGCCGGCGACCATGATGTCGGCCCCGGCTTCACGGCATTGGCGACCGGTTTCGATATTGATCCCGCCGTCGACAGTGATGGGGAAATCGAGTTTGTGCTTCGCCCGCATCTCCGCCGCCGCGCGGATCTTGGGAAGCATATCCTCCATGAACGGCTGCCCGCCGAAGCCGGGTTCGACCGTCATGACCAGCAGGATGTCGAATTGCCCGAGATACGGGTCGATGGATCCGACCGGGGTGTGCGGGTTGACGGCCAAGCCCGCTTTTCTGCCGGCGGCACGGATGCGGCGCAATGTTTCCGGCACATCGGCCTCGGCCTCGAGATGGATGTCCACCGAATGCGCCGCGGGCAGGTAGCGGTCGAGGTAACGGTCGGGGTTGGTGATCATCAGATGGACATCGAGCGGCAGATCGGTATGCCGCGACACCGCCTCGACAAAGGCCGAGCCGAACGAGATGTTGTCCACGAAATGCCCGTCCATCACATCGCAGTGGATCCAGTCCGCCCCGGCCCGCGTCACCGCGGCCACTTCCTCCCCGAGGCGGGCGAAATCGCAGGCCAGGACAGACGGGGCGACGAGCGTCTTCATGCCGGGAGGTTACGGTGAGCGCGGACGAAATCCAAGGATTCGACTGGCAGCCGGACGTTTTCTACATGCAGTCGGCTTTGCGCTGCGCGCAGAAAGCGGCCAAGGCCGAGGAGGTGCCGATCGGCGCGGTCATCGTGCGGAACGGGGAAATCATCGGCCGTGCCTGGAACCAGGTGGAAATGCTCAAGGATGCCACGGCGCACGCCGAGATGCTGGCCATCACGCAGGCCGAGGCGGCGGTCGGCGATTGGCGGCTCAACGAATGCGACCTTTATGTGACCAAAGAGCCGTGCCCGATGTGCGCGGGCGCCATCGTGCTCTCGCGCCTGCGGCGCGTGGTCTTCGGGTGTCCCGATGCCAAAGGCGGCGCGGCAGGCGGGTGGATCAACCTTCTGCAGAGCGACGCGCTCAACCACCGCTGCGAGGTGACGGGCGGAGTCCTCGGCGAAGAATCGGCCGCGTTGCTCCGTCAGTTCTTCGGCAGGAAACGCGCGCCGATTTCCGAAAGCTGAGCGATGGTCAGCGGTTGCGCGCCGCGGGTCATGGCGCGGATCTGGCGCTGGTTGATGTCGTCGATTTGCGGACGAATGTAAGCCCCGAGATCCTGCGCGGGGTTGGACGGCGGAGCGACGCGGTTTTTGCGCCACGCTTCGATCCAGGCCCACTGGATGCGGCGGGAGGCTTCCATTTCGTTGGCGAAGAAGCGGCGCACCGTGTCCGGATTGAGTCCCTGCTGCTGCCCGGCGGCGATGACCGTCTGAAGCACGGCGGTCTCGCGCACGGGATCGTAGACGGGCACGTTGCGGGAGTGCTTATACCACGCGATGTCCGGCGCGAGGGCCAGGCGTTGCTCGGCGAGGGACGTCAATTGGCCCTGCGGTCCGGCGCAACCGGCGAGCAGGGCGAGGGCGGGCAGGAGTGCGAGGCGCAGTCTCATGCGAAATCATTCTCCAGCACGATGCGGTAGCGCGCCTTGCCGGACTCCAAATGCGCGAGCGCATCGTTCACTTTGGACATGGGGAACGTCTCCGTGACCGCCCCGATGCCGTGGCGTGCACAGAAGTCGAGCATCTGCGCGGTGGTGGCCGGACTGCCGAGTGGCGAGGCGGAGACGGAGCGTTGCCCGATGAGCAGCGGGAAGACGCCGATGTTGAGCGGTTCGAGGACCGCGCCGACAAAATGCAGCCGGCCCTTGGGCGCGAGCGTGTCGATGTAGGAACCCCAATCGAGCGGCACATTGACCGTGACCATGATGAAGTCGAGCGAGCGGGCCAGGGGTTTCAGCTGGGCCGGATCTTTCGAGTTGACCACGTGGTGCGCGCCGAGTTTTTGCAGCTCGGCCTTTTTGTCTTCCGAGGAAGTGAAAGCGACGACTTCGCAGCCCCACTTGGCGAGGAACTGCACGGCGAGGTGTCCGAGCCCGCCCACACCGACCACGCCCACGCGGTCGGTCGGTTGCACGCCGCACTGCACGATGGGATTGAACACGGTGATGCCGCCGCAGAAAAGCGGACCGGCTTTGGCCGGGTCGACGCCGTCCGGAATGGGCACGGCCCATGCCCAGTGCGCGCGCACGCGTTCGGCGAATCCTCCGGGCCGGCCGATGATCGTGTCCTCGCCGCTGGCGCAAAGATTGTGGTCGCCGCGCAGGCAGTCGGCGCAGCACATGCAACTTCCGGAAAACCAACCGAGGCCCACGCGGTCGCCGACTTTGACTTTTTTCACCTTGTCGCCCGCCGCCACGATGCGGCCGGAGACCTCGTGGCCGGGGACGAGAGGATACTGCGCGTTGCCCCAGTTGTTGTGGATGACCGAAAGGTCCGAGTGACAGATGCCGCAGGAGTCCACGGCGATTTCGACCTGCTCGTCGCCGAGGGGAGCGGGGGTGTATTCGAAAGGTTCGAGAGCCGCTCCGGCGGACTTCGCGGCGTAGGCTTTGATCGTGCTCATGAGGCGTATTGTAACCGTCACCCGCCTCGCGTCGAGTCTCCTCAGAGAATCAGCATGCAGTCGCCGTAGCTGAAAAACCTGTATTTTTCGGCAATCGCTTCCGCGTATGCGCGCCGCATCAGGCCGGTGCCGGCAAAAGCGCAGACCAGCACGAAGAGTGTCGATTTCGGCAGGTGGAAATTGGTCAGCAACCCGCCGGTGTGGGCGAAAGCGAAGCCCGGACGGATAAAAAGCTCGGTCCGCCCTTCGCCCCCGGCCACCGGACCCTTCGGCAGGGACTCGAGCACGCGCAGGCTCGTCGTGCCGACCGCGATGACGCGCCGCGCCGCGTTGATCGCCGCCGCCGCCGCCGCCGGAACCACGTAGTCCTCCCCGTGCATGCGGTGTTCGTCGAGGTTGTCCGTGCGCACCGGCAGGAAGGTTCCGGGTCCGACATGCAGTGTGACGAAGGTGTGCGGCAGCGCGGCCAGAATCCCGGGGGTGAAATGCAAACCGGCCGTCGGCGCGGCGACCGAGCCCGACGCCCTCGCGTAGACCGTCTGGTATCGCACGCGGTCTTCCTCGTCATCCTCGCGTCCGAGGTAGGGCGGAATCGGCATGTGTCCGCGCGCTTCGAAATCCGGCTCGGGCTCGAACCGGACGATGCGTGTGCCGTCCGCTTCATCTACGCTGTCGATGTGCGCGTTCGTTCCGGCGATGCCGATGGTCGTTCCGGGCAAGGTGCGCTTGCCCGGACGGGTAAACGCGCGCCACCGGCCGTCGGGCAGCTTTTCGAAGACGAGGATTTCGGTTTTCCCGTCGTCGGTGAGGAGGCGCGCCGGGATGACGCGGGAGTCGTTCAGGACAAGGAGGTCGTCCGTGCGGATGAACTCCGGCAACTCGCGGAACATCCGGTGGGTCACGGTGCCGGCCGCGCGGTCGACCACCATCATGCGCGAGGCCGCGCGGTCGGGCAGGGGACGCGCGGCGATCAGCCCGCGCGGCAAATCGAAGTCGTAATCAGCCAGGAGTGCGCTCACGCCCGGTCCCGGTCCTTCACGCGTTCGAGTCCGGCATGCCGCGCGGCCACGGCTAGCAGGTCGGCCACGCGGCGTTTGAGGCGCCGGGCCCGCACCACGAGGAAAACAAGGAACACCGCGTAGGCCGCGCCGGCCCACCACGGAACCCCGCCGCCCTGGAACTGCTGGTAAGCGAGGGCCGACAGCGCGAGGAAGTTGACCAGCACGTTGGCCCCGCCCATGCGCAGGCGCAGGGCCACGCGCGTCAGGCATTTCGGACCCCCGTGGTATTCGGTCACCGTGCGCAGCCGCACCAGCCACCAGAAGCTCCCGTAAATCTGCACGTCCCAATCGTTCCAGCCCGTGTCGAGCGAGTAGCTCCAGCCTTCGTCCTCGAGAAGTTTGGTCGCCTCGGCCAGCAGACGCTCGCGCCCGTGGCCCTGCTCGTTCCAGAACTCGAAACGCCCCGTGCCGCCCTCGTGGCGGACCTTGTCCAGCTCCTGCTCGGGCGTGCGGATGACGCGCTCGGGCGTGTGTTTGTGCTTCAGCCACGTGAAATACCGGCTCCAGCCGCGCACCAGCGGCTGGGTGAAGGCGAGAAAGGTGACAAGCAGACGCGCGCGCACCGAATCGAATTGCGGTTCCAGCCG
>CAZEYV010000101.1:0-18588 GCA_964516705.1 uncultured Chthoniobacter sp.
ATCGGCGCCATCCGGGCCAGCGAACCGCCCGCCGCCTTGATCATCTCCTCCCCCACATCGATCGCCGTCCGCCCCGGCGTCCCGGTGCGCAGAAAGATGGCCAGCAGCTCCGCATCGCTCAACGCGTCTGCCCCGCGATGCATCAACTTCTCCCGCGGCCGCTCCTCCTCCGGCCAGTCCTTGATCTTGGGCGTTGCCACGCCCGGAGCATAAGCAGCACCCCGCGGCGCGCGCCAGTCTGACATCCAGCGGCGGGGCCGGCGCCGCTCCACAATGTAGCGTCGGCGTCCCCGCCGACGAACCAAACGATCCTCTACGCTTCAAGCCTCTCCGACCGCCCGCTTGATCAAAGCCTGCAGATACTCGGCCACCCCGCGCAAACCGGACGTGAACCGGTTGTCATCCAAAGCCTTCAACTCCTCCAACGCCTCCTCGACCAACTGCGCCGCGGCGGCCGCGGTCTGCTGCAACGCCCCGCGCTCGGCCAGCATGGTCACAATCTGTTCCGCCTCCACCTCTTCGCCCCCCAGCAACAGCGCGCTCACTTTCTCGTGATCGCCGCTGCGCCGCGCCGACTGCAGCAGGAAAATCAACGGCAAGGTCAGCTTCCCCTTGCGCAAATCGCTCCCGAGGGTTTTGCCGATCTCCTCCTCGTCACCCACCAGATCGAGGCAATCATCGTAGACCTGGTAAGCCGTCCCGAGCTTCAACCCGAATTGCTTGAGCGCGCCGATCCGCTCCGGCGTCGTCTCGCTCAAAAACGCCCCCAGCTCCGCCGCGGCAGCGAACAACGCCCCCGTCTTCATCTCGACGATCTTGTAATAATCCGCCACCGACAGCTTGAGATCGAAACGCCGCTGCGTCTGGATGATCTCCCCCGTGCAAACCTCGGCCGCCGCATCGGCAATGCGCCGCACCACCTCGGTTTCGGAAAAATTCGTGGCCAGGCGCATGGCGTGCGCCAGCAAAGCGTCGCCCAACAGCACGCTGATCGCATTGCCCCACTTGGCATTGACCGTCGGCTGCTCCCGGCGCAGATCGGCGCCGTCCATGATGTCATCGTGCACCAAGGTCGCGATGTGGATCAGTTCGAGGATCACCGCCAGATCGACATGGCTCGACGTGATCTTGCCCGTGGCACCGCCGGCCAGGAGGGCGAGGGCCGGACGCAACCGCTTGCCCGCCGAATTGCAGACATAGTCCACATATCCCTCCATGGCCGGATCGAAGGCCCGCGCCTGCGCCCGGATGCGTTCTTCCACGCTGTATAGATGCGTATTGATCAGCTCGAACGTCTTCTTGAACCGCGCCAACGCGGCCGGATCGAGCGGGACTCGGGACAACTTGGTCGATTTCACGTCAATCCGTTTACGTCCGCGGCGGCATCTCAGATCACTCGGGACCGGCCTTCAGCGGGATTTCCTCTGCAAAATCGCCCGCAAAATCCCCAGCGGCAGGGCCACAGCCACACCCATGAGCAGCGCCACTTTCCATCCCGGAATGACGCGGGCTTTGTCCGCCGCCACCGCCGCCAGCGCCGCATGGACCACGTCCTCCACCGGCACGGTCAACTCCCCGGGCGAACTCCACTCCGGTTCCCCCGTCCCGCGAGATGCCACCCGGCCGAACTCGGTCTCCGCCGGTCCGGGCAACACCGCCGTCACCGTGACCCCCGTATCGCGCAGTTCCATACGCAGCCCGTCGCTGAAGCTGTTCACGTAGGCCTTCGTTGCCGCATAGACCGACATGTGGGGCAGCGGGATCAGCCCCGCGATCGAACTCACATTGAGGATCGCCCCGCGTCCGCCCGCCCTGAGCATCGGGAGCAAATGGTGCGTCAACCGCGTGAGCGCCACCACGTTCAGCTCGAGCATGGCATGGATCTTCGCCCAGTCCCCCGTGGCGAACGGACCCCGGTCGCCCATCCCCGCGTTATTGACCAGAAAATTGACCCGGATCTTCTCCTGCTCCAACCAGTCCGCAAAATCCCGGTTCTGGTTCTCGCGCGTGACATCCATGACGTAAACGTGGATCCGCACCGACGGATGACGCGCCTCCAAGTCCGCCTTCAGCGTGTCCAGATTTTCGGCCCGCCGCGCCACCAGCACGAGCGTCCCCGCGACCGGGGCCAACTGACGCGCAAACTCCGCCCCCAGCCCGGCCGAAGCGCCCGTAATCAAAGCGGTGCATCCCTCGAAAAATCGCATATGTTCGAACCATGATAGTGCAGCAAATCGGAAATCAAAGCCCCTTCACAACCCAAGACGGGTCCACCATCCGCAGCATCCTCGACCGCGCCAACGCGCCCGTCGAAAAGCAAAGTCTGGCCGAGGCCACCATGGCACCGGGCCAATCCACCGAACGCCACCACCACAAGCTTTGCGAGGAATTCTATTTTCTCCTCGAAGGGACCGCCCTGATGGAAGTCGACGGCGAAACCCGCGACGTCACCCCCGGCGATGCCATCCTCATCCCGCCCGGGGCGCGTCACCAGATCACCGCCAAAAGCAAACTCCGCTTCCTCTGCTGCTGCGCCCCGCCCTACGACCACGCGGATGTCTACTTCGACTGACCCCCTCATCCCTCGGCAAGGCCGGCTGGCCCGGCTGCCGGCCGGATGCCTCGACCTCCAATCCCCTTGTGCGGTTTTTCTGCCAACTATTAGCACAACTTATCCTTGCCCCCGCGCCGCTTCTGGAGGACAACATCTTCATGCTGCAGCGCATTGACCATCTCGGCATTGCGGTGCGCTCGCTGGAGGACTCCATCCCTTACTACGAAAAGGCCCTCGGCCTGAAATGCGGGCACATCGAGGAAGTGCCGAGCCAGCAGGTCCGCACCGCTTTCTTCCACGTCGGGGAAACCCATCTCGAACTCCTCGAGCCGACCTCGCCCGGGAGCCCCATCGCCAAATTCCTCGATAAAAACCCCCACGGCGGCGTCCATCACGTGGCTTTCGCCACCGACAACATCGAGGACCAGCTCGCGCAGGCCAAGGACGCCGGTTGCCAACTCATCCACGAAAAACCTTTCGAAGGCGCGGCCGGCAAACTTGTCGCCTTTCTCCATCCGAAATCCACCCAGGGCGTGCTCACCGAATTCTGCGCACCACTCCGGACGCAGTCCTGATCCCCGCATGCCCATCGACGAAAAACTCCTCCACGACCTCGACGAACGCCGCGCCAACGCCCTGGTCAGCGGCGCCCCCGCCAAAGTCGAGGAACGCCACGACAAAGGACTCCTCACCGCCCGCGAACGCGTCGATTCCCTCTTCCAGCCCGGGTCGTTCCAGGAATTCGGCATGTTCGCCGAACACCAGTGCACCAACTTCGGGATGGGCGACAAAAAACTCCCGGCCGACGGCGTCATCACCGGAGTCGGACTGATGGAAGGCCGCCCCGTCGCCGCTTTCAGCCAGGACTTTCTCGTGGCCGGCGGCTCGCTCGGGCGCGTCCACGCGCAGAAAATTTGCGACCTCATGGACTACGCCCAGCGCGCCGGCGTGCCCATCATCGCCTTCAACGACTCCGGCGGCGCCCGCATCCAGGAAGGCGTGCTCTCGCTCGCCGGTTACGGACAAGTCTTCTTCCGCAACGTCCTCCTCTCCGGCGTTGTCCCGCAGATTGCCGTCATCGCCGGACCCTGCGCCGGCGGCGCCGCCTACTCGCCGGCGCTGATGGACTTTCTCATCATGACAAAGACCGGGGCCAGCATGTTCATCTGCGGCCCGGAAGTGATCAAAGCGGCCACCGGACAGGTCACCACCATGGACGAAATCGGCAGCGCCGCGGCCCACGCCACGGTCAGCGGCAATGTCCATTTCGTGGCCAACGACGACAGCCACGCCATCGAGATCGTGCGCAAACTCCTCTCCTTCCTCCCGGCCAACAATCTCGTCGACCCGCCGCACCGCCCGACTCCCGAGCTCGACCTCTCGGACGTCCCCGCCTTCGAGGACATCATTCCCGCCGACCCGAAAAAACCTTTCGACGTCCACCACGTCATCGAAGCCCTGGTCGACGATGCCGACTTTCTCGAAGTCCACATGGAATGGGCCAAAAGCATCGTCGTCGGCTTCGCCCGCATCCAGGGCATCGTCACCGGCCTCGTGGCCAACCAGCCCATGGTCCGCTCCGGCACGCTCGACATCGACAGTTCGGACAAAGCCGCGCGCTTCATCCGGTTCTGCAACCTCTACAACATCCCCATCGTCACCCTGGTCGATGTCCCCGGCTTCATGCCCGGCGTGGCGCAGGAACGCGGCGGCATCATCCGCCACGGCGCGAAAATGCTCTTTGCCTACGCCGCCGCCACCGTGCCGAAGATCACCGTCATCATGCGCAAAGCTTATGGTGGCGCCTACCTTGCGATGTGCAGCCGCGACCTCGGGGCCGACATGGTCTTCGCCTGGCCCACCGCGGAGATCGCCGTGATGGGCGCGGAGGGCGCGGTGAAAATCGTCTTCCGCCGGGAGATCAAGGACGCCGCCGACCCGGCGAAAGAGGAGGCCGCGCTGGTCAAAAAATACCGCGAGGAATTCTCTTCGCCCTACCAGGCCGCGGCCAACGCGCAGATCACCGACGTCATCCGCCCCGCGCACACCCGCGCCGCCGTGGCCAT
The DNA here is from genome assembly GCA_964516705.1 of uncultured Chthoniobacter sp. Classification (GTDB taxonomy): domain Bacteria; phylum Verrucomicrobiota; class Verrucomicrobiia; order Chthoniobacterales; family JACTMZ01; genus JACTMZ01. Next base: position 4,621 of record CAZEYV010000101.1, read on the forward strand.
GGCCCTGCGCAACACCCTCTCCAAACGCGAAACCCGTCCGCCCAAGAAGCACGGCAACATCCCGATGTGATTTATGAAAAAGCTCCGCGTCACCGTCGACGGCCAAGCCTATGACGTTCTCGTCGAGATCCTCGACGAAGGAGCGCCCCCGGCGCCGGCCGGTTCCGCCGCCCACCCCGCGCACGTCGAATCCGCCCACGTCTCCTCCCCGCCGGTCGCCTCCCGATCACCGGCAGGCACCGCCGGACCCGGTAGCGTGCCCAGCCCGCTGGCCGGCAAAGTGGTTTCCATCGATGTCCGACCCGGACAGCAAGTCGAAGCCGGCACCCAACTGCTCACCCTTGAGGCCATGAAAATGAACACCTATGTGTTCGCCCCCGCCGCCGGCACAGTGAAAGAAATTCTTGTGGGCGCCGGCGACGCGGTGGAAGAGGGCCAGGCGCTCGTCAAGATGTCCTGAGCATGATCCTCGCTCCCGCCTTGCTCGCCGTTTCGTTGCCGGACAATCCCGTCTTCGCCGACAACCTGCAGTTCCAGCTCACGGGACTCCTCGTTGTCCTGACCACCCTCGGAAGCCTGGCCGTCCTCGTCGCCCTGATCGGGAAAATCTTCATCGCGCTGCAGAATGCGCCTGCGCCCGCCGTCCCGGTCGTCCCCGCCGCTCCCTCCGGGGACATCCCGGGTCCGGTCTTCGCCGCCATTGCCGCCGCCGTATCCACCGCGCTCGGCGACAAGAGCTTTGCCATCCGCGGCGTGCAGGCCGTCGACCCGCGGGACAACATGTCGTGGAGTGCCGAGGGACGGCGCGCCATCTACGCTTCGCGCAAACTCCGCTGACCCGCCATGCTCCTCGACATTATCCGTGACTTCGGGGCTTTCTTCCAGCTGACCGCGTTCTCGGCCGTCACCTGGCAGATGGTCGTCATGTGGGGCGTGTGCGGGCTGCTTTTTTACCTTGGGATCCGCAAAAAATTCGAACCCCTCCTCCTCGTCCCCATCGCCTTCGGCGCGCTGCTGGCCAATCTCCCGACCGAGGGACTCATCACCACGCGCGTGCTGGCCGATGGCTTCCGCGAAACCGGCGTCCTCAGCGTCCACGGCACCGCCCTCGACACCGGCGGTTTCCGCATCGACCACATCACGGGGGGACTTTTCGATTTCATCTCGCAGGGCATCAAGCTCGAGATCTTCCCGCCGCTCATCTTCCTCGGCGTCGGGGCCCTCACCGACTTCGGCCCGCTCATCGCCAACCCGCGCACCCTCATGCTCGGTGCCGCCGCCCAAATCGGCGTCCTCGCCACCTTCCTCGGCGCCAACCTTGTCGGCTTCACCCCGCAGCAATCCGCCGCCGTCGGCATCATCGGCGGGGCGGACGGACCCACCGCCATTTTCCTCGCCACCAAACTTGCCCCCGAAATCCTCGGCGCCGTGGCCGTGGCCGCCTACACCTACATGGCCCTCGTGCCGCTCATCCAGCCGCCCATCATGCGCGCCCTCACCACCGAGAAAGAACGCAAAATCCGCATGCGCTCGCTGCGCGAAGTCTCCCGCACCGAGAAACTCGTCTTCGCCCTGCTCGTCACCGTCACCACGATCCTCCTTGTCCCCGGCGCCTCCCCGCTCATCGGCATGCTCATGCTGGGCAACTTCCTGCGCGAATGCGGCGTGACCGAACGCCTCGTCAAAGCCTCGCAAAACGAAATCATCAATGTCGTCACCATCTTCCTCGGCACCAGCGTGGGTATCACCATGGCCGGCGAAACCTTCCTCCGTCCCCAGACCCTCCTCATCATCGGCCTCGGCATCGTCGCCTTCGGACTCGGCACCGCCGGCGGCGTCCTTGCCGCCAAAATCATGAACCTTTTCAACCGGACCAACCCCATCAACCCGCTCATCGGCTCGGCCGGCGTCAGCGCCGTTCCCATGGCCGCCCGCGTCTCGCAGGTCGAAGGACAAAAAGCCGACCCCGCCAACTTCCTCCTCATGCACGCCATGGGCCCGAACGTCGCCGGCGTCATCGGCACCGCCGTCATCGCCGGCTACTACATCGCCACGCTCAACCGGTAACAAAGGCAGGGCGCGGCGTCCCCGACGCGCCGCCAGCCGTGGCATTGGCATCCTGCCCATGACGTTCTAGAACATCGGCAGGATGACCATGCCACCCATCTCGACCCGCACTTGGCGCGGCTGGACGCTGCACGAGGCCGACACGCTCGCCTCGACCAACGACCACGCACGCGACCTCCCGCCGTGGCACGCCATCCGCGCCAAAACGCAAACCGGCGCGCGCGGACGCCACGGACGCCGCTGGTCGTCCGGCGAAGGCGGTCTATGGATCTCCGTCGTCCTCCCACTCGATCCCCCCGATCGCGGATGGTCCGCCTTTCCGCTCGCCGCCGGCCTTGCCGTGGTCTCCACCTTGCGCGGACTCGGTCTCACCTGCGCCCGTCTCCGATGGCCCAACGACGTTCTCATCGGACCGAAGAAGATCTGCGGCATCCTCATGGAAAAATTCGCGTCCGACCGCGTCGTGGTCGGACTCGGACTGAACGTGACGAACGACCCCGCAGCCCACGACCCCGATCTCGCCGCCATCGCCACCTCCATGGCCGGAGAATTGCCCATCGCCCCGCCCAGCGAAGACATCTACGAGGAAATTCTTATCGCCCTGCGTGTGCTGCATGGACGCGTCGCCGAAGAAGGCTTCGCTTCGCTGGCCGATGAAATCAACCGCCATTGGGGCGGAACCCGCGAAGTCGAGCTGCACATCACCAACGAAGTCATCCGCGGCCCCTTCCTCGGCATCGACAGCCGTGGCGACCTGCTCGTCGAAATCGACGGCCACCCGGTCAGCCACTCCGCGCCGCATGTGCAAATGATGCGGGAGGTTTGATCCGGTAGGGCGGGGCCTCCGGACCCGCCGTGTCAACACGCACGACAACGCTCCCGGCGCGTCGAGGACGCCGTGCGCAGCCAAAACACCATTGATCCGCACGCCCGTCCCCGCGACATTGTCCCCTTCATGACCGAATTCAAATTCAACGCCGACGGGCTCATCCCGGTCATCGTGCAGGAAGCCGCCGACACCACCCCGCCGCGCGGCCGCGTGCTCATGATGGCGTGGATGAACCGCGAATCTTTGGCCAAGACCCTTTCCACCGGCAAAATGCACTACTGGAGCCGCTCGCGACAGAAACTCTGGTTCAAAGGCGAATCGAGCGGCCACACCCAGGATGTTGTCCGCTGGTATGCCGACTGCGACAAGGACTGCCTCCTTTTCGAAGTGAAACAAACCACCGGCGCCTGCCACACAGGCTATGAGAGCTGCTTCTTCCAGGGCTATGACATGCAAGGCGGGCCACTGCCCGTCGCGGAAACGCCGGCCTTCGATGCTGGCAAGGTGTATTCTAACCCGAAATTGTAGCAGCGGTCAGCCGAGCGAAGCGAGACGGGCGGAAGCAACGCGAAGCCAACTGATATGACCGCCGGAACCTCAGCCTCCGATTGCTCCGGCGGTCATAGACCGCCGCTACAAAACATCGACCACATCGACTTTCGTCCGCTGGCCGCCCGCCTCGGCCCCGGCCTGCTCCGCCGCCGCCTCCATGCGCAGGCCAATCTGCGCGCGCGCCTCGTCCACCAGGGCGAAGGCCCGCTCGCCGTCGAGCGCGTCATTCCGGTCGACCGTATCATCACAAAAATCCTCGCCATCTCCGGCCTCGCCGCCCGCGGACGCGCCAACTGCCTCGACATCCGCACCGTCGTCCGCGAACAACCGTTGGCCAATCTTCCCCCCTCCTTCGACGGTTTCAGGCTCCTCCACATCACCGACCTCCACCTCGACTGCGTCGAAGGTTTCACCGACCGTCTTATCGGTCTGATCGAACGCACCCCGCACGATCTCGCCGTCATCACCGGAGACTTCGCCGACCATGCCGCCGGCTACTTCCACGATTGCCTCGGCGACATCCGCCGCATTGCTGCCGCGCTCGGACCCGGGGCACTCGTCATTCTTGGCAACCACGACATCATCGAAATCGTCCCGCACCTCGAGGAGGCCGGGCTCCGCGTGCTCCTCAACGAGAACACCGCGATCGGGCGCGACGGACAAAAACTCTGGATCGCCGGCACCGACGACCCGCATTTTTACCGCACCCACGATTTCGAAGCCGCGCGCCGGGGCATTCCCCAAGGCGCCTGCAGCATCCTGCTCACCCACACGCCCGAGGTTTATGACGAAGCGCGCCATTACGGCTTCAACTTCATGCTCTGCGGACACACCCACGGCGGCCAGATCTGCCTCCCCGGCGGGTTCGCCCTTGTGCGCAACGGCCGGTGTCCGCCCGCCCAATTCTCCGGCGCGTGGGCCCACCATGGCTTGCACGGCTACACTTCGCGCGGCACCGGGTCCTGCGGCGTCCCCGCCCGCTTCCACTGCCCGCCGGAGATCACCGTGCACGTGCTGCGCCGGCGGGACTGACCCGCAAGGCTAACGCAGCAATTCCGCGATCTGCACCGCGTTCAAAGCCGCACCTTTGAGCAGCTGATCGCCGCAAATCCAGAAACTCAGGCCATTGTCCGAGGCGCAATCGAGGCGCAGACGACCGATTTCGCAGTCGTCCTTGCCCGCCACGTGCAAGGGCACCGGATACCCGTGGCGCGAAGGCTCGTCGACGACCCGCAGACCGGGCGCTTTTTCCAACACAGCACGCGCCGCGGCCACCGAAACCGGACGCTCGAACTCGGCGCTCACCGCCACGCTGTGCGCGCGGTAGACCGGCACGCGCACGCATGTGACCGAGGCCCGGAAATCCGGCAGACCCATGATCTTGCGGCCCTCGTTTTCCATCTTCATTTCCTCCTTGGTGTAACCGGTCTCGAGGAAAGCATCGACCTGCGGGATGACGTTGAACGCGATCTGCCAGGGATAAACCGCGCGCGGCGGTTCCTCCCCGCGGGCCAGTGCTTCGACCTGGGCTTTCAATTCCTCGATCGCCTTCGCGCCCGAACCCGAGACCGCCTGATAGCTCGAAGCCCAGAGCCGCTTCACGCCGAAAGCCTGATGCAGCGGCCACAATCCCATCAGCGTGATCGCCGTGGTGCAATTGGGGTTGGCCAAAATGCCCTTGTGCGCCCGCGCCGCGTCCGGATTGATCTCGGGCACAACGAGCGGGACATCGGGGTCCATGCGGAAAGCCGACGAGTTGTCGACCACCACCGCACCCGCTTTGACCGCGGCCGGCGCGAACTCTCTGGAAATGGACCCGCCCGCGCTGAAGAGCGCAAAGTCGACACCGTCGAAAGCATCAGCGGTCAATTCGCGCACTTCAACCGGCGCACCTTGGAAATCGAGCTTCTTGCCGGCCGACTTGGCCGAAGCGAGCAAGGTCAGTTTGCCCACCGGAAAATTCCTGCGTTCCAGCACGCGCATCATTTCGATGCCCACCGCGCCGGTTGCACCGGCGATCGCTACATGATAGTTCCTGCTCATCGGAAAGCCCTCGAAATTACCATCCCAAGCCCGCCGCGCGAACAAGAAAGCTCGTTCCGCCCGGGCCGTGCGCGCCCTCCTGGTCGACGTCGCGTCCCAGACCTTGCGCGTTATGGACGGACGCAAAGTGGCCGCCGAATTTCCCGTTTCGACCTCCAAGTTCGGTCTCGGTTTCGAGGAGGGAAGCTACAAAACACCGACCGGAAAATTCCGCATTGCCCGCAAGATCGGTCGCCGCGCGGCGCCCTGGACCATTTTCCGGGCCCGCCAGAACACCGGCCGGATAGCCCGGCCCGGCGGCGAGGAGGATCTCGTCCTCACCCGCATCCTGACGCTCGACGGACTGCAAAAACACAACGCCAACAGCCTCGCCCGCTTTATCTATATCCACGGCACCAACCAGGAACACCTCATCGGCACCCCTGCCAGCCACGGATGCGTCCGCCTGCGCAACACGGACATGATTGCGCTCCATGACATGGTGGGCGCCGGCACACCGGTCCGCATCGCGGCCCCCGCCAGCCGGCGCAGCCGGCGCCGACACGGCTGAGTTTTCGCTCCGATTTTCGTTGTCCGGAACGGCAGGCCTGTCAGTTTTGTCGTTTACCCATCCTAGGAAAGGAGGTGAACCAAGAATGAACATCGTCAAAGTTATCGCCATCGTCGCCGTTGCGGCCGCTTCATTGAGCCTCGGCGCCTGCGCGAGCAAGCCGCAACCGGCTCCCGCTCCCGTCAGCTACAGCAAGTAAGCTGAGACCACACAAAGGGGGGAAATTTTCCCTTTCTGCCAAGCCGCGGTCTTCCGCGGCTTGGTTTTTTTAACCGGTCACAAGATCCAGGACCAGCGCGGATCCGACCCAGCCTTCCGGAGGCTCCACGCTGCTCCGATGTGACTTCTTCCCGCGGAGCGCCTGGCGTTGAGCACGCTCCGCGTCGGAGCACCGCACCCGCAACAGCACATCGCACGCGTCGAGTCGCTCCCACGGACGGATGGCGACATAAACCACAACCGACTTCCCCGCCGTCCACCGCGAAAACAGCGCCAGGTTGTTGCAAACCGCACCCTTGGCTTCAAACCTTCGCAGGAAGAAACCGAGGAACGGGATGGACATCACCCCATCGTCGATCAAAGCCACCGCGCGCGAAGGATAACCCGGCAAACCTTTCTTGCGGATCTCCCGGCCCAACGTGGTCTTGCCCGACCCCGGCGCCCCGGCCAGGCACAAAACGACCGGTCCGGATTTCCCGCCCGCCGCGCGGCACGCCTCGGCCACATCCCACCGCCAACGCGACGGATCCAAAAGCGGTGGTGGCAGGCCGGACATTGACATCCATAATCGGTCTGCCCGGGGGCGGCATCAAGCGGCAAGCCGCGGACGGACGCTCACGAAAGAATTTCCGGCCAGCGAGAAACGCCACGGCAATTCCTGCGCCCGCGTGATACCGATGCGTCCGTCGGCGAGAACCTCCGCGGGCGCGGCGGCGGCGACAAAGCAACGGCGGGGGGACGAACACAAGTCCGCCCCGTGATGCACACCCGTCACCCCGAGGGCGGAGGTCAGCCGGCCCGGACCGCCGGAAAGGGCGCGGCCGGTCTTGTCCCCGCGCCGCTGCCGCATGGCCCGCAGCCCGCGGCGCGGCTCGATCGCGCGGATGAGGACGAAGCCCTCCTCCTCGCCTTTGGTCAGCACGTTAAGCATCCAATGCATGCCGTAGTTGAGATAGACGTAAGCGGTTCCCGCACGGTGACGCGCGATGAATTCGCGGGCGGACGGACGCGTGAATGTATGACACGCCGGATCACCGGACGCGGCATAAGCTTCGCACTCGACCACCGTTCCGCGGCACGCGCCCCACACCAGCTCGCATCCCACCAGAGCCCGCGCGCATTGCACCGGCGACTGCGTGAAGAACTCCCGCGGGATCACAGCGGAACCGGGTGGTCGACGAACTGCCACGGCACCCGGAATTTTTTCGCCAGATGCGCCGCCAGCGCCCGCACCCCGAAAGTCTCCGTGGCATAGTGCCCGCCGTAGATCATGTTGACCCCGAGTTCTTCCGCCCGCAGCCAGGTCCACTGCAGACCCTCCCCGGTGACGAACGTGTCGATGCCCTCAGCCGCCACTTTTTCCAGGAAATCGCCCGCCCCGCCGGTGATCACCCCGACGCGACGCGGACGCGACGGGCCCGCCGCGCAGACTGCCGGGACGCGGCCTGTCGTTTTCATCACCCTCTGCGCCAGTTCCTCGCGCGTCCCGGCAAAAGAGCCCGACCGGGCGAAGCCGAGAAGCGGGGTCAGCCGGCGCAAGCCCAGCGCCTTGGCCAGCAGGACATTGTTCCCGACGGTCGCATGCGCATCGAGCGGCAGATGCACCGAGTAAAGCGCCATGTCGGCCGCGCGCATCAGGTCGAGCTTCGCGCCGAAACTCCCGGTGACCGGTTGCACTCCTCCCCAAAAAAGTCCGTGGTGCACGACAAGCAAGGAGCCCGATCCGGCCGCCGCCGCTTTCTTGATCACCGGAAGGCCGGAATCGACCGAGGCAAGGATACGCGTCACCCTCCCGCTGTTCCCCACCTGCAGGCCATTGTGCGCGCCGGGCGCGTCCTCGCCCTCCTCCACCTTCAGATAGCGGTTCGCGTAGGAGATGATTGCGTCGAGTTTGGCCATAGACGGAATTTTCCGCTCCCCCGCCGCCCATCACAATCCAATTTCCCGACCCAATGTTCCGACGGTCGCAGATGGCCGCTCCACGTCTGCAATCTTCTTTCATCACAGGCGCCCGACCGGTAGCTTCGCCCGTCCTATGCTCAAAGCCGGAATCGTCGGACTGCCCAACGTGGGCAAGTCCACCCTCTTCAACGCCATCACCCGCACCCGCAAGGCGCAGGCGGCCAACTTCCCTTTCTGCACGATCGAACCGAACGTCGGCATCGTCAGCGTCCCGGACAAACGTCTCGATGCCCTGACCGAGCTTTCCAAGTCGGAGAAAACCGTCCCCACCGCCATCGAATTCGTCGACATCGCCGGTCTGGTCAAAGGCGCCAGCCAGGGCGAGGGCCTCGGCAACCAATTCCTCAGCCATATCCGCGAAGTCGACGCCATCGTGCAGGTCGTGCGCTGCTTCGAGAACGAGGACATCCACCACGTGGCCGGATCGATGGACCCGGTCCGCGATATCGAAGTGATCAACACCGAGTTGATCCTCGCCGACATGGCGTCGCTCGAAAAACGCAAAGACAAGCTGGCCAAAAACGCGCGCGGCGGCGACGCCCAAGCCAAGGCCGAACTCGCCCTCCTGGAAAAAGTTCTTCCGCATCTCAACGCGGGCAAACCGGCCAGCACCCTCGAACTCAGCGCCGAAGAAGAGCAACTGCTCAAAGGATTTTTCCTCCTCAGCGCCAAGCCGGTCATCTTCGCCTGCAACGTGCAGGAAGGCGACCTGGCCAATCTCGCCCCCGACTCACCTTCCGGCAAACACGTGCAAGCCGTGCGCGACTACGCCGCGAAACACCTCGGCACCGAAGCCACGGTGATCAGCGCGCAAATCGAAAGCGAATTGGTCGATCTTTCGCCGGAGGAATCGAAAGATTACCTGCAGAGCCTCGGACTCGAGGAAAGCGGTGTCGGCGAACTCATCAAGAAGGTCTACACCCTGCTCGGGCTTCGCACCTATCTCACCACCGGACCGAAGGAAACCCGCGCCTGGACCATCCGCGCCGGCGACAAAGCCCCCGCCGCGGCCGGCGTCATCCACAGCGATTTCGAACGCGGCTTCATCGCCGCCGAAACCATCGCCTTCCACGACCTCATCACCCTCGGATCCCAGGGCAAAGCCCGCGAAGCGGGCAAACTCCGTATCGAAGGCAAGGAATACGTCGTGCAGGACGGCGACGTCATCGAGTTCCGGTTCAACGTGTAGAGTCGACGCCCGCTGCATCGGGCGTTGTCTGGGCGACGCAATGTGCTAGATTGGCACCATGGGCACGCTAGCTGAAATCGAAGACCCAATCGTCCGCTTGCCCGAGGGCCAAGTGGATAAGCTTGCCGCGTGGATGGAGCAGCGGCGCGCCAAACGCGGCAAGACGTTGGTCGTATCGCATGAGCCTGATTTCTCGGCCAGAGCCCGCAAGATTTGGGGCGCGCGACTTTCGGGAACACCACTGAGCCAGCTGGTCACCGAGAACAGGGGCTGAGACCGTGGTCTATCTCGATACCGTCTGTCTGGTTAAATTGTAATACCCGGAGCCGGATAGCGATGCGGTCAGCGACGCTCCCCCTCGAGCAGGCGCGCTGAATCGACGGACAATTCGGCAAGACGATCAAATCCGCGCACGAGTTTACGTTCCGAGAAATCGACGCCTGCCCTGTCTTCAGCCGGCAAAAGGCGTGCCGCGGGTCGTCCACGATCGAGAACGGGCAGGCCACGTTTCCCTCGCGCCGCGGCGCGCACCCACTGCACTGTCTTCATGTGCAAATCTCGGATCGTGATCGTTGTCATAAGTGCTCAATGTGTCACAAAGGGCCGCGTGTCAACTCCCTCGGCGGCCCGAACACAGCCAAGCCTCCACAGCGCGATGACGTCGTCGTTTCGAAGACCGAGTTTTGACTCAAAGTCTATTCACCGGGAGCCCACCAAGAGCACTGCGGCTGGGAGCTTCTCCACACTGATAGTCGCGATAGCATTGACAAATGCATACTTTTACTTATTGTTTGTACTATGAAAGAGAGAGTCACGCTGACCTTGGATCGGACGGTCACGCACCGCGGGAAGTCGGCGGCCCGGGCGCGCGGGACAAGCTTTTCCGGACTGGTCGAGACTCTGTTGGCCGAAGCGACTGGTCCGCGCAAAACCGCAGGCAAGGACTTCGTCACGAAGTGGGCCGGCAAGTTCGAGCTGGCTGATCTCGAAGAGGCGCGCGGAGAATACCTGCGACACAAATACGGTCTGTGACTTCCATGCGCCTGCTCATCGATACCGATGTGCTGCTCGACTTTGCCTTGAACCGCGAACCGCACGCGGAGGCGGCAAAGCGGCTCCTCGCTTGGGCGGCAACCAGTCCCGGGCGTTGTGCCGTGGCATGGCATAGTCTGGCCAACCTGAACTACATGATGAGGGGGAAGACGGGGCTATTCATCCGCGACCTTCTTGAGTTTGCGGAGGTGCCCCGGACCGGAAGGGAGCAGATGCAAGCCGCGCTCGACATGGGTTTCGCCGATTTGGAAGACGCCATGCAAGCGGCCGCCGCCATGCTCTTCGGTGCCCAAGCTATCGTGACGAGAAACATTCGCGACTACCGCCATTCCCCGATCAAAGCCGACACCCCGGAGTCCGTCTTGAAGTTGTTGTCGTGATGGCGCTTCTCAAAAAGGAGCTATTCCCGGAATAGCTTCATCGCCGCCGAAACCATCGCCGTCAACGACCTCATCACTCTCGGCTCCCAAGGCGAGGCCCGCGAAGCCGGAAAACTCCGCATCGAAGGCAAAGAACATGTCGTGCAGGACGGCGACGTTATGGAATTCCGCTTCAACGTGTAGCGCGTGCACAGCTGATGACTCCACGGGTCTTGGCGTGAACTTTCCGGTTGCCCTTGCGCTGCTGCACGATCGGGGCTGGAATGGTCTTTGCTGTGATCGTCCGCCGTTTTTTAGCCCTTATCCTGCTCGTCCCGTGCACGGTCGTCTTCGGGCAGAAGCCACCTTCCCGTCCGCCCGCGGTCAAGGTCGTCGTCGCCAAAAGCAGACCGATAGCCGACCGGATTGAGGCTCTCGGCACCTTGACCGCCAACGAATCCGTTGATCTGACCGCAAAAGTCACCGAGACCGTGACTTCGCTCGACTTTACCGACGGGCAACGGGTCGAAAAAGGCGACGTGCTGGCTACCATGCACTCCGAGGAAGCGCGCGCCCTGCTCGGCGAGACCGAATCCACCGCCCAGGAATCGCTCCGCCAATACGAGCGCACCAAACAACTCGCCAGCCAAGGCGCGGCCTCGGCGGCCCAGTTGGACGAAGCGCGCCGCGTCCACGAAACAGCCCGTGCCCGGCAACTCGCCGTCCAGTCGCGCATCGACAACCTCACCATCACCGCGCCGTTCGATGGCGTCGTCGGACTCCGCAACATCAGCGTCGGCGCCCTCGTCCAACCCGGCGACCTCATCACGACGGTCGATGACGACAGCGTGATGAAACTCGACTTCGCCGTGCCCAGCACGTTTCTCCCCGTCCTGGTCGCCGGCGCACCCGTCGAGGCCCGCGCCCGCGCCTTCGGCGGAAAAGTGTTCTCCGGCGAAATCCGCAGCGTCTCGAGCCGCATCGACCCGGTGACCCGCACCGTCACGGTGCGCGCGGAAATCCCCAACGCGGAACGGTTGCTCAAACCCGGCCTGCTCATGACCGTCGAATTGCGCACCAACGAGCGCCAGGCCGTGGTCGTTCCGGAGGAAGCGCTGCTCCCCGCCGGACGCAGAAATTTTCTCATGGTCGTCGAAGACGGAGCCGATAGTCCCGTGGCCCGCAAGGTCGAGGTCGAAGTCGGCGCGCGGCAGTCCGGGGAAATTGAAATCCTCGGCGGCCTTGCCGCCGGACAACGCGTCATCACCCATGGCGCCCTCAAAGCCGCCGATGGCGGGGCCGTTCAGGTCCAGACCGAAAGCGCCGGCGACTGATGCTCATCACCGACCTCTCCATCAAGCGCCCGGTGCTGGCCTCGGTGCTGTCACTCCTACTCGTTGCTTTCGGCGCGCTGAGTTATTTCCAGTTGCCGCTGCGTGAATACCCGGACATCGACCCGCCCGTCGTTTCCATCGAGACAAATTACCCCGGCGCCGCCGCGACCGTCGTCGAGACCCGCATCACCGAACCGCTCGAGCAGAGCATTGCCGGGGTCGAGGGTATCGACACCATCTCGTCGACCAGCGTGGACGGACGCTCCAGCATCAATGTCGAATTCCGCACCGGCCGCGATGTCGACGCCGCGACCAACGATATCCGCGATCGCGTCTCGCGCGTGGTCGACGACCTTCCCATCGAGGCCGATCCGCCCGAAATCCAGAAGGTCGACTCCAACGAGGACGTCATCATGTGGCTCAACCTCGAGGGTCTCGGCTACTCGATTCCCGAGATCACCGACTACGCCCAGCGCTACCTCGTCGACCGCTTTTCCGTGATCGACGGCGTGGCCAATGTGCGCGTCGGCGGGGAACAGACCTGGGCCATGCGTATTTGGATCGACCGGCAGGAGCTTGCCGCGCGCGGACTGACCGTGGCCGATGTCGAGTCGGCTCTGCGCCGCGAGAACGTCGAGCTTCCCGCCGGCAGCATCGAGTCCCGCACCCGCCAGTTCACCGTGCGCCTCCAACGCAGTTTCCGCGAACCCGAGGACTTCGCCCGCCTCGTCCTGTCCAAGGGCGACGACGGCTACCTTGTCCGCCTCGGCGACGTGGCCCGCGTCAGCCGCGAGGCGGCGGAAACGCGCACCTTTTTCCGCGGCAACGGCGAGTTGATGGTCGGCCTCGGCATCGTCAAACAATCGACCGCCAACACCATCGAAGTGGCCCGCGCCGCGCGCGAGGAAGCCGCGCGCCTCAACCCGACCCTCCCGCCCGGCATGACCATCAAGCAAAGCTATGACAGTTCCGTCTTCGTCGAGGAAGCCGTCCACGAGGTCGTGCGCACCCTGTTCATCGCCATCGGGCTGGTCGTCCTGGTCGTTTACCTTTTCCTCGGCAGCGGACGCGCCACGCTCGTTCCCGCGGTGACTGTCCCGGTCTCGCTCATCGCCACGTTCATCGCCCTGAATCTTTTCGGCTTCTCGCTCAATATCCTCACCCTTCTTGCCCTCGTGCTAGCCATCGGCATCGTGGTCGATGACGCCATCATCGTCCTCGAAAATATATGGCGCCGCCTCGAGGAAGAGAACGAAACACCCCTTGTCGCTGCTTACCGTGGCGCCCGCCAGGTCGGATTCGCAGTCGTCTCCACCACCCTGGTCCTCGTCGCCGTCTTCGTGCCCATCGCTTTTCTCGGCGGTGACATCGGGCGGCTTTTCTCGGAATTCTCGCTCACCATTTCCGCCGCCGTCGTCTTCTCCAGCCTCGTCGCCCTGACTCTCTGCCCGATGATGGCTTCGAAACTCCTCCGCAAAAAGGAGAGCCGCAATGCGGTCACCCGCTTCATCGACGGCGCTTTCCATCACAGCCAGCGCATCTACCTGAGCGCCCTCGATATCGTCCTGCGCCGCAAGGCGGCTTCCGTGACCCTCTTCGTCGCGCTGGCCGCCGCCGCGGCGTGGGTTCTGGCCCGTCTGCCCGGAGAATACGCCCCGCGCGAAGACCGCGGTGCCTTCTTCGTCCTCGTCAACGGACCCGAGGGCGCCTCTCACGAATACCTCAAAGGCTACATGGACGAAATCGAGCAGCGCCTTATGCCTTACATCGAGAGCGGCGAAGCGACCCGCTTGCTCATCCGGACCCCGCGC
>CAZEYV010000102.1:0-7195 GCA_964516705.1 uncultured Chthoniobacter sp.
ACATCCGTGCGCCGTTTGTCGGTGCGGCGGCCTTCACGCACAAGGGAGGCTTGCACGTCCACGCGGTGCAGAAGTTGGCGCGCTCTTACGAACATATCGACCCTGCCTTGGTCGGCAACGAGCGGGTGGTGACCATCTCGGATCTTTCCGGCCAGACCAATGTCTTGGTCAAAGCCGAGTCGATGGGATTTAAGTTCGCCAAGGGCTCGCCCGAAGTGGCCAAGGTCTTGCAGGAGGTCAAACGCCTCGAACATGAGGGCTATGAATTCGAGTCCGCCGAGGCATCCTTCGAACTGCTCATTCGGCGCACCATCGGTCAGCATCGCCCGCTTTTCGAACTCGACGAATACAAGTGCGATTTTTTGCGCAGCGGCCATCCGTCGGGCGACTGGAACAAATGCACCGCCATGGTGCGGATCCGGGTCCACGGCGAACAAGTCCACAAGCAGGGGCATGGCGACGGTCCGGTCAACGCGCTCGATGCCGCCCTGCGTCTCGCTTTGGTTCCGTTCTACCCGGTCATCACGGGCGTGCGTCTCGACGACTACAAAGTGCGCATCATCAATGGCCGGCGCGGCACTGCCGCCCGCACCCGGGTTTTTATTTCGTCCACCGACGGCCAGGCAGAGTGGGGAACGGTCGGTGTTTCCGACAACATCATCGAGGCGAGTTGGCAGGCCTTGGTCGACAGCTTCGAATACGCGGTCGTGCGATCCGGACGCGACACCTGATCGCGGTCAGGGCAACGGTTCGCCGAAGCGGTCGACTTTGAAGTCGGGTTTGGCCCGGGGGCGGGACGGGGGCTCCACGCGGCCGGCGGCCGGCCCCATCTGGTCCACCACGCGCGCCTGGAGTTGGAACGTGTTGATCGGCACGCGCACGCGGCGGTTGCCGCCGTTCAACTGACGGCGTCCGAGAATGAACTCGTAGGGTTTGAAATAGTTGCTCAGGTCCTTGCGGTAGGATCCCTGGTTGATGCCGATGCGCAGGTTCTTGCGGATTTCGAAATGCAGGTGCGCGGTATACATGCCGCGGTTTGTCCCGATGCTGCCGACGAGTTGTCCGCGCCGGACCTGCTGGCCTTCGCGGACGAACATCTGGTGCAGGTGGGTGTAAAAGGAGTCCGCGTAATTCCACTTGCCACCTTCCCAGTAAGCGTGACGCACGATGACGGTTTTGCCCCAACCCATGCGCGCGTCGCGGGAATAAATGACCAGGCCGTGCGCGGTGGCGTAGACCGGAGCCCCCAAGTCCGTGTTGCCCCCGCCGTTGCCGTTCCAATCGTCGCCCATGTGGCGGCCGACGATGAGCCCGCGCGAACGGTAGTAGCCCTCCGCGTC
This sequence comes from uncultured Chthoniobacter sp., assembly GCA_964516705.1. GTDB lineage: Bacteria > Verrucomicrobiota > Verrucomicrobiia > Chthoniobacterales > JACTMZ01 > JACTMZ01. The sequence goes on from CAZEYV010000102.1 coordinate 1,341, forward strand.
GGGCTTCCCGACCGGCATGTCGAAGCCATCCACGCTGCGGGTCGCCGCATATTGCAGGGCAGGTTCCTGCGCGGCCGACGGAGCCAGACCGGCCGCGAGGGCGAGGAGGAGAAAAAACGGACGGATGGGCGGCATGACGTCGACCGCCACGATAAGGATCGCCGCTTCCGCGGGCAAGCGCGCCCTCCGTGCAGCAGAGGGACGAATGTTCGGTCAGCCTCCGGAAGAAGGCGGCTGGAACACGCCGGGGTTGGTTCCCGCGGCCGGCGGTTGGTTGACCCGCACCACGGGCACGGGAAACCGCATGCGCATGTCGCCGTCGAGCCGGATTTCCACGTGGTGTACACCGAATTTCCTGACCTGCACGCCTCCGAAAAAATGCACGTTGGTCGCACTGCCCTCGATCTCCTGCAATTGGAAATCGATGGAGGCTTCGGCCACGGTTTCGTCATCGGGATCGAGCAGGCGCGAGTCTTGGTGGAATTTTCCGATGCCGCCGCACCAGCGGGTCCAGAGGCAGAGTTTGAAAAAGCCGATGGGGACCTGCGGGGTGGCGATCGCGCCGATCGCCCCGACCAGGGTTTGGGCTCCGCTCACTTCCGTGCGCACGTCTTCGCAGAGGATGACCGATTGCAGGTCGGGAACGATGGGAGTCATGGTCAACGGGCGGGCCAGAGCAGCCAGGCGGCCACGGCAATGGCCAGAACAACGCGATACCATCCGAAGATCTCCATGCCGTGCGACTTGAGGTAGCCGACCATCCACTGGACGGCGAGCACGGCGGACAACCAGGCCGCGCCGAAACCAATGAGCAGGGGAACGGCGCCGTAGGTGGCGAGCATTTCCGGACCGTTCTTGAGCGCGTCATAGGCCGTGGCGGCCGTGAGGGTGATCACGCCGAGGAGAAAACTCAGTTCCACGGCCGCAGGCAGCGAAAGCCCGACCAGCACGCCGCCCACGATGGTGATGAGACTGCGGCTGACGCCGGGCCACATGGCGAGACATTGGGCCACGCCGACAATAAGGGCCATCCGCATGGTAAGGTTGTCGAGAGCGAAGCCTGTGGTCGGGGAAGCGCCGCGTCGCCTCCGGGCGAAGGAAACCGCAAGGATGGCCAGCCCACCGACCAGCCACGCGGCCACCACCGGCCAGAGTCCCCATTCGTCGCCGCCGAAAAGGTATTTTTTGATCGGCTTCTCGAGCGACAGGCCGAGCACGGCCGCGGGGACGAACGCGGCAACGAGATTGAAGAGCAGACGGCGACCGGTCGCGTCGCGGCCGAGCAGCCCCAGGGTCATTTGCCCGACGCGTCCGCGATAAAGCCCGAGGACGGCGAGGATGGCGCCGGCTTGGATGCAGATGGCGAAGGCGTCGGAGGCGGTGCTCGACTCGATGCCCATCAGCCGCTGCGCGAGCAGAAGGTGACCGGTCGAGCTGACCGGCAGATATTCGGTCAGGCCTTCAACGAGGCCGAGGATGAGGGCTTGGAAATTATCCACAGCGCAGGGTCCGCAATTGCGGTCGGGCCGGCGGTCAAACCGCCGCGTCGCCGGTCTCGTCGGTGCGGATGCGGATGGCCTCGTCGATGGGAAGGATGAAAACCTTGCCGTCGCCGATCTTGCCCGTCTTGGCCGACTTGACGATGGCGTCCGTGGCCTTGGCGACGTTCTCGTCGGAAACGACGATCTCAAGCTTCACCTTGGGCAAGAAATCGACGGTGTATTCGCTGCCGCGGTAGATTTCGGTGTGGCCTTTCTGGCGTCCGAAGCCTTTGACCTCCGTCACGGTCATCCCTTCGATGCCAATTTCAGCGAGGGCCTCTTTGACATGCTCCATCTTGAAGGGTTTAATGATGGCCTCGATCTTCTTCATGACATGTGCGTTGTAATCGACAGGACCGGCAATGCAAGCCCGGAAACCGTGCGCGCGGGTGTGCGGCCCCGGTCATGAGTCTCATGCGTCTGCGACGGTCGCGGTTCCGCCCGTGGCTCAAGAAGGTCCCGCGCCAGCGTCACGTGCGCGGCACCTGGCTGCACCGTTTGTTGGGAGACCGCCTCTTCTCCCCCGAACTGTGGCGTCCGCGGCGTCATGGTGTCGCCTTGGGTGCGGCCACCGGACTTTTCTGGGCGATGATGCCCATTCCCTTCCAGATGCTGCCATCCGGGATCACGGCTTACCTCCTCCGCTTCAACGTGCCTGCCGCCATCACCGTTGTCTGGATCACCAATCCCGTGACATGGCCGATCATCCTCTACTGGCAATACCGCTTGGGCGCCTGGTTGCTGCGGCAAGATGCTCCCGCCGGGGTGCCGGCCGATTCATTGCTCGACCTTGCCGCCGGGGTGCCGGGCCCGCTCCTGCTCGGTTGCGCCGTGACGGGGTTGGTTTGCGCCGCGCTGGCCTATTCGCTGATCAATGCGCTCTGGGGCGCGGTGGCCGAACGTTGGTGGCGCAGCCACCAGCTTCCGGCCGGGGTCGCGCGTGCCACGCCGCCACCGCCATGAGCCCGGTGGATGACTCCGCGGTGAGTGTGGCGTGCCGCTTTGTGCGGGGCCGCAATGCCCTGCTCTGCGCCGCGGATTTCGGTCCGGTCTTCATGGATTTCTACCTCCACCTCGGCCAAACCGGCGTGGTGCTCGCGCACGGTATGGACGAGAAGCTCAAGACTTTGCTCGCGGCGCTGACTCTGCACGCGGCGGCGCAACCGCGGACGTTGACCTGCGCCTGGACCGTTCATCTCGAGGATGCAGGAGTCAATTTGTTCGCGGTGGCGGAAAATCCGTCGGGATTGGTCACCGGGCAGGCGTTCGAGCGGCAAGTGCGCGCGGTCGGCGGCAATGTCCTCCATGCGGAGACGGCCGGCCCCGATGGTCTGCGTCGTCGCAGCTCGGTGGAGTTTGCCGGTGGTGATCTGTTGGTCGCGGCGGCGGCTTTTTACGCGTCCAGCGAACAGCGCGGGGCACGGTATTTCCGGTTGGGGGGCGATGCTTTTGCTCTGCTCGTGGCCCAGCCGGACGCCGACCTCGATTGGTTGCAGTCGGCCGACACCGGGGAGATCGAACAAATCTGCCGCGATGGCAACCCGCCGCTCGAAACGAGAGTCTACCGTTTCGGGTGCGGGTGCACGGCCGGGAAAATCGCCGAGGCCATCGCGCCAGCCCTGCGCGGGGATCTGGACGCGATTTTCGGCGGGGACAGCCACATCCGCGTTTCCTGTCCGCGCTGCGGTGCGCGACACGAACTGGAAAAATCGCAACTGGCCCCCTGAGCTACCGCCCTTGGCGTTCACTTTGTTCACCGAAGATTGAATCCTGCTCTTTTCCGCGCATAATAAAGCCTACCCCATGCCTGCCGCGACACTGCCCCCAGTCTCCCCGTCGCAATTGGGTGCGGCCGAGAGGGAGTTGCTGGAGTTTTTCGTGCACCTCGGCAAATACCTTTCGCTGCCCCGCTCGGTCGGGGAGATCTATGGCCTGCTCTTCGCCCGGGGGGAGCGCATGACGCTCGATGACTTGGTCGCCACGCTCGGGATCAGCAAGGGGTCAGCAAGCCAGGGGCTGCGTCTTTTGCGCGGGGTGGGGGCGGTGCGGGTCAGCCATCTTCCCGGGGACCGCAAAGACTATTTCGAGGCCGAGGCGGAATTGCCGGCTTTGGTCCGGGGTTTTCTCCGCGACCAATTGTCGGCCAAGATGGAGCGGGCTGACGAGCGGCTCGACCGCCTGCGTGCGGCGGTGGATGATCCATCCAAAGAGGCGCCCGAGGGTCTTTCCGGACGTGTCGAGCGGCTGCAAGCGTGGCACAACAAAGCCCGCCGCCTCGTGCCTCTCGTGTCCACTTTTCTCAAAATATAGACACCATGGAAAACCACCCGCTCATGGAGTCGACCGATCCGTTGTGGTTCTGTCTTCAGACCCAGCCCAAACACGAGAAACTGGCCGCCCAATTCCTCCGCTCCCAAGCCGGTCTCGAGGTGTTCAGCCCGGTGCTGCGTTTCCAGCGCGTCACGGTGACCGGCAAGAAGTGGTTCGAGGAAGCGCTCTTCCCGGGCTACATCTTCGGACGGTTTCCCTACCGCACCCATTACCGCTTGGTGGCCTCGTCCATGGGCGTGTCGAGGATCATCGGTTTTGGCGGACAACCCTCGGTCGTGGCCGAAGAGGTCATCGGTGAGTTGCGTCATTTTGTCCGCGACAACGAAGTCATCGAGGTCGTGCCCAAAGTCGTGCCGGGGGACGAGGTCACTGTCCTGGACGGACCCTTCAAAGGCCTTCGGGCCGTGGTGACGCGGGTCATGCCGGCCAAGGAGCGTGTGGCCGTCCTGCTCGATTTGCTCGGCAGCCAGCGGGAGGTCGAGGTGATGCTCGACCGCGTCGTCCCGGGCAAAGTGCATCCGCTCGCGGGCCGCTCGGTGGCCCGCACCGATTGAAAAACTTATCGCGCCGTTATCCCAACGTGTTGCCGCAGGGTCGGGGAGTGCTCTCCGCGACCAAGGGCGGCAGCCTGCCTGAATCGCGCGCATGATTTTCGACGATCTCGACCAGCCCTCGCGCCAGCCGTCCCCGCCGGAGAAGCCGCGCCGCCGCCGCCGGCGGCGCCATTCCTCCGTGCCCGAGGAAGAGGAAAGTCCCCGCCGTCAGCGCCGCAGCAGCAGCCGCACCGTGCCCGGAGGTGATGTCCGCTTTCCCGCCGCAGTCCCGGCCGCGCCTTCCGACCGCAATACCGCCGCGTGGCTATGGGTTCTCGCGCTGCTGCTCTTGGCGGTTCTCGGCTTTGCCTGGTTTCTCCAGCAGGAGCGCAGCGCACCCTACCACCTTGCCGGCGAGGCACCCAGCGGGCGCTTGCTGCCGTTCATCGACCCGATCCTCGCCCCGCTGGAAACAGGCGCTGCCGGATACAGCCCGGAAAGCCTCGCCGGGTTGCAGGCCGCCTTCCGCACCGAACGTGAGAAGGTCAATCTCGACGACGAGGAGATCTACGCGACCGCGGCGACCATCGCGCAGATTTTGCAGGAGGCGCTCGAAGACCGCGACCGGCACATGGAGAGGCTCGTGAAATTGGGCTCTCCGGTGCAAGGCTTGTCATCCGACCCTCAAGCCCGAAAAGATTTGTCCGAAAATGAACGCCGGCACTTCGAGGCGGCCATCGGCATCAGCTGGCAACGCAATTCCGGCAACTACCGCAACCGTGTGGAAGAGCTTTGGTATCGGCTTTTGCGCCTCGAGCAAGGCCGGTTCCGCCTGGGTTCCGCTCCGCCATCCATGATGCCCGAACTCCCCGCCGCAACAGCACCCCATGAGTGATCCGAAGCGCATTGTTGTCATCGGCAGCAACTCGTTTTCCGGGGCGAGCTTCGCTTCGCACTGCCTGCGCGAGGGCTGGGAAGTCCTCGGGACCAGCCGTTCCACCGAAGCGCATCCGGTCTTTCTCCCGTATCGTTGGCAAAGGACGTCAGAGGAACTGTCCCGCTTCCGCTTTGCGCAACTCGATCTTAATCTGCACACGAAGGAACTGCTCGACGCGATCGCAGAATTCCGCGCGCCCTATGTGGTTAACTTCGCCGCGCAGAGCATGGTGGCCGAAAGCTGGGAGCATCCGGACCATTGGTATCAGACAAACGTGGTGGCCAATGTACGCCTCCACGACGGCCTGCGCAAAATGCCGGGTCTGAAAAAATACGTCCACGTCTCGACCCCCGAAGTCTACGGCAGTTGCTCGGGCGATGTGCGTGAGGATGCACCTTTCAATCCCAGCACTCCATATGCTGCATCACGCGCGGCTTGCGATCTGCATCTGCAGACTTTCATCCGCCAATACAACTTCCCCGCCGTCTTCACCCGCGCGGCCAATGTCTTCGG
>CAZEYV010000103.1:0-15897 GCA_964516705.1 uncultured Chthoniobacter sp.
TGTCGCCCGCCAGCGTGATGACCGGCGGGATGGTGTCTGCGCTAAGCACATCCTGGTAGACGCGCACGTAATCCACCTCGTAGGTGGCGCGGGTGAGGGCCGGATCGATCGTGCCGCCATTGTAAACGCCGCCCATGGCCAGGTTGAGCAGCAGGAAGAATTCCTTCCGGAAGACCTCGGCATCGGCTGCCGGCGGTGTCAGGACGGCGGTGTCCACACCGTCCACGCTGAAGGTCAGGGAATTGCTGTTCCAGACCACGGCGTAGGTGTGGAACTCGGTCGACGGGTTGCTCACCGGGGTGCGGCTGGCGGGTTCGACCGGGTTGCCTCCATGGCGGGCGGGGGAGTGAAGGGCGTGGCCGACGGTGTTGGCGTCGCCGAAGGTTCCCCGCCATTCCATGACGTCGATTTCGCCGCAGGCCGGCCAGCCGACGGACGAGATGTTGCTACCCAACATCCAAGCGGCGGGCCAAGGTCCGGCTCCCGAGGGGAGCTTCGCGCGGAACTCGAGCTTGCCGTATTGGAAGTTGCGCTTGTCCTGCGTCTTGATGCGGGCCGAGGTCCACGAGGAACCTTGGTAGTTCTCTTTGACCGCCGTGATGACCAAGCGGCCGTTTTCCACCCGCAGGTTCTCGGGGCGGTCCGTGTAGAATTGCGCCTCGTTGTTACCCCAGCCATTGACCCCGGTGCCGATTTCGGGCGTCCAGTTGGCGGTGTTGAGCGAGGAACCGTCGAATTCGTCCGACCAGACCAACTGGTAGGTGGTGCCGCCGACGGTTTGCACGGCAGGAACCGAACCAAAGCCGACCGTAAGGTCGTCGAGGTAAACGGCGCCGGCGTCCGTCTCGGCGTTTTGCACGAACTCGGCGATGAGTTGCACCTTGGCCGCGCCGGCCGGCACGGTGCCGTTGGCCACCAAGGGAACCCATTGGTCCGCAATGGCGGTCGAGGCAGTGATCGTGGTCACATCGTCGGGTGCGACGGGCACGTTGAGGGCGTCCATATAGCGGAAACCGTAGCGGAATGTGCTGCCGCCGGTCAGCGGGTCGATGCCGTAGACTTTGGCCACCCCGCGGGCGTGGAGGACCTGACCGACCGACAAGTCCGCGGTGCCGGCGACACCCCATTCTTGGTAAACCACGCCGGTTTGGCTTGGCCCTTCCCAGACGCCGCCGGGGAAGTAGTTCTGGGCGTAAATTTTCATTGCGTTGCTGCCCGCGTAGGCAGTGAACAGGACGTTCTCGTCGGCGTCGGCGAGACTCGCGTTGTAGACGGGCTCACCGTTGGCGACGAGGTTTTTGCTCACCCCTTCGACGGGAAACTGGAGCCAGCCCGTAGGAGGAGCGCCCGCCCCAAAATCCGTGCTGTTGCTCTCGAACCCGCCATTGGCGACCGCGAAAGGCCTGGTCGCCAAGCCGAGGCCAATCTGATCGATCTCGACAATGTTGTTGGAGTCGAGGTCGAAGTCGAAGTCTGTCATAAGGACCACGATCTGGAAGCCCGGGGCGTCGGGATTGAAGCCTTGGTTGATCGCGGCCGAGAGCACTCCGCCCGCGGCGGTGTATCCCCCGCCTTCGGGCAGCAGGACGGCCACGCGGTCATTGATGCCATCCGGAGTGAAATAAGGGTCCACGCCCGGCTCGGCACCCGCGGTGGTCTCGTCGATCCACTGGCCGAGCGAAACGCGTCCGGTCGGCGCGCCCGATCCATTGAGAGATTCGAGGTAGACTTGGACTTTGTTTTGGGTGAGCCCATCGAAAACCCCGAAGGCGCGCAGCGAGGCGGTCAGAGAACTATTGGCCAGGTCGAGAGAACCGGTGGAGGCGAAGACCTTGCGCACCCCGTAATACCACGGGTAGGTGCCCGCGCCGGTCTCGGAGTCCACATCGAGCCTCAGAGCGCCCCCCGTCACGCTGGTCGAAGCGGCGGTGTCGAAGCTGGTGATGGCGTTATAAAAAGGTTCCCAACCGAGCTCGGCGGCCGTGCCGCTGTTGAAGTCGTCGGACGCCGCGACGGGTGTGGATTGCAGGTCGACCACGTAAGTTTGGTCGGCACTGTCCTTGTCGTTGCTCAGCACGGTCAGGAGGCCGGAGACCGGGGTCTTCGAAACCGGCGATGCGGTGGCCGTGAAGGTGCGGGTCTCGCCGGGCTGAAGCGAGGCGCTCGTGTCGCCCTCCCAGATGAGCGAGGTGCCGGAGAGCGAGACGGAAGAGACGTTCAAAGGTTCCGAGCCATCGTTTCGCAGGAGAACCGAATACGGCGTGGTGTAACCGATGAGCGGAGCGAAAAGGGCCGCGGTATCTCCGTTGTTGTAATCCGCGCCGGCGATGTTCACCGCCAGCTGGGGGCCGACTTCCGCCGTGGTTTGCTGGCGGAGGACGAAGTTGTCGAACAAAGCCGTTCCGACCCGGCCTTCGGTCTGGATTTTCAGGCGCATTTTCCCCGTCAGCAGGGCGGCAAACTCGGCATCCGTGGCGAAATACCGGACGCGATAGCTCCGCCATGCTCCGAGGGAGGTCGGGGCGATCTGGCCGTTGATGTTGGCATCGTGGAGGAGGGTGGCCGAAGCATCGTTCCAGAAAGAAATCGAGGTGGTGGCCGAAGAATAATCGGTGGGGAAGAACGCATCAAAGGAGAGCGTGAAGACCTTGCCGCCATCGGCTTTGACCTCAACCCCGGCATTGCCGTTGTGCCAGGCCCCGGAGTAAGGAAGACCGTCAAGGATGAGAACCTTGCCACCGGTCGGCGAGGCGACCGTGCTCACGTTGGCCGGATCACCCACATAAGCGCCCTCGAAGGCCTGCCAGAAAAAGTCGTCGGGAAGAGGCGCCCCGAAGACGAAATAATTCGTGTTCGTGCTGACATTGAAATCACCATTGTGGAGCAGTTGGCTGGTGGTCGTGGCGGGATAGGTGGGCGTCGTGCCGGTGACACTGCGGCTCACGATGTTCAATCCGACTTGGCTGGCGTTCGTGTTGGTCTGGGTGACGCCCTCCATCTGGAACCCGACTTGCAGGATATTGCCTACCTTGTTGGTCAACCCGGTTAGCGTGTTGGTGAATCTCCCCGTATTGGTAATTTGCGTCGCTTGGACGGAGGTCTCCGCGTAGCTCGGACTCAGGGTCTTGCAGATGACGGAAAATTTGGTGTTCGTCGGGAGGTTGACGTTGCTGACGTCGATCACGATGGACACGTTGGACATGCCCGGCTGGACGAGGATTTCCTTGAAGGTGAGGGCTTCGTAGTAGCGCAACTGCTTGGGCTCGCTCTGGCCGGTGTAAATGAGGCTGTTCGGTTTGAACACCATGGAAGACCCCAGAGCGCTGTTGCCCGACACGACCAGATCGGCTGCACCGTAGTTAAACACTCCCTGCCATCCAAGGCGCGGCAACCCCAGATTGGTGTAGATGTTCATGTAAGTGATCTGCGCGTTCTTGAACGGATCGCTCTGGGCGAGTCCGGCATTTGCGCTGACCAGAAGCAAACAGAGCCCGAGGCAAAGGGCGCGCACGGAGGTTCCGAAAGGGGTTTGGGAGTTTGTCGGGGGTAGCATAGGACCATACCATATGCATCGCGGGGGGGCTGTCAAACGACGAAATACAGATTTTTCGTGTCTTTTCGGGTGAGGTTGCGGGGTGGGGTTTTTGGAATACATTGAAACGTTTGACCGAATTCGGGCCGCCCCGTTCATTACTCTACAAAGGAAGTTGAGGGTCTATGGTTGAGAGCCGCAGCGAAGCGTAGACAGCCGGAGGCAAATGAGGGACTGAAAATCAAAAGTTTGCCCATGTCCGCTCCGTCACCCCAAGGGTGATGACGGGCTGCGGCGTATCACCTTGCTGCTCAATCTCTCAACCCTCATCGGTCAACTCTCATCTCCGTTTTTAGGATTACTCACCCGGTTGCATCCCGGGTCGGTGGTCTTTCTTTCCCTGCCTCTGGGCCGGAATAGGCAGGAGCTTTTGACCACGGATGCCTTGTGTTTAGTATAATTCGAAGTGCTATGCGGCCGCGGTGTCAGAGGTAGGGCGGGGCCTCCGGACCCGCCGCGCACTTCCAGCGGCGCGCCGGGGATCCGCACACGGCGGCCAGGCTGTCGCGCCCTACCTCAAAGCCCATGTTTACTCTCGGGCACATACCCGCCGACGCGCGGGTTCAGGGCCTCGGGGCCATGCCGCGTAGCCTCCGCTGTCCAACCATCAGAGAATTTGCGCGAAGCAGCATGCTCACTGTGCAGTGAAAGCACTCGCGGCAGCGATTTGGAAAGGTAGAAGCGGCGTCCCCGCCGCTTCTACTTTTTGACTTCAACTGCATCGTTCCGGATGAGCAGACGCTTTTGACCACGGATGCCACGGATTGCGCCGATAACCACAGAAAAGGCGTTGAGAACCGGAGTCCGCCGCGGCGGACGAAGTCAGAGCACAGGTTGCGGACAGTTCAGATCGTGCCCAGGAGCTTGGCTGGGTCGAGGTTGACCTGGACTTTTGCGACTGCTCCCGTCCGGCCGAGGATGGCGCGGGAGGTCGCCGCATCCAGTTCCAGGCCGACGCCGGCCGAGGAAGTTCCGTCCGCGAAGGTGACAACAGCGCCTTCGTTTTTCGCCAAGCGGTAAACGAATGGCGTCTGGCAAAAGGTGAAGGCCAGGCTGTCCGCCGGCAGTCGGATGGTCTGCTCCTTGCCCCGCACGTCGTGGAAGGTGAACTCGCCCGGCGCGGGGCGGAACTCCGCCCGGCGCAGGAGGGAAGGACGCAGGACAATCTGTCCGTCCTCCAAGAAAATGCCCAATTCGCCTTGGCGGCAGAGGATGTCTTCTTTCACTTGTCCGGTCAGGCCCGGTTGCTTGGCTCCGGCGTTGGCCGGGGTGTGGGAGTAGGGGTCCATGGGGAAGGCGCCGTATTGCCCGGGCTCCTTCGCGTCGCCCAGTCCGCGACGAATGTCATAGTAAGCCGCGGCCAGCCCGCGCCGCAGGGAGGCGGGGGCGTTTTCCCGCTCCGCGCGGAAATAAATTTCCTGCGCGGCGAGCAGGAGTTTCGAGACCATGTGCCAGTAAATCGAGCCCAGTCCTTCGTAGCCGTAAAAGGTGCCCGATCTCCCAGTGAATGATTGGTGGTCGAAGAGATCCTCGTAAATGCCTTCCATCCGCGCGCGCTCGCTCCGCACGAGGGGCGCGTAGGTTTTGTCCGCGGCGAGGCGGTCGAGCGCGTCGCCCAGCGCCCGGCCGTTGAGGATGCCGGGGCGGAAGCGCACCTGGCCGAGGTGGTCTTGTTCGACGAGGTCGCGGTTGTCGTCGGCCAACAGCCGCGCGATGAGCCGCGAGCGGCGCGCCTCGGCCGCCGGGATGCCATTGCGCTCGAGAAAACGCGGCAGGCTCCGGTCGGGATAAAGCATGTAGCTGTGCTGGTCGCGGCGATACATCCGGCTGCGACGCAGGGCGCGGAACAGGGCGAGCGATTCCCGCGGGGAAAGCAGACCGCTGCTCAGGATGGCGACTTGTCCCTCGAGCATCTCGTAGAGGTGACGCACGGTCAGCCGGTTCTTCCCGGCGAACGCGATCAGATTATACGAATGGTAGAGCCCGTCCTTGCGGCGGTTGAGTCGCAGGCTGTGGTCGGTCCAGGCCAGCGCCCGATCGAGAAAGCGGCGCAGCTCGTCCGCGGGCACAGCGACTTTTTTCGCCGAGAGTCCTTTTTCGTAGACGGCCTCGCGGTAGATTTCCCCGTGGCGTCCGAGCGCATCGGTGACCTTGCGCCGGTCGCGGTCGGAAATCGCGCCGGACAGCACCTTGCCGTTTTTCTCCAGGACCGAAGCGATGCCGCGCAGAAACTCCGCGATGTCCGCGGAAAGGACGACATTTTTGCGCGGCGAGGCGGAGAGCATGGCCAGCAGGAAGGAAAGATACCGCCGGATGTAAGCCAGTGTGACGACCGAGGTCCCTTGGCCGACCAGCGCGTTGTTGGCGTCGTTCCACTCGGGCCGTTGGGTGTTGAGCCAGATGCCGGCGCCCGGCACGAAGTTGGAGAGCTTGGCCAGGAGGGGAACGAGCAGTTTTTCCGCGAGGTTGGCCCGCACCACGCGACCTTGTTTGTCCCAGAGCAGCTTGCCCTCGGCCCCGCGGGTCTGGGCGCGGGCCTTGATGGTTTTCTCGAGGGTTTGGTCAAAGACCACGGTATCCTTCGGATCGGCGACGAGGCTGCGGTAAGCGCGGATGCGGTAGGGGACGTTGGCGTAGGCGAAGATGTCGCGATCGAGCAGGCTCTCGAGTTCACCCGGATCGTGCTGCGCGGCATGTTCGAGGAGCTTCAGCAGGTAAATGATCTGGTGGTCACCCCAGTAACCGATGCAGGCCCACGGGTCGTGCGGTTCCGGCACCTCCCAGTCGATGCCGCCGCGCGTGATGCGGTAGGGATTGTAGCCGTCCGCGGTGCTCGCATTGAGGAACCGCGAGATCATCCCCGCGGTGAACCCGGGGAAGGATTGGGCCAGCGCTTCCCAATTCTGGAAAATGTCCCGCCAGTTGCCTTCGTAATCGAGGACACGCCGGCCCGCGGCGTCGCGCGAGGGGATGGTGAAGCGGTTCCACGGACGGCTGGGGTCGCCGTGGCGGCGGCTGAAGGTCAGGGGGAGGTATTCGCGGCATGCCCTTTCGAGGCACGGGTCGTTCCAGCCGCGCGCGGCCTGCACCACGTCAGGGTAGGTCATCTTGGCCGGAAGCCGGCGCGCGCGCCGGGCCCAGCGCCCCGCGGCGGCGGGCGCGGCGGCACGCACGTGCCGGTCGAGATCCTCGCGCGTCACGTTCATGCCGTCGGTGAAAATGCCGCCGCGCATCACGTTGCACAGCGTGTTGCCGAAATGCCGCGCGGTGCCCATCGGCACCGCGGAAACCTGCAGCCCGTCGGCACTCGCCACAATGCGGCGCAATTCCGCCGTGCCTTCCCCGATGTCCTCGAGCACGGCGCGTTTGAACTTGGCCGGATTTTTCAGCTGCGTGCGCAAGCGGACGACGTCCGACGCGCTTTGCGCCACATCCGCCCCGATCATCCAACTCTTTTCCTTGCCCGGGGCGAGGGTGACGCGTCCGCAGACAAAGTAAGCGCCGCGGCGGCCGCAGATGTCGGTCTCGGCGCGCGGCTTCCCGCCGGCGCGGAAGGCGTCGAGCTGCTGGTCGGAAAGGAGGATCGGACCCGCGCCCGGCGCTACCGACCAGGCCACCGTGGTGGAGAGAGCCTCGGCCGGCTCGGGCCGGTCGGCCGGCACCGCGCTGAGACGAAAGAGGGCAAGCCGGGTGCCCGGGACCAGCTCGCTACGCTTGTAGGCGTCGAGCAAGGTGCTGAAGCGCAGTTGGAAGTCGCTCCCCGTGCCCGGGGGCATGATGTTCTGGATCCCGTCGAGGAAATCCGCGCTCACCGACGTCCGCCCCGTGTTCTGCAGCCGGCACCGCCGCACCCAGCCGAATTGGCGGCTGTTGCTCCAGCCCGCGAGGAAGGACAGCCCGAGTTCCTCGTTGTGCTCTTCTATGACAATACGGTTGCCGCAGATGTTTTTGGCGATGCTGCGGCTCACGCGGTAGCGGCCCTCGCTCCGCGCGGAGAAAGGTTCCCAAAGGAATTCCTTACCGCCCCGGCGCACGCGCAGGATTGTCTTGCCGCCGCTCGACTCGGCATGGTCGCGCAGTTTGTCGTCCGTGTAGTAGGGGAAAAGCGCATGGTCCGCATCCCGGCGCCCCGCGGTGATCCCCCCGTGGCTGGAAAGGAACATCCAATGGTCCTCCGCGCTGACCACCGAGAGAAAAAACGGGGGCATCCGGTCGTAGTCGCGGATGCGGTAGAACGGCTCCCCGTCGAACTTGATGAATTCCCCGGCGGGTTGGCGGTCGGAGGTCGGTGATGGTCTTTTTACGGCAGGTCGTCCTTTCACGGGGCGGGAACGCTACAGGACCAACCTGGTTTTAGGAAGCGGGAAGGCTTGCTGTCTTGGCCTCCCTTTCGCTTTTGCCTTAAGGTGCGCGGCCATGGGGAAGACAAACGGCCCGACCTCTGCTCCGCTCAGCGCCGTCGGGGCAGAGTTTTTGGTGGGTCGACACGAGATCATTTGCTCATATTGGACCGGTCCGGATTTCAAGGGTAGCTTACGCGAGACCAGCCCTGCGAGTGGTCGGAAGATTTTTTGCCCCGAATGATTTTTGTGGTTGACGTGGCATCCAGCGAAAATTAGGTTGCACCTAGATGGATTAGCTTTGACTGAGTTATTGACGTCATTCTATCCAACAACCCCATACAAACCACAACCCCATGAAAAAAATTCTCCTTACTCTTGCAGTGGCGATCGCCGGCGTGTCCGGTGCATCAGCCCAAATCTTCAAGACCATCAACAGTGCGGAAATGAACACTGGTTTCATGAACGTTTTCCAACTCGACGGAACCACTTTTGTCTTCGGCTCAAGCTGGGGCATCGGTGACCTCAGTTCCACGTATAATTCAGCGTCCAGCGTGACAATGAGCCCGAATACGATCGGCGATCCGGATTCTTTCTGGTATACGCCGAGCGGTGGAGTTGGTGCTCTGGGTAACAAAATCATGGAAGGGAATCTCTACGGTCAGCAAACCGGAACCTATGCCGGTCAATCGGTCACTTTCGCCGGCTCCGTGACCTCTTTCAGCCTATCCACCAACGCGGCGGGCATTCCCTATCAACTGACGGCCTTCATCCGCGACTTTGCGCCGGATTTTTCAAGCTTCGCGACCAGCACTCAAGTCATCACTTCGACCGGCGATTTCTCCATCAACCTGGCCGCTATCAATGATCCGGCGCGACACGTGCAGTGGGGCCTGCAGATCAAAGGGCCGAACATTTGGGGAACTGACTCCGCTCAACTCGGAGTTGCCGGCAGCGCGACCGTCGTGCCTGAGCCGTCCACCTACGCCCTGCTTGCTCTCGGAGCCGCGGGACTTGGCGGCCACATTATCCGCCGTCGCCGCCGCTAAGGCCAAGCCTCAGCACTTCTCATCAAACCCGGTCCTTGCGAGGACCGGGTTTTTTGTGGGTTGGTGGAGGCTTTTTGTGGCTTCGGTTGACCAGAAGCCCGCCCAAGGGCGGCCGCCGGGGGGTGATCGGACGAGCTAAACCGCTCCGTCCAAAACCTCGCAGAGGCTCCCGTCGATGGGAGAGGTAGGGGGCACGGGCGTCCCGCCCGGACCGACGGAGATCGCGCCTCGGCGGCCGCCTGTGCTCACCGAGAAAAAGGCCAAAGTATGCAGCCTTTTCCGCTGTTGGTAACAGACCCCCGTGGGCCGATGCCGGGGGCGTTCAAATTTTGTGGGCACTAATGTTTTTTTCGGTTGACACCCTGAAGCGCGAAATTAGGATGCACCTAGATGACTTGTCCTACCTCTGTTGGCCAAGACCGTCTTCAAAAACAAACACACCCCAAAACTAAATCCCCATGAAAACTAAAATCCTCACCCTCACTCTCGCTGCGCTTGGCTGCCTCGCGCTTCCGGCCAGCGCGATCATTCTCATTCCCAACGGCGACTTCTCCGACGGCGCCACAGGCTGGGTCGCGAACGCCGAAGGAGGCGAGCGGCCTCCGACAGTTTTTGCCACCGGCGGAAACCCTGGTGGCTATGCCACCATCACCCCGGCTGGCGGTTGGGGTATTCTCGTCAGCCCGACAGCTGCTGGCGCGACCGGTGCCGGCTACACCCTAGCCAGCCTTGGTTTGACCGCAGGCGGCCCCGTAACCTTCACTTGGGATTCCATCAACCTTGGAGTCGGAGGCACAGGACCCACAGCAGGCCTTCCGGGTGGTATGAAAGTCGAGGCGTGGGCCAACAATGTCATCGTCGGCAACACCCAAGACCAGTTTCGGCCCGTCATCGGTGACGGAAGCACATGGCAAACCTACACCTACGACTGGACGATTCCTGTGAACGCAGAAAAGTTAATTTTTGTCCCGCTGTGGGCGGGTGGCGCTAACGCGTCCACGGTCGGCGTCGACAACGTCGGTGTGGTTCCGGAACCCTCGACCTACGCATTGCTCGCCTTGGGCGCTGCGGGTCTCGGTGGTCACCTCATCCGCCGTCGCCGCCGCTAAGGCCTGGCAATAAGCAGTTTCAGCAAACCCGGTTCCGCGCCCGCGGGACCGGGTTCCGCTTTTTTGAGTGGTGCTCGAGCCGCTTAAGAAAGTCTGTAGTCGCTCGTTGTTTCGGCGCCGGGGACGGCGCCGCTACATTTAACTGTAGCGTCGGCGTCCCCGCCGACGAATCCACGGGTTCGCGGCATACTGTGCCACGGCTACAGACAGCTTTAAACTGCCCTTAAAGCGCGGCACCGCGTGTGCGGATGACGTTACGATACCAGTGATACGAATCCTTCGGGGTGCGCTGGAAGGTTTCGTAATCGACGTGGATCAGGCCGAAGCGCTGCTTGTAGCCCTCGGCCCATTCGAAATTATCCAGCAGCGACCAATGGAAATAGCCGCGCACCGGCACGCCGTCGTCCATTGCCCGGCGCAGTTCGCGCAGATATCTTCCGGTGAAATCGATCCTCTGCGGGTCGTGCACCTTGCCGTCAGTCGCCACCCAGTCGGTGTTGCTCAACCCGTTTTCGGTGATGAAAACCGGCAGCCCGTAGCGCTCGTGGGTGAACCGCGGGCCCCAGCGCAGCGCGGGCGGCGTGACATTCCATTGGAACGCGGTGCGCGGATGACCCGGGGCGAAGGGGACGGCGCGGGCCCGTCCGTCCCGGCCGGCGCGCACCGCCGTGCCCTGGTAAATGTTCAGCCCGTAAAAGTCCATCGGTTGGGCCATGGTCCGCAGGTCGGAGTCGCTGTAGCGCGGCAGAAGTTTCCCGTAGGCACGGCGCGCTTCCGGGGCGACGCGGCCGAGGATGACCGGATCGCTCCACAGCGTGTTGTTGAACACATGGTCGCGGTGGCAGGCGTCGGTGGCGCGGCGTGCCGCGCGGATATCGGCGGGTTTCGCCGTCGCGGGATAGTGCACGACACCGACCGGCGCCCAGCCGATCCGGGCAGTTTGGCTGGTGCCCGCGCGCAGGGCGGACACGGCCAATCCGTGCGCGAGTTGCACATGGCGCGCCGCTTTGAGCAGTTCGCGCACCGGCAGTTTCAACCCCGGCGCATGCATGCCGTCGCCATGGCCGAGCCCGATGAAGCACTGCGGTTCGTTGAATGTCATCCAATCGCGGATGCGGTCGCCGAGGGCGCCGGCCACCGCGGAGGCGTAGTCGGCAAACCACGAAGGCGCATCGGCATGCAACCAGCCGCCTTGGCGGAAGAGGGCCATCGGATAATCCCAGTGGAAGAGGGTGCAGAACGGGCGGATGCCGGCGGCGAGCAGGTCGTCGACTAGGCGGTCGTAAAAGGCGAGGCCCTTGGGATGGAGTTTCCCCCGGCCCGAAGGAAAAAGCCGCGTCCACGAGAGGGAAAAACGGTAGGCGTGGAGTCCGAGGTCCTTCATCAACCGCACGTCTTCGCGGTGCCGGTGGTAATGGTCGCAGGCGGTTTTCCCGCTGTGCCCTTCCTGCACCTTCCCCGGCGTGGCGCAGAAGTCGTCCCAGACCGAGCGGCCGCGTCCGTCTTCCTTCCACGCCCCCTCGATCTGGTAAGCCGCGGTGGCGGCGCCCCACACGAAGTCCCGCGGAAACGGGCGGCGGCGCGGGGCGGTCAAGCGGGCGGGAGGTCGGGGCCGATCTTGGCCGGCCCGGCGGCGGTGGAATTGCGCAGGACGACGAGGGGTTCGACGCGGATGTAGGTGGCCGGGAGCGAGGGCTCGTGCATGCGCTCCATGACCCGCTGCGCGGCGAGCCGTCCGAGCAAACCTTTGTCCAGGCGCACCGTGGTGAGCGCGGGGACCGAACTGCCCGCCCAGAAAATGTCATCGAAGCCGATGACCGAAACATCCTGCGGCACGCGGTAGCGCGCATCCGTCTGCAACGCCATGAGCAACCCGACGGCCATTTCATCGTTCAGGCAGAAAATTCCGGTCGGCATGTCCTTGCCGCGGAGGAGTTGCTCCCCGGCGCGGACGCCCGCCTCGCGGCTGAAGTCTCCGTGGATGCGCCGGATGCTTCCGGCGGGGATGCCGCGCGCGGTCCAATATTCCACCGCGGCCTGTTCCCGCTCGCGGCTGGCCACTTGCTTGTCGCCCGTGACGATGGCCAGGCGGCGGTGGCCCATCTCGTAAAGGTGCTCGGCGGCGGCCCGCGCCCCCGCGGCATTGTCGAAGCAGATCACGTCGGCATTCCCGTGTCCCTCCGGCGCGTCGGCCACCACGGCAGGTGGGCCCTGGCGGAGCAGGTGACCGAGGATCGGTTGGGCGATCGGACCGAGGTAGATGACCGCATCGACGTGCGCTTGCCGCACCAGCTGGATGTAGTCTTCCTCCTTGCGCAATTCGCCCGCGGGCAGGATGACCAGCGCCGCATGCTGCCGGCTCAGTTCGGTCTGGATGCCGGCGAGAATCTCCAGGTGGTAGGGGCCGAGCGATTCCCGGCGCAGAACGTGGCCGACAATCCCCACGCTGGCCATGGTGGTGCGGACCCGGCGGTTCTCGCGGACCGCCGGATCGGTCACGAAGGTGCCCTGGGCCGGCACGCTGTAAATGAGGCCGTCCTCCCGCAACTCGGCCAGCGCCTTGCGCACCGTGATCTTGTTCACGTCATGGCGCTTGGCCAGTTCGTCCATCGAGGGCAGACGCGAGAGCGGCGCAAGTTTGCCTTCTTCGATTTCCTTGCGGATGCGCTCGGAAATCTGCCGGTAAAGGTATTGGGCGCGGGTTTTGCCGCGCTGCAAAGCGTGCGATGACATACAATAACAATAGAAACCAAGCCCGCGCCGGAGGCAACACCGCAGTGCGGTGGGTCTTACTCGGAGAGAAACGGCAGGTTCGCCGTGCTCGCCCCGCCCTGGCCGTCGCGTACCACGAGGAACAGCCGGTAAGCGCCGGCGGGCGGCAAGGTCACTGTGCACTCGGGACCGGCACCGGAGGCGACCGCGTCGGGAAAGGACGGCGGCACGCTCTCGGCATCGCCACCGTGTTTGATGTCCGTGCTCTCCGCCATGACCGTCCATTCGTAAGTCAGCGTATCGTCGTCACGGTCGGAAACCGCGGCCACGGCCTCGAGGCGCGTGCCCGCCTTGGCGCGGTCCGCCCCGCTTTTGAAGCGCAACGACTCGATGTTCGGACTGCGGTTGGCCGGCCATTTTCCGGTCCATTGCCGCACGGCCGCGTCCACCGCGGGAAGCTTCTCGCCGGTCGGCAGGAGCATGCCATACCAAGTGGGGGTGGTTTCCTGCTTCTGGCCCCAGAGGAAAGCGTAGGACCCGAGGCACATTCCTTCTTTGTCTTCCATCGCGCTCTGCAGGGTGGCGAAATACTGCGCGGCCTTTTCGTTGGCCGTCGGTTCGAGCGGCGCGCCCCACGCCGTCTTGGCGACTTCCCAATGTCCGGGGGGACCGAACTCGGTGATGACATAAGGCTTTTTCCATCCCAGTCCCCGGAGCCGGAGCCCGGTGCCGGCCGCGCCGCTGTAAGCGTTGATGCCGAGGATGTCGATCGAGGGGTAGTGCTCCATGATCTCGCGCACCTTGCGCTCGTCCGCCCCGGCGATGACTGTCATAACCGGATGGTCCGGATCCTCCTCTTTGACGATCTTGGCCAGCTCCTCGACTTCTTTCCACACGCGCACCGCTTCCGGGAGACCGGGAAAAATTTCCATTTCGTTGCCGAGCCCCCAGACGAGCAGATTCGGATGGTCCTTGTAGCGGCGCACGGCGTCGCGGACTTTCTGCCGCTGCTTTTGCACCATTTCGGGATCGAGATAGGAGAATCCGTGGCGCTCGTGCTCGAGCCAGATTCCCGCGGAGAAGGTCAGACCGAGTTCCTCGATCTGCTCCAGATTCGTCTTTCCGGAGGCGTCGGTTTCCTCCAGTTGCTGGATGCCCCAGAAGCGCACCGAGTTGGCGCCCGATTCTTTGGCCAGGACAAGGGGACCGGGACCGCCGACGCCGAGAATGCGGTAGGGTTCGCCGTTGCGCAGCAATTCCCAGCGGTCCGCGGACTGACGCAACTCAACTTTGGATCCGGCGGCCATACTGTGAAAGGTGAGTCCCGAGCCGACGAGGATGGCGGCGATGGTCCGCTTGACGCAACCTAGGTGGTACATACACTACATTTTCATGCGATTAACCCGCTCGTCGAACCTTAAGTGCCTCTTCGCCGGGGTCGCCTTGCTCGGGTGTCCGGTCTCCGGGTGGACCCAAGACGCGGCGACGGCCGCGGATCCGGCAGCGGCCCCGACCGCGGCCCCGGTTCCGGCGGGGGAGAGTTCCGCCGCTTTGGTCACCGAGGCGTGGGCAGCCTTCGAGCGCAAGGACTACGCCGCGGCGCGCGCCGCCATCGCGCGTTGCCAATCGCTTTACGGGGCCCAGGCCGCGGAGATGCAAAGCAAGCTCACGGCGCTGCCGGACAAAGAAAACGCCCACGGACAATGGGCCCTCAACGACGTGGGCACCTGCACCTTTGTCCTCGGCCGGGTCGCCGAGGCGGAGGGCAAAAAGGACGAGGCCATGGCGGCCTACCGCATGGTGGTGGATCAATATTCTTTTTCCCAGTGCTGGGACACGCAGGGCTGGTTCTGGCAACCCGCCGTGGCGTCCAAGGAGCGTATCGCCGCGCTGACCCTCGACGCGGAATAAAGTCCGGTCCTTCCGGCTGCCTCAGCGCGCGGGGCGGATGACCATTTTCATCTCGGCCTGCGAGACGGGTTCGGTGAAATCGACGCCAACGCGTTGCGGCGGGGTCTTGGGTCCGCGCAAATTGGCCTTGAGGACCTCGCCTTTCACGGCGAAGGGGGCGGACGCGGTGATTTCCACGTCGAGCACGCCCTCGCCGTCGGTGAAACGCAGCTTGCCTCCGCCCTGCTCGCGCCATTCGCCGAGGGTCATGAGCGCGGTGCCGAAGGTTTTCGGGGAGGTGAATTCCACCCGGTCGATGATCTCGACATGCGGGTCCGGTCCGCGGTGGTAGACGAATTCGCGCTCGAGTTTTTTCAGCGCGGCCACGTCGTAGCAGTCTTTCAGATCGACGGTCCAGCGGTCCTCGTTCTCCGAAAACTTCCGGTCGGTCACCTTGGCCGCGGCCTCGCGTCCTTCTTTCTGCCATTTCCCGTCGATGACCGGCACATTGTGCCCGTAGGAGCCGTTGACCGGGCTCTTGTAGCGGTCGGCATTGAAAGTCGAAGCCGTGTAAATCTCCGAGCCGATGTCGGTGATCGGCATGGTGCTGCCGGTCGCGATGACGAACGTGCCCTCGTCGTTGTGGTTGTGCGCCTCCCCGTTGTGGCCCGCCTTGAACGCGGCGCCGAGGGTGAAGTCGTCCGGGTCGGCCGGACGGCAGACGAGGAGGCCGCCCTCCTCGAATTCGTCGCGGACGCGCCACTCGTTGCTGGTGAGGGGCGCGGGCGCCGGCAGGGTGGCCGGCAGGATCATGTCATAAATGAGCGATCCGTCGCCGAAGCTGTAACCGTTTTTGTTTTTCCCGCGCAACGCCGGGGTCAGGAGGGCGGGGTCCCCGAGCCGGTGGGCCAAAACGTGCTGCAAGCCCGGCACCGCCCCGGCGCCGTAGGGCGAGTCGCCGAAGGCGGGGTAGCGCTGGTTGATCATCTCGAATTTCGTGGGGAAGGGCGCAACGGTGGCGACAATGTCCTCACGGAAAAAATCGATCTCGCCGCCGGACACGCGGTAAAGCGCTTCGGCCAGGTCGACATAGTGGCCGAAGCCGTAGTTGTGATACATGATGCCTTCCGTGCAGTAGCCGTCCGCACTGTAGCTCTTGAAGGCGGCGGGCAGGTGTTTGCGCGCCGCGCGCACGATTTTCATGA
>CAZEYV010000104.1:0-11178 GCA_964516705.1 uncultured Chthoniobacter sp.
TTCCGCTTCGACCAGTTGATGAAACTCGGCTGGTATGTTTTCTTCGAAGTGGCGTTGGTTAACATCTTCATCACCGCCGCCATCCTCGCTTACCTCCAATCCTGACATGGCCACCGTCGTCTCACGTCCGAAGCTCAGCCTCCTCGAGCGCTCCTACTTCCCCGCCATCCTCGGCGGCCTCTGGATCACGTTGAAACACTTCGTCAAAATGACCTTCGGCCAGACCAAGGTCACCATGCAGTATCCCGAGCAGAAGTGGGACAGCGCCATGCCCGAATGGTATCGCGGCGCACCGACCCTTGTGCGCGACGAACACGGACGCGAACGCTGCGTGGCCTGCCAGCTCTGCGAATTCATTTGCCCGCCGCGCGCCATCACCATCAAGCCCGGAGAACTCCCCGAAAAAGACAAGTGGGCCAAGGTGGAAAAATACCCCCGGGCCTTCGACATCGACATGATCCGCTGCATCTATTGCGGGCTCTGCGAGGAAGTCTGCCCGGAACAGGCTATTTTCCTCCGCAAAGACTACTCGATCACCGGGCTGACCCGCGCCGAAATGGTCCATGACAAGGAAAAGCTCTACGAACTGGGCGGCGTCATGAACGGCCTCGTCCACAAGTGGAACGAAAAAAAGTGATCGAAACGGGCCCCGCTCTCTTTTAGCGTCGAGGTTTCCGGCGAAAAAGCGGCGCGCCAGGCGCCCCCGGGCGCAAACCACCGCATGCTCACCATCCTGTTCTGGGTTTTTTCCGTGCTGATGCTCGCCTCGGCCGCGGCCGTCGTCCTTTTCCGCAACCCGGTCAACAGCGCGATGAGCCTCGTCCTCTCCTTCCTCGCCCTTGCCGCGCTCTTCGTCACCCTCGACGCCTACTTCATCGGCATCATCCAGGTCCTCGTCTACGCCGGCGCCGTCATGGTGCTCTTCCTTTTCATCATCATGCTCCTCGACCTCAAGGCCGAAGCGCGCCGCAAACTCAACATCGCCGCCCTCGCCGGCGGACTCGCCGTGCTCGGCGGTTTTGTCGTCCTCATTATCCAAGTAGTAAAAACCCTTCCCACCAGCTCCGACCACTTCCCCGCCCTCGCCCGCACCGGATACTCCGACGTCTACGATGTCGGCATGACCCTCTTCAGCGGTTTCAACCTCCCTTTCCAAATCATCGGTGTCCTCCTCCTCGTCGCCACCGTCGGCGTCGTCATCCTCAGCCGCCGCAGCCTGCGCTAAGACCATGCCCACCCTCGGCGATTATCTCCTGGTCAGCGGCCTCCTCTTCTCCATCGGCCTCGCCGGCGTCCTCCTGCGCCGCAACTTGCTCATCATCTTCATGGGCCTCGAACTCATGCTCAACGCGGCCAACCTCTCCCTCGTCGCCTTCGCCCGCCACGGCGCCACCGCCTTCGGCCTCCCCGACTACAACGCCCAAGTCCTCGTCTTTTTCATCATCACCGTCGCCGCCGCCGAGGTCGCCGTCGGCCTCGCCATCATCGTCGCCCTCTACCGCCTGCGCCAGACCACGCACGTCGAGGACCTCAACCGGATGAAATTCTGACGCCGCGATGAATCCGCAACTCTTTCCTTGGATCATCCTCTTCGCCCCGCTCGTCGCGGCCGCGTTCATCCTCTTCGTCCTCCCGCGCCATAACGTGGCTGCCGGCGCCGTCGGCATCCTCACCGCCGCCCTCACCTGCTTCTTCAGCTGGAAAGTCTTCCTCGATCCCTCGCTCGCCGTCACCGCGCAGATCAACTGGATCGAAGTCCCCGGCGTCTTCTCCGTTCCGATCGGCGTCATCCTCGACAACCTCAGCCGCGTCATGCTCGTCGTCGTCACGACGATCGCGCTTCTCGTATTCATTTATTCCGCCGGCTACATGCGCGGCGACGAAGGCATCCCGCGCTACTACGCGTCGCTCAGTCTCTTCCTCTTTTCCATGCTCGGCATCGTCCTGGCCGACAACTTTGTCATGATGTTCATCTTCTGGGAGCTGGTCGGGGTCAGTTCTTACCTGCTCATCGGACATTACTTCCGCAAGGACTCCGCCGCCGATGCCGCCAAACAGGCCTTCACCGTCAACCGCGTCGGCGACTTCGGTTTCCTGCTCGGGATCCTCATGCTTTGGCTGGCCACCGGCTCGATCATGTTCTCCGGCATCGAGGAAAACCTTTCTGCCCTGACTCTCCACCCCGGCTATCTCACCGCCGCCTGTCTTCTCGTCTTCTGCGGCACGATCGGCAAATCC
Organism: uncultured Chthoniobacter sp.; assembly: GCA_964516705.1. Classification (GTDB taxonomy): domain Bacteria; phylum Verrucomicrobiota; class Verrucomicrobiia; order Chthoniobacterales; family JACTMZ01; genus JACTMZ01. The sequence continues at coordinate 2,239 of CAZEYV010000104.1, forward strand.
GCGCAAATGCCGCTCCACGTCTGGCTGCCCAACTCGATGGAAGGCCCGACGCCGGTCTCCTCGCTTCTCCACGCCGCCACCATGGTCGCCGCCGGCGTTTACATGCTCGCGCGCATTTTCCCCGTCCTCCTCGCCGCACCCGAGGTCACCCGCGAAGTCATCATGTGGATCGGCGCCATCACCTGCTTCGCCGCCGGACTCATGGCCACGCAGCAGGACGACATCAAACGCATCCTCGCCTACTCCACCATCTCCCAACTCGGCTACATGGTCGTGGGCATCGCCGTCGCCCCCGCGGGCGATGTCGCCATGTTCCATCTTTTCACCCACGCATTCTTCAAGTGCATGCTCTTCCTCTGCGCAGGCTCCGTTATCATCGCGCTGCACCATGAGCAGAACATCTGGAAAATGGGCGGACTCCTCACCCGCATGCCACTCACTGCACTGTGCCTTGTCCTCGGCACGCTCGCGCTGACCGGCACGCCGTGGTTCAGCGGTTATTACAGCAAAGACCTCATCGTCGCCTACGCACACGGCACGAATAGCGCGGTCTTCTGGATCACCGCCGGCGCGGCTCTGCTCACGTCCTTCTACATGTTCCGCCTGTTCTTCGTCGTTTTCATGGGACGTCCGCGCTCGAGCCATGCCGAACACGCCCATCAGTCGCCGGCCGTCATGACCATTCCTCTGCTTTTGCTCGCCATTCCGTCGGTCGCCGCGGGTTATCCGGTCGTCGCCCAACATTTCTTCGACCTCCCCCATCCCGAAATCCCGAAGATCGTCCATACCGCGCTACTCGCCGCCTTGCTCGGTGGACTCGCCCTCGCCGCGCTCCTCTACCTGCGCGGACCGGCCAAAGATCTCGTCCGCATCCCGCTTTTCGCCAACCGCCTCTACATCGACAATTTCTACAACTGGCTCGTCGCCCGCGTGCAGGGCGGACTCGCCGTGCTCAGCTCGTGGTTCGACCGCTGGATCATTGACGGCCTCGTCGTCACCGGTAGTGCGCGCACCGTCTGGGCCACCGGCTACGTCCTGCGCCTCCTCCAACTCGGCAACCTGCAAGCCTACGCCTTCTTCTTCGGCGCCGGCGTTTTGCTCGTCCTCTACTTCCTCGTCTTCCGCTGATGAGCCCGCTGCTTTCCCTCATCCTCATCCCGCTGGTCACCGCCGCGTTCTGCATGGCGGGCGCCGCGCCGCGCCGCATCTCGCTCTTCGGCGCGGGGGCGAACCTCCTCCTCAGCCTCTACCTCCTCGCGTCCTACAACCTCGAAATCGGCGGATTCCAATTCGTCAGCGAAAACGCCCTCTTCCCGGCCTACGGACTTAGCTTCTCGCTCGGGGCGGACGGACTCAGCATGGTCATGCTGCTCCTCGCCACGGTGGTCACCTTCGCCGCCGTCTGGGTCACCCCCAAGGTCGAAAAATCCCCCGGCATGTTTTATGCGTGCCTGCTTTTCATCTCCGCCGGCGCCATCGGTGCATTTGCTTCGATCGATCTCTTTTTCTTCTACGCCTTCCACGAACTCGCCCTCATCCCCACCTTCCTCCTCATCGGCATCTGGGGTTCGGGCGAACGCCAACGCATCGCGTGGAAGGTGACCATCTATCTCGCGTTCGGAAGTTTCATCCTCCTCCTCGGACTCATCGGACTTTGGCTAGCCGTGCCCGAAGGACTCCGCACTCTCGACATCCGCCTCCTGCAACAACTCGGCTACGCCGGCATCCTCGCCCCCGGACCGATCGTCTACCTGCTCATCCTCTTCGGTTTCGGCATCCTCATCGCCCTCTTCCCCTTCCACACTTGGGCGCCTGAAGCCTACGCGTCCGCCCCAGCGCCCGCCGCCATGCTCCACGCCGGCGTGCTCAAAAAATTCGGACTCTACGGACTCCTCCGCCTCGCCGTTCCCATTTTCCCCGAGGAAATCCAGCAATTCGCCCACCTCGTTCTCGTCCTGCTCCTCGGCAATATCCTCTACGTCGGCTTCGTCACCCTCGCGCAAAAGCGCCTCGATCTCATGCTCGGCTACTCGAGCGTCATGCACATGGGTTACGCGTTCCTCGGCTTTGTCGCCCTCAACCAACTCGGACTGGCAGGCATGTCTCTCATGATGTTCGCCCACGGACTCACCGTCGCCGCGCTCTTCGCCCTCTGCGGAGAAATCAACCGCCGCACCGGCACCCTCGAGTTCCGCGAACTCGGCGGACTCGGCGGACTCGCCCCCAAACTCGGACTCCTCTTCGGCTTCGCCGCCATGGCCTCGGTCGGACTCCCCGGCTTCGCCACCTTTGCCGGCGAAATCATGATTTTCTTCGGCGCCTTCGCCCGCGGCACCGTCGGCGGCTTCAACTGGTTCCAAACCTGCACCGCCCTCGCCCTCTGGGGCGTGGTCATCTCCGCCGTCTACATGCTGCGCGCTTACCGCAGCATCTTTTGGGGCGCGCGCGGCTCGGCGATCAAAGACGATACCGAGGACCTCGGCTGTGATGCGCGCTGGGCCGTCATCCTGCTCATCGCCGTTCTCCTCCTCACCGGATTCCGTCCGGGCCTCCTCCTCGAATACCTCAACCCGGTCTTCGCTTACCTGCCCTGATGAACCCGCTTTACCTCGAAGTCCTCGTTGTCCTGCTCGGCATCGTCCTGCTCCTGGCCGAAGCCTTCGACGGCGCCAGCGCCAAACGCGGCATCGTCTACGCCGGCATCGCCGGACTCCTCGGCATCCTCGGTGCAACGTTTTTCATCGACCCCGCGGCCATGAATGCCGCCGCACCCTACGCGCGGTTCTACAGCGCGGACGCTCTCGCCATCTTCCTCAAACAATTCGCCCTCCTCTCGACCATCGTCGTGCTCGTCATGTCGCTCGAGTACGCACCCACCGTCGAAGCGAACATGCCTTCCGAACGCCGCGGCGCCGGACTTGGTGAATTCTACGTCCTTCCTATCTTCGCCTGCGCCGGACTCATGTGGATGGCCTCCGCCGTCGACTTCGTCATGATTTTCGTCTCGCTCGAACTCGTCACGATCACCTTCTACATCCTCGTCTCCTACCTCCGCCGCAACGAAGCCAGCCTCGAGTCCGGCACCAAGTATCTCGTCCTCGGCGCCCTCTCCACCGGCTTCCTTGTCTACGGCATCACCTGGATCTACGGCGTCACCGGACAATTCAACCTCGCCGCCATCGCGGAAAAACTCCCCGTCCTCGACCAAGCCGCCGCCCCCGCGCTGCTTTTCGGTTTCGGACTCATCCTCATCGCCCTCGGTTTCAAAATCGCCGCCGCCCCGTTCCAATTCTGGGTCCCCGACGTCTACCAAGGCGCACCCACGCCGGTCACCGCCTTCCTCTCCGTCGCGTCGAAAGCCGCCGGCTTCATCGTCCTCCTCCGTGTGGTGCAAACCTTTCTCGTCGTTCCCGCCCTGCAGGAGAAAATCCTCCCGCTCCTCGCCGTCATCACCGGCGCGACCATGATCTTCGGCAACCTCGCCGCCCTCCCGCAGTCCAACCTCAAACGCCTCCTCGCCTACTCGAGCATCGGCCACGCCGGCTACCTCCTCCTCGGCGTCGTCTCCATCGGCGCCCCCTTCGCCGGCACCGCCGTCGTTTTCTATCTCGCCGCGTATCTGCTCATGACCCTGCTTGCCTTCCTCGTCATGACCATCGTGGCCCAAGCCACCGGGGGCGATGACATCGCCGATTTCAACGGACTCAACCAGCGCGCCCCGCATCTGGCCTTCGCCATGTTGCTTGCCATGCTTTCCCTCGCCGGCATCCCGCTGACCGCCGGCTTCCTCGGCAAGTTGTTCATCTTCGAGTGCGCCATCGAGCAACAGCACTGGATCCTCGTCATCCTCGGCGTCATCACCGTCGCCGCCGGCTTCTACTATTATCTGAAAGTGATCCGCGCCATGTATTGGCAACAACCCGCGAATCCCGACGCCCCCGAAATCGAAGTCGGACCGCTGGCCAAAATCACCATCGCCCTCCTCTGCGCCCTGATCATCTGGCTCGGCGTCTACCCCGCTCCGCTGCTCTCCCTGCTGCCTTGAGGCGCCCGCCTCCATCCGGCCTTCCTTTGTCCGGCCGGAAAAACGCGATTTGCCGCGTTGCCTGACGCGCCATTTGCCCTATTCTGCACGGTTCTCCGGCGATCACCCGACCCGCCGGCGATTCCCCGGCATGTCGAACCGCCAGCGCCCCGCGACCCCGCAAAACGTCCTCCGCATCCGCGGCGCCCGCCAGAATAACCTCCGCGGACTCGACCTCGATCTGCCCCGCGGACTCCTCCACGTCATCACCGGCCCCAGCGGCTCCGGCAAATCCTCCCTCGCCTTCGACACCATCTACGCCGAGGGCCAGCGCCGCTACATCGAAACCTTCTCACCCTACACGCGGCAGTTCTTCGACCGTATGGACAAACCGCGCGTCGACGCGATCGAAGGCATCCCGCCGGCCATCGCCATCGAGCAGTCGAACAATGTCAAAACCACCCGTTCGACCGTCGGCACCATCACCGAAATCAACGACTACCTCAAACTCCTCTTCCCCCGCCTCGCCGCTGCCTCGTGCCCGCAGTGTCATAAGCCGATCCACCCGGAAACCGCGCGCAGCATCGTCCGCGATACCGCGACGCGTTTCGCCGGACGCACACTGCTGGTCACCTTCCCCGTCGGCACCGGTGACACCGAAAAGCGCAACCCGGCCCAGTTCTTCGAATTCCTGCAGCAGCAAGGCTACCTGCGGGTCCGGCTCGATAACCAAATCCTCCGCGTCGACGAAGCCCCGCCGCCCGCACTGCCGCCGGTTGTTCACGTTATCCAGGACCGCGTTGCCGCGGCGGACGAAACCCGTCTGACCGAGGCCGTCGAGACCGCCCTCCGCCTCGGCAAGGGCCGCATCCTGCTCGTCGATGCGGACACCGGTGAAAGCCACCCCTTTTCCACCGGATGGCACTGCGCGTGGTGCGACCTCGACATCCGTCCGCCCACCCCGGGCCTCTTCAGCTTCAACCACCCGCTCGGCGCCTGCCCGGAGTGCCGGGGCTTCGGACGCGTCATCGGCCTCGACTGGCAGCGCATCATGCCCGACCGCTCGCGCACCCTTGCCGAAGGCGTTGTGCGCCCGTTCCAAAGCGGCATGGCCCAGGAATGCCAAGCCGATCTCGTCCGCCATGCCCGCCGCCGCGACATCGACATCCATTGCCCGTTCGAAGACCTGCCGCCGTCCGACCAGGATTGGGTCATCAAGGGCGAACGCCGTCCCGGAGAAGCCCTGCACGAGGTCTGGGACAACGACCGCTGGTATGGCGTCCAGGGCTATTTCGATTGGCTCGAATCCAAAACCTACAAAATGCACGTCCGCGTGCTCCTCAGCCGCTACCGCAGCTACAACGAGTGCCCGCAATGCCGCGGCGGACGTTACCAACCCGAGACCCTCAACTACCGGTTGGCCGGGACCGGGGACGAAACCCTCGCGCTCCCCGCCCTCGCCGCGCGCCCGATCCGCCGCCTCCGCGAATTTCTCTCCGGTGTCCGGATCTCCGACGCCGACCACACCGCACGCCTCCTCCTCGACCAAGTCACCTCACGCCTCTCGTATCTCGAGGAAGTCGGCCTCGGCTACCTCACCCTCGACCGTCCGACCCGCACGCTTTCCGGCGGCGAAGTCCAGCGCGTCAACCTGACCACCTGTCTCGGCGCCTCATTGGTCAACACGCTCTTTGTCATGGACGAGCCCAGCGTCGGTCTCCACCCGCGCGATCTCGGACAACTCCTCGGCATCATGCGCCGTCTGCGCGACAACGGAAACACCCTGCTCGTCGTCGAACACGAGGAAGCCGTCATCCGCGCCGCCGATTGGCTCACCGATATCGGACCCGGACGCGGGGAAACCGGTGGCCAACTCATGTTCTCCGGTCCGCCTGCACAGATCGCGCAAACCAAAGACTCCCTCACCGCCGATTATCTCCTCGGACGCCGCACCATTCCCGTTCCGGCCAAACGCCGCACCGCGAAAAAATTCCTCAAACTGCGCGGTGCCTCGCTGCACAACATCAAAAAGATCGACGCCGACTTCCCCCTCGGCGTCTTCACTTGCGTGACCGGCGTCTCCGGCTCCGGCAAATCGACCCTTGTCCACGGACTCCTCCACCGCAACCTCCTCCGCGAACGCGGCGAACCCGTGGAGGAAGACACCGGCACGATCAAAAAACTCACCGGCATCGAACACGTCGGCGAAGTCGTCATGGTCGACCAATCGCCACCCGGCAAATCCTCCCGCTCCACCCCCGTCGTCTACCTCGGTGCATGGGACCACATCCGCGACCTCTTCGCGCAGACCCCTGCGGCCAAAGGCGGCGGACTCGGAGCCTCTGCGTTCAGCTTCAATTCCAACGCCGGACGCTGCGAACGCTGCGCCGGCCTCGGCTACGAGCGCATCGAAATGCAATTCCTCAGCGACGTCTCCCTCGTCTGCACGTCCTGCGGCGGCAAACGTTTCCAGCCCCACGTCCTCCGCGTCCACCTCGACGGACACTCGGTGCACGATGTCCTCGAAATGACCGTCACCCAAGCCCTCGCATTTTTCAAAAAATTCCCCAAGCACCAAAAGATCACCACGCCGCTGCAAACGCTCGAGGACGTCGGACTCGGTTACCTGCGGCTCGGACAACCGACCAGCTTCCTCTCCGGCGGCGAATCCCAACGGCTCAAACTCGCCTCCCACCTCGCCGACACCGAGGCCGAGGCTTCGCTGCTGCTCTTCGACGAGCCCACCACCGGCCTCCACTTCGACGACATTGCCCGCCTCCTCGGCGTCTTCCACCGCTTGGTCGAAGCCGGACACACCCTCATTGTCATCGAGCACAACGTGGAGGTGATCAAATCGGCCGACCATGTCATCGACATCGGACCCGAAGCCGGCGAGGACGGCGGGCAAATCGTGGCCGTCGGCACACCCGAGGAAGTCGCGCAAAGCAAAGACTCCTGCAGCGCCCCCTTTCTCCGCGCCGCACTCGAGGGACAACCACACGAAGCCACTCTCCTCGCCGCCGAACCCGTTGCGCCGCCGGTCGCGACGGACAACCAACGCATCCGCATCACCGGCGCCCGTGAGCACAACCTGAAAAATATTTCGCTCGAAATCCCCCGCGACGAATTCGTCGTCGTCACCGGACTGAGCGGATCGGGTAAATCCTCCCTCGCCTTCGACATCCTCTTCGCCGAAGGCCAGCGCCGCTTCCTCGACTGCATGTCGACCTACGCACGGCAATTTGTCGAGCAGATGGAGAAACCGGACGTCGATCACATCGACGGACTTCCCCCCGCCGTCGCCATCGAGCAACGCATCTCGCGCGGCGGCGGCAAATCGACCGTCGCCACCATCACCGAAGTCTACCACTTCCTCCGTCTTCTCTACTCGAAACTCGGCACACAATACTGCCCGTCGTGCCACGTCCCCGTCGCCACCACCACGCTGGCCGAGGTGGCGGAAAAAGTCCGCGCCGCCGCGCAAGCCGGACCCGTCCAAGTCTTCGCCCCGCTGGTCAAATCCCGCAAAGGCTTCCACAAGGAAATCGCCGAGTGGGCCGTGCGCCACGATTTCGACACGCTCCTCGTCGACGGCAAACTGATCAAAGCCGACAAATTCCCCGAACTCTCCCGCTACCGCGAGCACTCGATCGATGTCCTCGTCGGACAAATCACCAAAGCCTCCGAGGAATACGCCCTCGCCCTCGCTCGCCGCGCCCTCGAAATCGGCAAGAACACCGCGCGCCTCGTCCGCGGCAAGGATAGCGAACTGCTCAGCACCGAGATGGCCTGCCCGTCCTGCGCCCGCGCCTTCGAACCGCTCGACCCGCGCATGTTTTCCTTCAACTCCCCGCACGGCTGGTGCGAAACATGCCGCGGATTCGGTCTCGTTTATGACAGCGCGGTCAAGACCGATCAGGCTAGAACGCAATTGGAAGCCGACTTGCAGGAGGAACAGGCCCGCGAAGAAACGGACGAGGACGTCGCCCGCCCGTGTCCCGATTGCGGAGGCGTCCGCCTCAACACCGAAGCCCGTCACGTCCGCGTGCACGACCATCCCATCGCCGACTTCACCCGCGCCAGCGTCCGCGAGGCCACAGCCCTGCTCGACACCCTCGCCTTCAATGCCCACGACGCCACCCTCGCCGAGGATATTCTCCCCGAAATCCGCCAGCGCCTCGGCTTCATGCAGCGCGTCGGCCTCGATTACCTCACCCTCGACCGTCCTGCGACCACCCTTTCCGGCGGCGAAGCCCAACGCATCCGTCTCGCCGCCCAACTCGGCTCCAGCCTCCGCGGCGTCCTTTACGTGCTCGACGAGCCGACCATCGGACTCCACGAACGCGACAACCGCAGCCTGCTCGACGCCCTCGACGAGCTGGTCAAACAAGGCAACTCGCTCCTCGTTGTCGAACACGACGAGGAAACCATGCGCCGCGCCACGCGGATTATCGATCTCGGACCCGGCGCCGGTTCCCGCGGCGGCGAGGTGATTGCCGCCGGCACGCTCGACGAAATCCGCGCCTCGGAAAATTCCGTGACCGGTCGCTGCCTGGCCAACCCTCCGGCCCGCCCTTCGCGCGGCTCACGTCGCCCGCTTCAAGGCAAAGACCTCCGCTGGCTGGAACTCAAAGGCGCCAAGTTGCACAATCTGCAAAATATCGACGTCCGTATTCCCCTCGGACGCCTCACCGTCGCTTGCGGCATCTCCGGCTCGGGCAAATCCTCCCTCCTGCGCGGCACGCTGGTCCCCGCGCTCAAAGAATCGATGACCCGGCGCGGACGCAAACCCTCCCGCAAAGCCGCCCCGCCCCCTTATGACAAACTGACCGGCACCGAACACATCGCCGCCGTCCACATGGTCGACCAATCCCCCATCGGCAAACCCTCGCGCTCGACACCCGCCACTTACATCA
>CAZEYV010000105.1:0-2930 GCA_964516705.1 uncultured Chthoniobacter sp.
CCGGGCAATCTGGTAAATCTCCGGACTCATCCGCGCCGCGGCGAGGAACGCATCCTTGCGACGGTCCATCGGAGTGCTGCCGGAATGCGCGGCCTGACCGTGGAACGTGATGGCATGACGCTCCACGCCGAATGTTCCCAAGACCGCACCGAGCGGCAGATCCTTGTCGAGAAGCACCGGTCCCTGCTCGATATGCAACTCGAGGTAGGCGCCGGCATTTTTCAATTCCCGGCCGCAATCCTTGACCTTCTCGAAATCGATCCCGACTGCCTTCAACGCCTCCGGCAATTTGATCCCGTCCTTGTCGACCAACCCGCGCGCCTCGTCCATGTCGAGGTTTCCCGAGCAGGCCGACGAACCGAACAAGCTCTTGCCGAAACGCGCGCCCTCTTCGTCCGCCCAATCAACCACCCGCACCGTGACCGGCGGCTTGCCGTTGTATTGCGCGCAGATCCGGCGCAGCACCTCGACCCCGGCCAGGGTGTTGAGGCAGCCGTCGAGCCATCCGCCATTCGGCACCGAATCGATATGCCCGCCCATGAGCAACTCCCGGTCGCTCGTGCCGCGCAGCGTCGCCCAAAAATTCCCCGCGGCATCGTTGTGCATCTCGACCGGGAGTCCGTCGAAGCGCTTTCGCAAAAATTCGCGCGCTTTCACCCACACCGGAGTAAACGCCACCCGCTGCGCCCCGTTCTCGTCGCCGGTCAATGCGCGCAATTCCTTCAGCTCGTCGATCGTCCGCCGGGCATTCAAGGCGTTGGTCATGACGGGATTCTGCAAGGAAAGTCTTTACTGAACCACTGAAAACTGAACACTGACATATCCCCCAGTTTATGCCTATTCAACCGCTCCTCGATGCCGAGACGGCCGTCCGCAACATGGCAGAAAAAGCGTCCCGCTACACCCCGCAGGAAGCGCTGATCGAAGCCAACCGCTGTCTTTTCTGCTTCGACGCCCCCTGCATCATGGCCTGCCCGACCGGCATCGACATTCCGTCGTTCATCAAAAAAATCGCCAACAAGAACCCCGTCGCCTCGGCCCGGACCATTCTCACGGCCAATGTCCTCGGCGCCAGCTGCGCCCGGGTCTGCCCGACCGAGGTCCTCTGCGAAGGCGCCTGCGTGGTCCTCGATCTCGAAGGCGACCCGGTGAAAATCGGACGCCTCCAACGCTACGCGACCGATTACGTTTTCGAGCACCATATCGACGTCCTCCATGCGCCGAAACAAAAGAACGGCAAAAAAGTCGCCGTCCTCGGAGCCGGCCCGGCCGGACTGGGTTGCGCCGCCGAATTGGCCCAACTCGGTTACGAGGTCACCGTATTCGACAAAAAGAAAGCGGGCGGCGGACTCAACACCTATGGCATCGCCTACTACAAGATGCCTCCCCAGATCAGCCTCGACGAGGTGAAGATGATCGAGGGCCTCGGGGTCAGGTTCCGCTACGGGGTGGAAATCGGCCAAGACATCTCCGTTGCCGATCTCGAGAAAAATTACGATGCCATCTTCCTCGGCCTCGGACTCGGCGGCGCCAACCGCCTCGGTATTCCGGGTGAAGATCTCCCCGAGGTCGTCGACGCCCTCGAGTTCATCGAGTGGATCCACACCCGTCCGCTGCACGAAGTCCCCGTCGGACGCCGCGTCGCCGTCCTCGGCTGCGGCAACACCGCGATCGATGCAGTCACCCAGTCGAAACGCCTCGGCGCCGAAGTGGCCACCATCATTTACCGCCGTGGCGAGGACGACATGCCGGCCTACGGATTCGAATACGAATTGGCCAAGAATGACGGCGCCACGTTCCACTTCCACACCATCCCGACCGAAGTTCTGTCCGAAAACGGACACGTCAAAGCCCTCCGCCTGGCCAAGACCGAAACCCGCGACGGCAAAATGCAAAACATCCCCGGTTCCGAATGGATCGAGGAATTCGACCTCGTCCTCAAGGCGGTCGGGCAGGAAAAACAAACCGCTGTGCTGGCCAATCTCTTCCCCGGCCTCAAGCTCGATGCCAAAGGCCGGGTCGAACACAACCCCGAGACCATGGCGACCGCCATCCCGGAAGTTTTTGTCGGCGGCGATTGCGCCAATGGCGGACGCGAAGTGGTCAACGCCGTGGCCGAAGGCAAAAAAGCCGCCCGGGGCATCAACGCGATGCTGACCAAGCAAAAAGTCGAAGGCCCCGTCCAACCCTCCCGCCACGGCAGCAAAGACGGCGCCACCGGCTCCGGCTTCAACCACCCCATCCGCGTCCCCGAACTCCTCGCGGCCATGGGCTCTTAAACTCGGCACTCGTCACAAGTCACCCGTCACTTCTTCCCATGGCCGACCTCTCGATCAACTTCGCCGGAATCAAATCGCCGAATCCGTTCTGGATCGCCAGCGGTCCGCCCTCGAACACCGCCTACCAATCCCATCGCGCCTTCGAAGCCGGCTGGGGCGGTGTGGTTTGGAAAACGATCGGCGATCCCATCGTCAACGTCGCCTCCCGCTATTCCGCGCTCAACCTCGGCGGACAACGCATGGTCGGCTTCAACAACATCGAACTGATCAGCGACCGCTCGCCGGAAACCAACTTCCGCGAAATCAAGGAAGTCAAAGACCGCTGGCCGAACCACGCGGTCATCGCCTCGCTTATGGTCGACACCCGCGAGCGCTGGCACGAGTTCGTCAAACGCTCCGCCGACTGCGGCGCCGACGGCATCGAGCTCAATTTCGGCTGTCCCCACGGCATGTGCGAGCGCGGCATGGGCTCGGCCGTCGGACAAAACCCCGACGTGGCCGAGACCATCGTCGGCTGGGTCATGGAGGCCGCGGAAATCCCGGTCATCGTCAAACTCACCCCCAATATCACCAACGTGGTCTACGCCGCACGCGCGGCAAAACGCGCGGGGGCCGATGCCATTTCGCTGATCAATACGATCAACAGCATCA
>CAZEYV010000106.1:0-6261 GCA_964516705.1 uncultured Chthoniobacter sp.
CAGCCCCGCCCACTGCGTCCGGGTTTCCCGCCCCGCGCCCCGCTTCCCGGCAAACCGTCCTCCGCTGATAAACCGGTCACCATCCGCTACTCACCCAGCGCCCGCGCGGGCAACATGGTCTTGCCGGCCATCTGGCTCGGCCTGCCGACCATCGTCATCCTCGCCCTCATCATCCGTTCGATGAAAGGTGATTGAGGTTTCGGGATCGCGCCGCTTATGACACAATCCCTGCTCGTCTGACCGGCCTCACTCTGCCACACTCGCCGGCTTGAACCCGCCCGTATTCCTCGATACCCGGCAACCTTTGGCCGTGCAGGTGGCGGCACGGTTGTTGGCCGGACGGCAAGGGCGGCCGGTCGATCTTTCGGACACCTTGGTCATCGTCTCCACCACGGGGGCCGCACGGGCGCTCCGCGCGGAACTGGCCCGCCAATCGGGAGGCGTCCTTTCCCCCATGTTCCGGTTGCCGATGGAAGTTCTCGTCCCGGACGGTGCCGTCACCGCCTCCCCGCTCGAGCGCCTGGCCGCATGGGTGCACGTGCTCCGCGAAACCCCCCGCCCGAAATTCGCCGCGCTGGTACCCCCGGCGGTGAAACTCTCCGCCCCGGAGGATTGGATCGGAGTGGCCGGCCGCCTCGCGGCGGTGTGTGACACTTTGGCCGAAGGCGGACTTCTGCCGTCCGCGGAAAGCTTGACCGAAATTTGTCCGCAGGACGCCCTGCGTTGGCGGGAATTCGGCAAGCTTCACACCGATTACCGGCAAATCCTCGAGCGTGCCGGCCGCCCGGATCCGAATGCGTTGCGCTTGACGCAATCAGCCAAACCTTTGCTCCCCCCGGATCTCCGCCGCATTGTCATAGCCGCCGTTCCCGACCTTCCGACCATCACCACCGATTGGCTCACCGCCGCACATGACCAAGGCATCACCGTGGAACTCCTGTGCGCGTCCGCCGCGGACAACAACGCCCGCCTTGATTCCTGGGGACGCCCCGATCCGGAATGGTGGACCACCCATCCGGTGCAAGTTCCCGAGGGTTTGCTCGTCACGGAAAACGATGCCGCCGGGGAAGCCGCGGCCCTTGTCGATTTCGCCGCGCGGCACGGACAAGATGGCTTCGCTCTCGTCTCCGCCGCACCCGAGTCGACCAATGCACTCGAAGCCGAATTGGCCCGCCGCGGCGCCGTGCCCTACCGGCCCGAAGGCCGATCGCTCGCGCAAACCGAAGCCGCCACCATTCTGGCCGCCTGTGAGGATTTCCTGCGCCATCAACAACTGCGCGCCTTGCGCCCCTTGCTCCAATTGCCCGTCTTTACCGGACTCCTCCTTGCCGGGTCCGACCTCGGGGCGAACGAGGCCGCCGCCGCTTGCGACCGTTTGCTCGCGGAAAAACTTTGCTCGTCACTCGAGGCCGCGCGCGCGTGGGCGGATGCCAACCAGTCCTCCGGGCATGAGGATATCACGCAACTCCGCCGATTCATTGCCCTTCTCGATGCTTTCACCGGACGGAATCTCCAAGGACGCGAACTTCTCGCCGCGCTCTACAAGGATGTCGAAGACGATGACCCATCCACTGCCTCCGCCCTGGAATCTTTGGTCGAAGCGCTCGACGGGACCAACGACTCCCCCTTGCTCCGTGATTTTCCTCCCGACTGGCAACAAGCCCTGCACCAACGTCAAATCGAAGACCGCCGTCTCTTCACCCCCGCGACGGAAAACGCCGTGGAAATTCTCGGTTGGCTCGAAGCCCCGTGGGCCGGCGCACCGGTTCTCTGTCTGGCCGGGTGCCGCGAAGGCGCCTTGCCCTCGGGAGTGAGCGAGGACGCCTTCCTGCCCGATGCCGTCCGCGCCAAACTCGGCCTCGCCTCGCAGGCCACGCGCTACGCGCGCGATGCTTACCTTCTCTCGTGCCTCATCCGCGCGCACGGACCCGACTGCCTCCGCCTCGGATTCAGCCGCTTCCGGCCCGAAGGCGAGCCCAACCGTCCGTCACGTCTCCTCTTCGGTTGTCCGGACGGCGAACTGCCCGGCCGCGTCACGAGAATTTTCCAGCCATCACCGGCGCGCCCGCGCATCCATCATCCTTCACCCGCGTGGCAGCTGCATCTCGGAAAACCGGACCCCGTCACAACCATCCGCGTGACCGGTTTCAAACACTACCTCGAATGCCCGCTGCGTTTTTATCTCTCGCAGGTCAAAAAATTGCAGCCCTTCGATCCCGACCAGCGCGAAATCGGCGCCTCCGACTACGGGACGCTCCTTCACCGCGTGCTCGAGAATTTTCACAAGGACGGACCGCATGAGAGCACGGATGAACAACTGATCGCCACCTACCTCGGGAAAGAACTCGATCGTGTCGTCGCCCGCCACTACGGACGCCACCCCGCGCCCGTGGTCCTCGTCCAAACCGAGTCGATGCGCGTGCGTCTCCGCCACCTTGCCGCCGTGCAGGCCGCCGAGCGCCGCGCCGGTTGGCGCCTCATCGAGAGTGAATACGCGGTGAAAAAAGATGACGGCTTCGCCATCGGACCACTCGCCCTCACCGGCACGATGGACCGTGTCGAAACCCACGAGGAACTCGGTCTGCGCGTTCTCGACTACAAGACCTTCGCCAAAACCCAAACCCCGGAAGACACGCACTTCGGTCCGCTGCACGAGGACAACGATGTGCCCGAAGCAGCGATCACGCGCACCGACAGTCGCGATCGCCCGGTCGGGAAATCATGGACTGATCTGCAACTCCCGCTCTACCGCCGTCTCGCCGCGGAAATCTGGCCTCAGCATGCCAAGAGGGGAGTCGCCACCGGTTACATCCTCTTGCCCGGCGATCCCGATGACACCCGGATCGCGCTGCTGGATCTCGACGAAGCGGCGCAAAGCCTGGCCGAAATTTGCGCCACCGCCATCGCCGAACGCGTGGCTCGCGGCAATTTCTGGCCACCGGCCGAGGAAGTGAAATACGACAACTTCGCCGGGTGGTTCGGCGGCGAAGATCCGCGGCAAATTTTCGACCAAGCCACCATCGCGCATCTGGAGGGACGCTCGTGAAAGACCTCGCCCGCGTCCTCCTCATCGTGGCCAATGCCGGCAGCGGCAAAACCTACCGCCTCGTCACCCGCTGCCTGGAACTTCTCGCCCGCGGCGAAGCCCCGGACCGCATCCTCGCCCTCACCTTCACCCGCAAAGCGGCCGCCGAGTTCTTGCAAAAACTTTTCGGACGCCTGGCCGGGGCCGCGGGCAACAGCGCCGAACTCGACCGCTTGCGGGGCGAACTCGGCCAACCGGGTCTCACCGCCGACCAATGCCGCGTCTGGCTCCGGCAACTCACCGCCGCGCTTCCGCGGCTTTCCATGGGCACAATGGACGGATTTTTCGGACGCATCGTGCGCGCTTTTCCGTTCGAACTCGGACTCGGACGCGAATTCCGCCTCCTCGACGAGGCCGGGATCGAAGAGCACCGCCGTCTCGCCCTCGACCGTCTCTTTGCCGCCGCCGCCGGGACCAAAAGCGGACTCGACCAACTGGTGGAGCTTCTGCGTCAGGAAAGCCGCAACCGCTCCGATCGCTCCGTCCTTGGCACCATCGAATCCGCGGCCGCCGGCCTCCAGCAAAATTACCTCGATACGCCGTCCGGCGTCGCCTGGGGGGATGCGGATCGTATCTGGCCCGACCATGACGGCATTCTCGCCGCCAGTTCGGTGGAAGATGCCGTCCGTGCCTTGCGCGACGAAATCGCCGCCACGCATCCCGACCTCGGGACCAAAGCAAAAGCGCAGTGGAACGCGTGGTTCGATCTCGTGCTTGCTCACCGTCCGCCGCGACGTATGGATGAGAAGCTGGAAAAATTTCTCGCCGAAAAACTCGCCGGCCACAGCGAGGATAAAAAAACCGGCGAACCTTACGTCCCCGTCGGCGGCAAAGTCGAAGACCGGCTCTACCTTCGCGGACGTCTCCCCGAACTCCGTGAAAATCTCCGCCGGTCTCTGATCAAACTCGAAGTCCAAGCCAAGCTCGACTCCTCCCGGGCCCTCCACGCCCTGCTGGCGCGCTACGAGTCCGTCTATGACACCACCGTGCGTGAAACCGGCGCTCTCACCTTCGCCGATGTGGCCCTTTTTCTCGCCCGGAGCGCGCAGGACCCTTGGCGGCGCGATCTCGATTACCGTCTCGACGGTCGTCACGATCACTGGCTGCTCGATGAATTCCAGGACACCAGCCGCACCCAATGGCGCATCCTCGATTCGCTCGCCGACGAAATCATCCAGGACACCTCCGGGGCCCGCACTTTTTTCTATGTCGGCGACACCAAGCAGGCCATCTACGGATGGCGGGGCGGCGACGCACGGCTCTTCTGGGAAATCCAATCCCGCTACAACCACGGCCAAAGCGATGTGGTCCAAAAAGAAGAACTGGAAGTTTCCCACCGCTCCTCGCAGGCCGTCGTCCGCACGGTGGAAAGTGTTCTCAATCCGGAAACCCTCGATCGTCACGCCGCGGACTTCCGCTTTTCCGAACCGACGGTTCGGGCCTGGACCCAAGCCTGGGTCTCCCACCAAGCCCGGTCGGACGCCCCCGAGGGCTACGCCTGCCTTGATGTGGTCCGTCCCGCGGACGATGAATCTTCGGACGAAGCCCTCTCGTGTCAGGTCCTCCGTATTCTCCGCGAAGTCGAACCGCTCGCCCGCGGACTCGACTGCGCCATCCTCGTCCGCACCAATGACGAACTGGCCCGCTATGTCGGCATTTTGAAAAAAGCCGGCATCCCCGCCGCGGCCGAAGGCAAAGTGAATCCCTGCCTCTCCACCCCGGCCGGCGTTGCCTTGCTTTCGCTCATCCGCTTCATCGCCTCACCGGCGGATCTCGTTTCCCGCGATCATGCCCTGGCCTCGCCTTGGCGGCATGTTATCGGACCCGATATCGCCGCCTTCACCGCCGCCGCCCGCCTCGGTGCCCGCACCGGGTTTGCTCCCGTGGTTCGCGGCTGGATCCAAAATGCCGTCACCGCCGGAATCATCACTCCGCACGAACTCGACGCCTTCGCGGACACCACCACCGGCTTCGATGCGACCCGCGGAGGGGCAGGGGACTGGGCCGGTCTCGTCCGTGCCATCGATCACCGCACCCTCGAGGAAAACGAAACACCCGGCGCGATCCGCGTTATGACCGTCCACCAAGCCAAGGGCCTCGGCGTCGATGTGGTCATTCTTCCCGAGCTGGGCGGCAAGGCGATGAGTGAATTCCGCGATGATGCCCGCATTTCCCTCCATCGCGACGGGCAAGGCACCGTCCAATGGGGACTCGCCCTGCCGCGCAAGGAATTTTGCGAAGCCGACCCGGTCCTCCAGTCCGCCCGGGAAGAAATTCGCGCCCGGCAATCCTACGAATCCCTCTGCGTTCTTTATGTGGCCATGACCCGTGCCAAAAAAGCGCTCTACTGCGTCACCGCCGCCGGACGCAACGTGAAGCACGCCGGCAAATGGCTCGAAAACACCTTTCCCGGCGAGACCGACCACCGCGAAGTTGGCAATCCGGAGTGGTTCAACGAACACCCACCGGTGGATATTCAACCTCCCGCTGTCTTTGAGGCCATCCTTTCACCCAGCCCTCAAGTTTCAGGTTTCAGCCCTCGCGCCTCTTCCGCTCCTTCCCGCCGCAAACCCCGTAAACTCGATTCCATCATCACCAACCGCGAAGGACGCGAATTCGGCTCCGAAGTGCACCGGCTCCTCGCCGCGATCGAATGGTTGAATGATCCCTTGCCGCCGGAAATTTCCGGTGGAAATCCCGCCGCCGAAGCCGTGCACCGTTTTCTCGCTTCGCCGGCGGCAATCCAAGTGTTCACCCGCCCCGCAGGCGAATTTCTGCTGTGGCGCGAACGCACCTATGACGTGTCCATCGACGGCGGAATCGAAACGGGAACCTTCGACCGCGTGCTCATCACGTTGCAGAACGGTCAACCTGTCGAAGCGAAAATTTACGATTTCAAAACCGATCGCCCCGACGCCGACCTTGACGCGAAATACCACCACCAACTGGAATCCTACCGCAACGCGGCGGCCAAGCTTCTCGGGCTTCCGCTGGAAAATGTCAGCGCCACCGCGATTTCCGTCCAATAGCTGTTCCTCGCAACCATATCGTCATGTCGACCAACCACCCCAAGCGCGCCTTTTTCGAGGAACTCGATTTCCAGCCCACACCGCTCGGTGATCTCGCCCTGCGGCGCCGGACCGTGGCCTCATTGGAAGACACCGAGGTCTATGAGA
>CAZEYV010000107.1:0-2671 GCA_964516705.1 uncultured Chthoniobacter sp.
AGCGAGGCGCTGAAGGCCGGGGTCGGGAGGCCGGAGAGCACTGCATCGGACACGATCTGGCGCCAATTGGGCTGCGTGCGCCCGATGACGTCTTGGAAATACGGATCGAGTAGGAGATTGGGCAACGCCGGATCGCGGTCGAAAGCTTCTTTGATGCGCTGCAGGAAGCGGGCGCGGATGATGCAGCCGCCGCGCCAGATCATGGCGATCTCGCCGAAGTGGAGCGGCCAATTTTGTTCCGCGGCGACCGCACGCATGAGGGCGAAACCTTGGGCATACGAGCAGATCTTCGAGGCGTAAAGCGAATCGCGCACCGCGTCGATCAGCGCCTGCTTGTCGCCGGGGAAATGCGGTTCTGGTCCTTGGAGGATTTTCGCGGCGGCGACGCGTTCTTTTTTGAGGGCGCTGATGCAGCGGGCGAAGACGGCCTCCGAGATGGTCGAGATCGGGATGCCCGCGTTGAGTCCGTCGGTCACGGTCCATTTGCCGGTGCCTTTTTGGCCGGCACGGTCCATGATGACATCGACGATCGGCGTGCCGGTCACGGGATCTTTCACCGCGAGGATGTTGGCCGTGATTTCAATGAGGAAGGAATCGAGGTCGCCGGCACTCCAATCGGCGAAGGCTTTCTGCGTTTCCTCGACGGAGAGTCCGATCCCGTGACGCAGGATGCTGTAGGCCTCGCAGATGAGCTGCATGTCGCCGTATTCGATGCCGTTGTGCACCATTTTGACGAAGTGGCCGGCGCCGTTGGGTCCGATGTAAGTGGTGCAGGGCACGCCGCCGACGATCGGCTTGCCGGGGGCGGCGCCTTCGAGGGGTTTGCCGGTCTTGGCGTCGACCTTGGCCGCGATGGCGTTCCAGATGGGGGCGAGTTCCTCCCACGAGGATTCGGCGCCGCCGGGCATGAGACTCGGACCAAACCGCGCGCCTTCTTCGCCGCCGGACACGCCGGAGCCGATGAAGCGCAGTCCCTTGGCCAGCAGATCTTTCTCGCGGCGGATGGTGTCGTTCCACAACGCGTTGCCGCCGTCGATGATGATGTCGTCCTTATCCAAGAGCGGCACGAGGCTGTCGATGACCGCATCCGTGGCTTTGCCGGCCTGGACGAGGATGATGATTTTGCGCGGGCGTTGGATCGAGGCGACGAAGTCCTCCAGGGTCAGCGCGGCGTGGAGTCCGCCGGGCGTGCCGGGATGCTTTTTGACGAAGTCCTCGGTTTTTGAGGTCGTGCGGTTGTAGACGGAGATGCGAAAGCCGTGGTCGGCGATGTTCAGCGCGAGATTTTGTCCCATCACGGCGAGGCCGATGAGACCGATGTCGGAAAGTTCTTTGTTCATATGACGAAAGACTGGTCAGCCTAGCGGCAGGAAGGCCCTCGGGCCAAGCGGATTGAGGGGGGTAGGGACTCGCGGCTCGCGCCAGCAGTCGACGGATTACTACCCGGCGAAATCTGTCTCGAGTTCCTGCACCCAGTGAGCCAACACCTTCAGCACGGTCCTCCGGTCCTCGGAACCCAAGGCTCCGACTCGGCGCAAGACCAACCGTCGATCGACGGTGACCAGTTTTGTCAGTCGGACGGTCGAAGGTTTGGGTAGGCCGATATTCGACCAACTCTCCAGCGAGACGTCCCTAACGTCCCGGGGCGGACGCGTGGTGATACGTGCGAGGAGGACATCGCTTTCATCGACTGCCAGAACCAAACCGGGGCGCTTTTTGCGGCCTTACGGGTCGGAATAGGGGAACTCCACCGTCAACACATCGCCGACCTCAAAGACTGTCATAAACTGCGTCCTCGGGAGAATCGTCGGCGAAAAAATTCCCGAGTCCAGCCCGTTGCCAATCGAGATCCTCCGGGGTGCGACCAATCAAGGTCGGCAGGTCGCGGTAGACTTTCAGTCGCTGGGGCCAAGGCAATTGCTCAATAGCCTTTTCGATCTCTTGAACTGTGCTCATTGAGACAGTCTAATCTTGGCGGTAACTTCCCGCAACAATCTCTATCTCTGCCGGTGGAGCTTCGGTTTGACCACGGCGGCAACGGCGGGCCGGTTGTGGAAGCGCTCGCCGAGGAAGTCGGCCACTTTGGCGATGGTGGCGGCGGGGTCGGCGACGAGGTCGGGATAGTTCACCTCGAGCATTTCGACCTGTTCGCCTTTTTTCAGGACTTCGCGGATTTTCGCGCTGTGTTCCTCCTGCAGCTTGGCGAGGTGGGCGGCTTCGCGTTTGGGGGCTTGGCCCTGGCGTTCGAGCATGGCGAATTGCGAGGCCACGACCTGCTCGACCGGGCGGGTCATGTAGATGATTTTGTAGCGGTGGGCGCGTGGGAGGGCGGGCAGCAGGGCGGAGATGACTTTGACGGCTTTGCCTTCGGCCTGCTTGAGGATGGTCGGGTCCTTGGGGAGTTTCTTAATTTCTTCCCACTCCCAATAACCTTCGGGATTGTCCTCGTCGGCGGTGCGTCGTCCGTCGGTGAGCAGCGGGATGCCGCCGGCCTGCAGGATTTGCATCATGAGCGAGGTGCCGCTGCGCGGGAGGCCGGAGACGATGAGAAGGTCGAGAGGTTCGATCTTCGGGGGTTCGGGGCGGGGCGGGCGCGCGGCGCGGGCGGCGGTGCGTTCTTGGGCTGCGGCGTGGACACGGGTTTGGCGGGCGACGGCTTCGTCGTTGGCGC
>CAZEYV010000108.1:0-15788 GCA_964516705.1 uncultured Chthoniobacter sp.
AAGGAGGAGGCCTTCGCTGTCGCGGTCGAGGCGGCCGAGAGGGTAGACGGATTTCGGGAGGCCGAATTCGGACAGGGTGCGTTGTCCGGGGTGATCGGGGGTGAATTGGGAGAGGACGCCGTGGGGTTTGTTGAGGGCGAGGAGCATGAAGGCTCCGACGGTCACAGACCGCCGCTACAAATCAGTCGGGAAGATTCGTTTCACGCGCGGAATTTCTGCGCGATGGGCACGCGGCGGCCGATGCCGAAGGCTTTGGTCGTCACCTTGATTCCCGGCGCAGCCTGCTGGCGTTTGTATTCGTTGGTGTCTACCTTGTGGGCGACCCAGCGGACGATATCCGCGTCGAATCCCCGATCCGCAATTTCCGACGCGGTGAGCTGTTCTTCCACGTAAAGCCGCAGGATTTCATCGAGCACATCGTAAGGCGGGAGAGTGTCCTGGTCTTTCTGGTCGGCGCGCAGTTCGGCGCTCGGCGCTTTGTCGATCGTCTTGCGCGGAATGATTTCGCCATGGCGGTTGATATAGCGGGCGAGGTGGTAAACCACCGTCTTTGGCACGTCGGAGAGAAGGGCGAGTCCGCCTGCCATGTCGCCGTAAATGGTGCAGTAACCGACAGCCATTTCGCTTTTGTTGCCGGTCGAGATGACCATGCGGTTGAATTTGTTCGAGATGGCCATGAGCGTGATCCCGCGCAGGCGGGCCTGCAGGTTCTCCTCGGTGATATCGGCACTTTTTCCGGCGAAGACACCGGCCATCTGCTTCTCCATCGCTTCGAACCCTCCGCTGATCGGCACGGTGTGGCATGTGATGCCGAGGTTGCGGGCGAGCGCGAGGGAATCGTCGACGCTGCCCTTCGACGAGTAGGGTCCGGGCATGGTCACCCCGAGGACGTTTTCTTTGCCGAGTGCGGCAACCGCCAGCGCGGCGGTCACCGCCGAATCGATGCCACCGCTCAGACCCATGACCACCTGCTTGAATCCGCACTTCGCCAGATAATCGCGGAGTCCGAGAACCAACGCTTCGTGCACATCGCGCACGTCGTCATCGGGCGCGATATCCACCGGGCCGCTCGCGGGAATGACGACCAGTGCATTCTCCTCGCGGAATCCGGCAAGCTGGGCCACAACCGATCCGTCGCGGTCCAAAACGAGGGAATGTCCGTCGAAAACCAGTTGGTCGTTGCCTCCGACGAGGTTCGCGTAAACCAGCGGGACGCCGAGATCCTTGGCGATCCCGCCGAGCATGGACCGCCGCCGCGCGTGCTTGCCCGCCTCGAAGGGGGAAGCGCTCAAGTTTAGCAACAGACCGATACCGGCCTTTTCCAATTCGTCGACCGGGCTGCGTCCGTAGTAATCACGCGGCAAATATTCCGCAGTCCAAAGATCCTCGCAGATGGTGATGCCGGTTTTCTTTCCCGCGATATCCGCCACGGCGACCCGCGTGGCCGGTTCGAAGTAGCGGCCCTCGTCGAAGACGTCATAGGTGGGCAGCAACGACTTGTGCGCGGTGGCAACGCGTCGGCCGTTCTGCAGGACGACCGCGCTGTTGCGGCAGGGTCGTCCGTGTCGGGCGGTGTTCGGCTCGACGGTGCCGACGATGAGCGGAACTTTTCCCGTGTCCGTCGCCAGTGCGTTGACGTGGCGCTCGGCCGCGGCGATGAAGCCCGAGCGGAAAACGAGATCCATCGGCGGGGAACCGCAAACCGCCATTTCGGGCGTCACGACAAAGTCGGCGCCCTTTTTGACCAGCTCGCGGTAGGCGTGCAGGATTTTATCCGCGTTGCCGGCGAAATCCCCGACCGTCGTGTTGATCTGTGCGATGCCGCAATTCAAAGGAGTTGAGGGTTGAGGGATGAGAGTTGAGGGAGATTCAGAGGGATGACACCTGAGTTGGAAACTTGAGTGACGGGCTGTTTGCTTGCTGAAAACTGCAGACTGATGACTGCACACTCCGGCTGCTTGCGCAGCCGGTCACCAGAACCCCCACTGGCCGGTCTGCAGGATGTAGAGGCCGAGGCCGAGATTGGTCACGGCGTGGGCGAGGACGCAGCACACGAGGCTGCGGGTTTTCACGGCGAGCAGGTTGTAGATGGCGCCGGTGAGGAGGGCGGGGATGAAATCGGGTCCGAAATGGGCCAGGCCGAACATGACGGTGACCACGCCGAAGGAGAACCAGGAGAACGTGCCGAACGGGACCTTGGTGAAATCTTCTTTGATCAGGTAACGCAGGAGGAAGCCGCGCCAGAAAATTTCCTCGAGCAGGGGGACGACCACGACGAGCCGGACGAAACGCAGGATGAGGCTTCCCCAATAAAGGGCGGCCGAACCGGCGAAGAGCCCCGGGTTGAATCCGTCGGTGCGCGGCTCGGCGCCGAGGAGCCATTGCGGTGAGATCCACAGGGCGAGGACAACCAGGCCGGTGAGGACGGCGGTGATGACGTGCCATTTCGCGCCCCACTCGTAGGTTTTCCAGAACCAGACGAGCAGCGCGCCGCAGAGGATGGTCTGCAGCGGAAAGACCCAGTATTTCGGTTCGGCCAGCCAGAGAGGGGCGTTTTCGGCCGGGGCAAAGGATTGGACCAGCGAGATGAGGGCCAGGCCGCCCATGAAAACGGCGAAGGGCAGCACGTAGGCCCAGAGGGCGCGGGAGTCCGAAGCGGGGCGGGGATCGGTCATACCACCCCCTTGTGCCGCAAAACCGCCTTGACCGGCAAGCCTGCGCGGACAACCTATAGGAAGTCCGCGGGCATAGTTTAGTGGTAAAACTCCAGCCTTCCAAGCTGGCTATGAGGGTTCGATTCCCTCTGCCCGCTCTCTCCCGGGCTGCGGGCGGGACTGACGCCATGGACATCACCGCTTATCTCGACGAATACCGCCGGTTGTTGGAACAGCCGCAGTGGGTCGCTCTCATGGAGCGCTTCAAGCAGCGTGTGCTCGAGGCCCGGGCGGACGGCGGCAAGCTGATGCTGGCCGGCAACGGGGCCAGCGCGTCGATCGCCAGCCATCTGGCCACGGACTTCGCCAAGCAGGGCGGCGTGCGCGCCATGGCTTTCAACGACGCGAACCTCATCACCGCGCTGGGCAACGATTGCGGCTACGAGAACTGGATCGCGCGGGCGGTCGAAATCTACGCCGATCCGCACGACATCCTCGTTCTCATCAGCAGCAGCGGCCGCTCGCCCAATGTGGTCAACGCGGCGCGCGCCGCCTCGGATCGCGGGCTCTATGTCGCGGCTTTCACCGGCTTCGAGGCCGACAACCCGCTGGGGGCCGCCGCGGACATCAATTTCTGGGTCGACAGCCGTGCCTACAACATCGTCGAGTGCACGCACATGATCCTGCTGGCCGGCATTGTCGATCTTCTGGTCGGACGTTCCGAATACGGGGTGTCGGATTAGACCGCCGGTCCTTTTTTCCCGGCCGTGAATATCCTCGGTTTGTCCGCTTTCTATCACGACAGCGCCGCGGCGCTGGTGCGGGACGGGGAGATCCTCGCCGCGGCCCAAGAGGAGCGGTTCACGCGCAAGAAGCACGACGAACGCTTTCCGGAACATGCCGTCCGCTACTGCCTCGGGACGGCCGGCCTCCAAGCCTCCGAGCTCGATGCGGTCATTTTCTACGAAAAGCCGCTGCTCAAGTTCGAACGTCTCCTCGAGACTTACCTGGCTTACGCGCCGCGCGGTCTGTTCTCCTTCTTCCGCGCCATGCCCCCGTGGTTGCAACAGAAGCTGCACCTGCCGCGGGAAATCGACCGCGGGCTGGGCGGCGGCTATGCCGGCCCGATATATTTCTGCACCCACCACGAGGCGCACGCGGCCAGCGCGTTCTATCCCAGTCCGTTCGGCGAAGCGGCCATCCTCACAATGGACGGCGTGGGCGAGTGGGCCACGACCAGCTGGGGCACCGGCCGCGGCAACACGATCGAACTCCGCGGCGAGATCCGCTTCCCGCACTCGCTCGGCCTGCTTTACAGCGCCTTTACCTCCTACTGCGGCTTCCGCGTCAACTCCGGCGAATACAAGCTCATGGGCCTCGCGCCCTACGGCGAACCGCGCTACGCCGGTCTCATCCGCCGTCATCTCATCGATCTGCGCGAAGACGGGTCCTTCCGTCTCGACATGACATATTTCAACTACGGCCAGGGCCTCACCATGACCAGCCGCCGCTTCCACCGCTTGTTCGGCGGACCGCCGCGCCGGCCGGACAGCGAGCCGACCCAGCGCGAGATGGACCTCGCGGCGAGCATCCAGCTCGTCACGGAGGATGCCATGCTCGGCATTGCCCGGCATGTGCACCGCGAGACCGGGCTGCCGGACCTTTGCCTGGCCGGCGGGGTGGCCCTCAATTGCGTCGGCAACGGACGCATCCTCCGCGAAGGGCCTTTCGAGAATGTCTGGATCCAACCCGCGGCCGGTGATGCCGGCGGCGCGCTCGGTGCCGCGCTTTGGTGCTGGTATCAGCATCTGGGAAACGAGCGCACGCCGCAGCCGGGCGACAGCCAGCAGGGCTCGTATCTCGGCCCGGCCTTTTCCCCCGTGCAAGTCCGCGCGGAACTCGGCGCGCTGAATGCGGTCTGCGAGACATTCGCCACGGAGGAGCAACTGGCGGTCGCGATCGCCGCGGCCTTGGACGAGGGAAAAATCGTGGGCCACTTCGCCGGCCGCGCCGAATTCGGTCCGCGCGCCCTCGGCCACCGTTCGTTGCTCGGCGACCCGCGCCGCCCGGACATGCAGACGCGCATGAACACGGCGATCAAGTTCCGCGAGTCTTTCCGTCCGTTCGCCCCGGCAGTCCTCGAAGGCCGGCAGTCGGATTATTTCGATCTCACCGCCGAGAGTCCTTACATGCTGCTCGTCGCGCCCGTGCGCGCCGACCGGCGCGGGCCGTCCGCGCCGGGGGAAGAGCGGCTCTCCGGCCTGGCCCGGCTGAAGGCGCTGCGCGGCGACTTGCCCGCGATCACGCACGTCGACCACTCAGCGCGGGTGCAAACGGTCAGCGCGGACCGTTCGCCGCGTTTCCATGCCATCCTCCGCGCCTTCGAGCGGCGGACGGGCTGCCCGGTGCTGGTCAACACGAGTTTCAACATCCGCGGCGAACCGGTCGTGCATACCCCGTCCGAGGCCTACCGCTGCTTCATGTACACCGACATGGACGTGCTGGTCGTGGAAGACTGCCTGCTGCGCAAGGAGGCCCAACCGCCGCTGGAGGGGGCGGCGGCCTACCGCCGACGGTTCGGGGCCGCCGACTGACCGCGCCGCGCGCCGCTTGCCAGCCGCGCACCTTCGCGGCAAGCTTTCCGCCCATGGCCCGTCGCCGTTCCTTCCTCGCCGAGTTGTTCGACTTCATCCTCGCGCACAAGGCGTGGTTGTTGGCGCCGATCATCCTGGTCCTCGTGCTGGCCGGCCTGCTCATCATCCTCGGCGGCACCAAGGCGGCCCCGTTCATCTACACGCTTTTCTGACCGCGCCGCCGGCTGCGCCGCCCGACCATGACCACCGTTTGGAAACCTTCGCCCCGGGAACTGCGCCAATGGGCGTTGCTGACCGGCCCCGCGCTCGGCGTGGCCGGCGCGCTTTTTTACTTTGTCGACTGGGGTGTTTTCGCCGCCGGCCGCGGCCTGGCCAAATTTTTCTGGGGCTTCGGCGCTTTCGCTTTCCTCACCGCCATCACGGGCACCCGTCTGGGTTGGCCCGCCTATTGGTTCTGGACGGCCGTGGTCCGCGTGATCAGCGAGGTGATCACGCACCTCGTGCTGGCCGCGGTTTTTTTCGGCGTGGTCACACCGCTGGCCCTCGCCGCGCGCCTTTGCGGGCGCGACCGTTTGCAATTGCGGAACGGGGGGCAAGCCGCGGGATGGCAAGCCCTCGATCCGGAGCACCGTCATGATCCACGTCGGACTTTTTGAACCCGCGGTCCGTTTTGTGGCTTCCCGGCACCGTGCCGGTCGCTTGGCTGCGCTGCGCATGCGGGCAACCGATCCATGAAAGCGGTCATCGGAGCGGTCTTGGCGCGGTGTCCGCGGGCTTCCGCGGGTCACACCTGCGCGGTGATGAACTGGGTCAAGGCGCTCGAGTCGCTCGGGTGGGAGGTGTGGATCGCGGAACATCTTTCATCCGGCGAACTCGAACCGCCCGCGGCGGGGAGTGCGCGCAGCCCGCAGGAAGATTTCTGGCACGCGACGGCGGCGGAGTTCGGCTTGGCCGACCGCCAATGCCTGATTATCGACGGGGCCAGTCCCCAGCTCGGAGCTTTCCGCGAGTTTTGCGCGGAGGCGGATTTGTTTCTCAATTTCTCGGGGCAGTTCAAAATGCTCGACCTGCTCGGCGACCGCGTGACCAAGGGCTATCTCGACGTCGATCCGGGCTTCACGCAACTGTGGGCCGAAACGTGCGGGACGGACATGAACTTCGCCGGGCATGACCTTTTTTTCACCGTCGGCGCGAACTTCGGTTCGTCCGCCTTGCGCCTGCCGCGCACCGCGCAGGATTGGATCCCGCTGGTGCCCCCGGTCCCGGGTGACTATTGGCGGCGTCGTCTCGCGTCGGCCGGCGGGGCGGACGGGCGGAAAGCTTGGACCACCGTGTCGCATTGGTATGGCTACAACGATCTGGTCTGGGACGGAAACATCTACGGCGGCAAACGCGACAGTCTGCACGCCTTGGCCGGTCTGCCCCGTGTGGCCGGTGTTCCTTTCAACATCGCCAGCGATTTGCAGCCGGGGTGGGAGGATTACGAGGCGTTCATCGACGGCGGATGGAACCTGGTTTCGTCCGCCGAGGTTTGCCGCGACGTGGATTCGTATCTCCGCTTCATCGCCGCTTCGCGCGGGGAAATCGGCGTGGCCAAAGTCGGCTATGTTGTTTCTCGCGGCGGCTGGATCAGCGACCGCAGCGTGATCTATCTTGCGCTGGAGCGTCCCGTGGTCCTCCAGGACACCGGTTGGCCCGAAGTGGTGCCGCCGCGTGCGGGGCTGATGCCGTTCGACGACGCGGCCGGTGCCGCGCGGGCCATCTTGGAGGCCGAAGAAAATCCGGACGCTCAAAGCGCGGGCGCGCGAGCACTGGCGGATACGGTTTTCGCCCCGGAGTTTTCCCTCGCTCCGGTCCTTGACCGCCTGCGCTGAAAGAAGTGCTCGGGAAGGGAGTCGAACCCTTACTCCTTACGGAACCAGATCCTAAGTCTGGCGCGTCTGCCAATTCCGCCACCCGAGCAGATCCGGGTTTATTAGCACGGAGCGGTCTCATCTTCCAACCGTCGCGGATGACAACCTCTCATCTCTGGCGATTATCATCGGTTTTCACATCTC
Organism: uncultured Chthoniobacter sp.; assembly: GCA_964516705.1. Classification (GTDB taxonomy): domain Bacteria; phylum Verrucomicrobiota; class Verrucomicrobiia; order Chthoniobacterales; family JACTMZ01; genus JACTMZ01. The sequence continues at coordinate 7,306 of CAZEYV010000108.1, forward strand.
GAAAATTCAGGTTGCGCGTCGGCGTTGGTCCGGTAGTGTCGGTCGCTTTTACCCGTGGTAGACCCCATTCGTATTTCGCCGAAACCCGCGTTACTCCCGCTCCTGGCGGCTTCCGTTTGCGCTGTCATGCTCGCGCCTTCGGTGCTTGTGGCGCAGGCGGTGCCCCCGCACGAAGTGTCCGGACTTCCGACCCTGCTTGAGGCGCGGCAGATCGTGCAGGTGGACCGGCACGAGGAGGTTCGACCGGACGCCGCCGCGGAGGTTTCCGGTTCGGCCCCCGAGGGTGCTCCGGGGGTCAAAGTAACCCGCACCCGCCGGCCTCGTCCGGGTTTTCTCGACCTGTTCTTCGGCCGCGCCGTGCCCGAGGACCAGCCGGCGGAGATCGAGATGGACGCGCGCATGCTCGAGGCGGCCGAATTGGCCCAGCGGGCCGCCCGACGCTCGTCGATCAACCGTTGCTGGCGTTATGTCAAACGCGCGCTCCAGGCGGCCGAGGTGGTGGACTGCTACCCGCAGACCGCCTTGGCCAAGCAGGCGGCGGTCGAACTCCCCAAGCGCTACGGTTTCGCGCGCTTGGAGGTCGATGATCCGTTTGCCGCCCCGGTCGGGGCGGTGCTGGTCTACGGCGGTCGCGGGGCCGGTCACGTGGAAATCCGCACGGCAAAGGGATTCGTCAGCGACCACGCGTCGCCCAAGCCCTCGCCGCGTCCGCTGATCGGGGTTTTCGTCAAACCGCTCGAAGGCTGATCGTCCGGCGTGCGGATTCCCGCTTGCGCCGGCCGCCATCGCGGTCTTTATTTCGGCCAAACGCGGTTCCTCATGAAAAAAATCCTGCTCTCGGCGTCGGTGCTCGCGGTTGTTGGCGCGGGCGAGGCTTGGTCCCAAGCGGTCTACTTCGGACAAGGTTGCGCCCCCGCGCCCCGGCCGGCCTTCGCCGCGGCCTGGAATGGCGGCGCGTGGCAGGTCGGCGCTTCGTGGGGCGGCGGATGGGGTGGCGGCTACGCGGCACCCGTTTACTGCGCCCCGGTGGTCCGTCCGGTGGTCGTGCCGGTCTGGACCGGCGGCTTCAATTGCGCCCCGGTGCCGGTGGTCAATTATTACGGGAGCTACGGGGGCTACGGGAATTTCGTGAACAACGGGACGACCTCCCGCCGTTCCTCGACGTTCGTTGTGCCCCGCCGTTACGGTGCCGCGCCGATCGTGGCGGATCCCGTCTTCCGTGCGTCCGCGCCGGTCTCTCCGGTCCGTGCGGTGACCGTGGCGAGGTGACGGTCAGCCGGCGCGCGCGGCCTGACGCAGCACCGCGGCGATAAAGAGCCGGACATCGTCCGGCAAAGTGCCGCCGAAATTCACGCGGCGTCCTTCATGCTCGAGGATGATGACCTGCCTGCGGCGTCCGCGCCGGTGCAGGCCCGGACCCAAGGACACCAGGGCGTCGGATCCGAGCGTCATCTCGCGCCGCCGGCCGAAGGGACCGACGCCGGCGAAAACACGGACCGTGCCGCGGTCGATGTGCATGCGCCAGTGGCCGAAGAGCAGGTGGACTATGACAGAGATCAGCACCACCGTGCCGAGGACGAACGGCAGTCCGGCCAGGCTGGCGGCGGGGTCGAATTTTCCTTCAGCGAACTGCGGGCCGTAAATGCCCCAGAGCGAGAAGCCCGACCAGACCGCGGTGAAAGGGATAAGGAAAAGGACAGCCGGATTGAAGCGGCGGTAGGAAAGCTCGATGCCGCGGATCAGGCTGTGGCTGACCTTGACCCCGCGGGGCGGTCGGGACAAATCGACGGAAACCGCGTCGTCGCCGGGTGTCACGAGCGGACCGGACGGCCTAAAGCTTGGCCTGCGCCCCGCCGCCCGCGGTGTGGCGGCGCTCCGCTTCCTTGACGATGGCGTCCACCGTGTTGGAGGCCTCTTTGAGCGCCTGGTTGCGCAGACCGGCGACCAGTTTGGTCGCGGGTTCCACGTGGTTGGCGTAGCAGATGACCGAAGTGTCGCCGAGCGGTTCGACCCGCAGCTTGCCGATGGCGGACTTGGCGAAGAGGGACTCGAGGAGGTTCCAGTGCACGGTGTAACCGTTCGGCGTTTTCTCGTAGCGGTTGCGCACGAGGTAATTGATGGTGAAAAGAACCGGAAGCTTCACCGTGTAGCGGACGTCCTTGGTGTTCCCGTCCGGTTGGTTCTCCACCACGGCCGATTTGAGGTTGTGGATGAAGCTGTCGGCGTTCTCGTAGTCGAGGAAGAGGTCGGTCACGCCCTGCGGGGTGGCGTTGACTTTGCGGTAGATGCGGACTTCGGGCCAGATGGCGCCGGGTTTGTCGATGGCGATGAGGACATTGCCTCCCGACTCGAGTTTGGCGCGGTCTTGGGCGCTCAATTCGTTGACCATGGAAGCCGGACAGGTGGCGGCCAGGGCGAGGGCGGCGAGGAGCAAGGCGGGCGATTTGCGCATGGCAGTATAGACAGGGGCGGACGGATTTTCGTTCATTCAGCAATCTGGTTGCCCGATCCGGACCGTGTTAGCAAGAAGTCCGTGCAAATCGACATCCTCACCCTCTTTCCCGCCATGGGCGAGGGGATCCTCGGCGAAAGTATGCTTCGGATCGCCCGCGAAAAAGGGCTGGCCGACATCCGCCTGCGCAATTTGCGCGACTGGGCCCCGGGCAAGCACCGGGTGACCGACGAACCGCCTTACGGCGGGGGTGCCGGCATGGTGCTCAAAGTCGAACCGATCGCCAGGGCGCTCGACGAACTGCGCGGTCCGGAGTCGCGCGTCATTCTGCTCTCGGCCGCCGGGGTGCGTTTCGACCAGTCGACGGCGCGGCGTCTGGCCGGCGAAAAACATCTCATCCTCGTCTCGGGCCACTACGAAGGTGTGGATCAACGCGTGGCCGACCACCTCGTCGACGAGGAAATTTCCCTCGGCGATTACGTCCTGACCAACGGCACGCTGTCCGCGCTCGTCGTGGCCGATGCGGTCGTGCGCTTGTTGCCCGGGGTCCTCGGCGACGAGCAGTCGGCCGCGGACGAGTCGTTCTCGCACGGGCTCCTCGAGTATCCGCACTACACGCGGCCGGCGGAATTCCGCGGCTGGAAAGTGCCCGATATCCTGCTCTCGGGCAACCATGCGGCCATCGAGGCGTGGCGTCGCGAGCAGGCGCGCGCGCGCACGCGGCAGCGGCGCCCGGATCTGGGGAATCCGTGACACGCGCCGGCATCCGTGTAAATTGATACGGGCGTTTAATGTTCGGCCTCCGACTCTCCATGAAACTCAAGCCCTTCCTCATCGCGCTGGCCATCGTCCTTGCTTTGGCCGGTGCGGTGGCCGGGATCAAAGCGCTTCAGATCGGGGCGTTGATTGCTTCCGGGGAAAACGAAGAGGCGCCGGTCGAGACGGTCAGCACGGCGGCGGCCGAAGCGCAGCGCTGGGAGCGTGCGGTCGAGTCCGTGGGCTCGCTGCGCGCGGTGCAGGGCGCGGACCTCGGCACCGAGGAATCCGGCGTGGTCGTGGCCATCCGTTTCGAAAACGGCCAGGAGGTCAAAGAAGGCGATCTTTTGGTCGAGTTGGACACCCAGACCGAGCAGGCGAACTTGCGGTCGGCCGAGGCCGAGCAGGATCTGGCCCGGACGGTTTACGAGCGCACCTTGCGGCTGCGGCAGAACAACACCGTGCCGCAGTCCGACCTCGACGCCGCGCAGTCGCAGTTGCGCAAGATGTCCGCCCTCGTCGAGCAACTCAAAGCAACCATCCGGAAAAAGCAGATCAGCGCGCCGTTCAGCGGACGGCTCGGCATCCGCGAAGTCAACGTCGGGCAATTCGTCAACAACGGCGACCGCATCGTTTCCCTGCAATCCCTCGATCCCATTTACATCGACTTCCTGCTGCCGCAGCAGCTCATCGCGGGGTTGCGTCCGGGCCAGCCGGTCAAGGTCATCACCGACGTCTATCCCGACCGGTCCTTTGCGGGTGAGTTGACCGCGATCAACGCCGAAATCGACCGCGTGACGCGCAACATCCGGCTGCAGGGAACCTTGGCCAACCCGCAGGGCGCATTGCGTCCGGGCATGTTCGCGCGCGTCATCCTCACGTTGGGTGAACCGGAAGAAGTGGTGGCCGTTCCCGCCACGTCGGTGCTGAGCGCGCCCTACGGCGACACGGTCTTCGTGGTGAGCGAGAAAACCACCGAAGAGGGCGCGAAGACCCTGGTGGCCGAGCAGCGCTTTGTGCGCACCGGACGCGCGATGGGCGATTTTGTCTCCGTGACGGAAGGATTGAAGGCCGGGGAGACGGTGGTGACAGCGGGTGTCTTCAAGCTGCGCAATGGCGCGACGGTTGAAGTGAACAACGAATTGGCGCCGGAGCCTTCGCTCACGCCGGCTCCCGCCGATACATGAGCCTGCGTCATCTGGCCCGGCCGGGCGACGGCTCGGGAAACTTCACGGATCTCTTCATCCGCCGTCCGGTTCTCGCCGTGGTGGTGGCCTTGCTTCTGCTGGTTGCGGGCACGCAGGCGATTTTCACCCTCACGGTCCGGCAGTATCCGCGCAGCGACAACGCCTCGGTCACCATCACCACGGTTTACATCGGAGCCAACGCGGAACTGGTCCGCGGCTTCATCACCACGCCGATCGAGCGGGCCATCGCCTCGGCTGACGGCATCGACTATATCGAGTCGCAAAGTTCGCAGGGCCTTTCCGTCATCACCGCGCGGCTCAAACTCAACCATGACCCCACCGATGCCTTGGCCGAGATCAGTTCCAAGGTGGACCAGGTGCGCAGCGACTTGCCGCCGGAGGCGGAGGTGCCGGTCCTCAATATCGTCAGCGCCGATTCCGAGCGCGCCGCGGCTTACCTGCGTTTTGTTTCCGACATCCTGCAACCGAACGAAATCACCGACTACCTGGCGCGGGTGGTGCAGCCGCGCTTGACCGCGGTGCCGGGGGTCCAGCGGGCGGAAATTCTCGGGGGGCGGGTGTTTGCCATGCGCATCTGGCTCAAGCCGGAGCGGATGGCGGCGCTCAATATCAGCCCCGCGCAGGTGCGGCGGGCCCTGGCCGGCAACAACTACCTCTCCGCCGTCGGCCAGACCAAGGGCGCGCTGGTCACGGTCAACCTCACGGCGAACACCGATCTGCGGACGGCCGAGGAGTTCGAAAAGTTGGTCCTGCGCGAAAGCGGCGGCGCCGTGGTCAGGCTCGAGGATGTGGCGGACGTGGTGCTCGGCGCGGAGGACTACGATTCCGCCGTGCGCTTTTCCGGCGAGCAGGCGGTCTTCATGGGCGTGTGGGTCATGCCGACGGCCAACACGCTGGACGTGATCAAAGCGGTCCGGGCGGAGCTGGAAAAACTCAAAAAGGAACTTCCCGCGGGCTTGGACGCCGGGATCGGCTACGACTCCACGGTTTACATCACCGGCGCGATCACCGAGGTGCTCAAGACGCTGGCCGAGACGCTGCTCATCGTGGTCATTGTCATCTTCCTTTTCCTCGGCTCGGTCCGCGCGGTGCTCGTCCCGGTGGTAGCCATCCCGCTCTCCATCCTCGGCGCCATCTTTCTCATGCAGGCCTTCGGTTTCACGGTCAACCTCCTCACTTTGCTGGCCATCGTGTTGTGCGTGGGTCTGGTCGTCGATGATGCGATCGTCATCGTGGAAAATGTGGAACGCCACATGACCAACGGTCTGGCGCCGTTCGACGCGGCGCTCAAGGGCGCGCGGGAGCTGGTCGGTCCGGTCATTTCCATGACCATTACCCTCGCCGCGGTGTATCTGCCGATCGGGTTGCAGGGCGGTCTCACCGGGTCCTTGTTCCGCGAGTTCGCCTTCACCCTGGCCGGGGCGGTCTTTGTTTCCGGGATCGTGGCGCTGACCATCTCCCCGGCGATGAGCGCGAAGCTGCTCAAGCCCGGATTCGAAGAACGCGGCTTGGCGGGCGTGATCACCCGCGGGTTCAACCGCCTGCGCGATGTCTACGGCGCGGCCCTGGACAAAGTCCTCGCGGCGCGTCCGGCGGCCTATTTTGTCTGGGCCGTCATCGCGTTCCTCTGCCTGCCCATGTTCCTCATGTCGCCCGGCGAGCTGGCGCCGGACGAGGACCAGGGGGTCATCTTCGGCATTGTCGAGGCGCCGGCCAATGCCACGCTGGAAGAGACGGCCCGCTATGCGGATGCGGCCACGCGCATTTTCCTCGATACTCCGGAGACGGCCTACACTTTCCAACTGACCCAACCGACCTCGGGTTTCGGCGGGATGGTGCTCAAGCCGTGGAGCGAGCGCGAGCGGACGCCGAAAGAAATCCTGCCCGATGTCGCGCAACAACTTTCGCGTCTGGCCGGGGTCAACATGTTTCCCGTCACGCCCCCCGCGTTGCCGGGCGGGGGGAATTTTCCCGTGGAATTCATCCTCGCCTCGACGGCGGAGCCGCAGCAAATCCTCGAGATCGCGCGCGAGCTGCAGAAAAAAGCGACGGCCAGCGGGATGTTCGCCTTCCCGCCGATCATCGACACGAAGATCGACCAGCCGCAGTCGGAAATCGTGCTCGATCGCGACAAGGTCGCCTCCTACGGACTCGACCTCCGCCAGATCGGGGAAGATGTCTCCGCCATGGTGGGCGGGAATTATGTCAACCGCTTCAACATCGGGGGCCGCAGCTACAAGGTCATCCCCCAGATCAAGCGGGCCGGCCGGCTCAACCCCGACCAATTGCAGAGCATTTATGTCACCGGACCGGAAGGCCGTCTCATCCCGCTCGGCTCGGTGGCCACGCTCGAAGCCACCGCGCAGCCGCGCTCGCTCAACCGGTTCCAGCAGCTCAACGCGGTCAAACTGAGCGGCGTGGCCATCCGCCCGCTCGACGAAGCCCTGCGCTTCCTCGAAGACGAGGCGGCGAAAATCATGCCCCCGGGCTATGTCATCGATTACACCGGCGAGTCGCGCCAACTGCGGGCCGAGGGCAGCAAATTCCTCCCGTCCCTGGCCCTGGCCCTCGTGCTCATTTTTCTCGTCCTGGCCGCGCAGTTCAACAGCTTCCGCGATCCGTTCATCATCCTCCTCGGCTCCGTGCCCCTGGCCATGTTCGGCGCGCTGGTCTTCACCTTCCTGAAAATGCCCGCGCCCAATGTGCCGTTCTGGACGGACGGCTGGACGACCACGCTCAACATCTACTCGCAGGTCGGGCTGGTCACGCTGGTCGGCTTGATCGCGAAGAACGGCATCCTCATCGTGGAGTTCGCCAACCGCCGGCAACTCGAGGGTCTCGGCAAACTCGCTGCCGTGCGCGAGGCCGCGCGGGTGCGGCTGCGTCCGATTTTGATGACCAGCCTGGCCACCGTGGCGGGCCATTTCCCGCTGATCCTCGTCACCGGCGCGGGCGCCGCCGCGCGCAATTCCATCGGTCTCGTCCTCGTCGGCGGCATGGCCATCGGGACGATTTTCACCCTCTTCATCATTCCCTGCCTCTACATGCTCATGGCCCGCGACCGGGCCAAGGAATCGGCCAATCCTTACGATGCTCCGGAGGCGGCGACCGCCAAGGCCTGACGTTTTTCCAGTCCGCCGCGACAACGTTGAGGATCCTTGCGGTGGATTGCTTTCTCGCCGTGCCCTGCTCCCGAGGATGATCGCGATCCATCGGTTGACGTGTCGGCTTGAACATGGTATATACCGTCTATGACAACCTCCCTTTTCATGAATGGTCGCTCGCAGGCCGTGCGTTTGCCCAAGGACTTCCGGCTGCCCGGGCGCCGGGTGCGCATCAAGCGCATGGGTGCCGGCGTTTTGCTCGAGCCGTTGGGCGAGGAGGCTTGGCCGGAAGGGTATTTCGACAAGGTGGTGGTCCGCGACCGCTCGTTCGCGCGTCCCGAGCAGGGTGATTTGCCGTCCGCCCCGGATTTCAGCCGGTGACGCATCTGCTCGATACGAATGTCTGCGTGGCCGTGCTGCGCGGCGTCCGGGGCGTGCAACGGAAGTTGCAGACCCTGAGTCCGGATGATGTCGGAGTGTCCAGTGTCACCATCTACGAATTGCAGGCCGGCGTGGAGCGGTGCCGCGATCCTCAGGCCGAGGGACGCAAAGTCGCCATCTTCCTGCAGCCCCTGCACGTTTTGGATTTCGACCGGGAAGCTGCGGCGCAGGCTGCGCGGGTGCGTGCCGACCTCGAAAAATCGGGGTGTGTGATCGGTCCCTATGACCTTTTGCTGGCCGGTCAGGCGCTGTCGCTCGGCGTTGTTTTGGTGACGCGCAACACGGCGGAGTTCGGGCGCGTTCGCGGCTTGCCGCTGGAAAATTGGGAGGACTGATTCGTCTCCCGCCCCTTTCCACTTGACCGTCCGCCAGCCCTGGCCTCATCTCCCACCTGCATGAAATCGCATTTTCTCCTCCTCGCCGCAGCGGCCTTTGTTCTCGCGGGCTGCGCCACCCAACCCCAGTCCGGCAATGCCGCGCTGATGAACCGTTTCAAGCAAGCCGACGCCTCGGGTGACGGCA
>CAZEYV010000109.1:0-3597 GCA_964516705.1 uncultured Chthoniobacter sp.
CTCAACTCCAACCCCGATAAACCAACACATGAAAATACCACTGTTCAGCAAACTGACCGCGAAATCCCGCGGCCGCAAAGTCGTCCGCGCCTCCGCCGCGCGGGCCGCGCGCGGCCAAGACGACGAATACTACGAGATGGAGCCGAACATGAAGCTTTCGCACGCTTTCATGGTCGTTCTCATCCTCCACATCGTGGCCGTCGGCGGCATCTACGCCTTCAACCACATCAACGCGCGCAAGGGCGGCTCGAATCTGCTGTCGAACATTTCCGGCCGCATCGCGCAGGCCGCGGGCGGTGCGCCCGCCGCGGCGCCCGCGCTCCCGGCCGAACCGGTGCGCCAACCGGGCGACGCGGACGAACCGTTGCCGCTGGTGACCAGCGACTCGGCCACGGCCGGCACTTTGGTGCGGACGGCACCGGCCGAGTTGGCGCCGGTCCCAACGGTCGCAACCAAGGCGGAGGTCGCGCCTCCGGTCGTCGCGGAAAAAGAGGCGTCCGCGCCCGTGGCCGCCGCCAAGCCCAAGGCGCCATCCGGCCCCGTGCCCGATAGCTACAAGGTCGAGAAGGGTGACAATCCCTACAACATCGCGAAGAAGTTCGGCATCAGCTACCAGGAGTTGCTCACGCTCAACGGCATCGACGATCCGACCAAGCTGCAGATCGGACAGTCCCTGAAAATTCCGCGGAAAGCGAACTGACCGGTCCGAGATGCCGCGCCGCACGGCCTACATCCTGATTTTGTCCGTCATGAGCCTGCTGGCCGTCGGCGTGGTCATGCTGCTCAGCACGGGCGCCTTCGCCCGCGACAGCCACGGGGACATGTATTATTTCCTCAAGCGGCAGACCATGTGGCTGTTCATCGGGTCGGCGGCCTTGGTCACGACGGCGCTGGTCGATTACCGCTGGTGGGCACGTTTGTGGCCGTGGCTCTACGGGGCGGCGGTCGTGCTGCTGATTCTTTGCTACGTGCCGCCGATCGGAATGAAAATCAACGGCGCCTGGCGGTGGATCAATCTCGGGTTCGCCAGCTTCCAACCGAGCGAACTTGGCAAGGTCGCGGTGCTCGTCTTCCTCGCGTGGTGGTATCACCGCTACGAGGCGGAATCGAAGGAGTTCTTGCGCGGCTTTGTTTACCCGCTGGCCGTGGCCGGCGTCATCATGGGGCTCATCGTGCTGGAGGTGGACCTCGGGGCGACGTCTCTCATCGGGGTGACCACCTTGTCGGTCATGTTCGTCGCGGGCACCGGCCTGCGCTGGCTTGTGCCGCTCTTGCTCGCGGGATTCGCGGGCCTCGCTTTCGCCATTTTCACCATCAAGGAACGCCTTGCGCGCTTCATGGCCTTTCTCGATCCGGAGAAATACAAACTCGAGGAAGGTCTGCAGCAGTGGCAGGCCATGTTGGCCTTCGGCGCCGGCGGGGTTTCGGGATTGGGCTTGGGGGAGGGACGGCAGAAAATGCTCTATTTGCCTTACGCCCACACGGACTTCATTTTCCCGATGATCGGGGAGGAACTCGGATTGCGTTTCACTTTGCTGACCGTCTTTTGCTTTTTGCTCATCCTGCTGGCCGGCGTGCTTATCGCCATGAATGCCCGGGACCGCTTCGGCATGTTGCTCGGTTTCGGCATCACCATCATCATCACCCTGCAGGCCGCCATCAACATCGGGGTCACCACCTCGCTCCTCCCGAACAAAGGCATGCCCCTGCCCTTCATCAGCTACGGCGGCAGCAACCTCGCGGTGTCCATGATGCTCGTGGGCATCCTCCTCAACATCCACCGCCAGGGCCGCCGTCTGCCCAAACGCCGCCCGCGCGCCGTGCCCGCCACCAGCCTGGCCGTCCGCTTCTGACCCCATGAAATTCGCCATCGCATGCGGGGGAACCGGCGGCCATTTGTTCCCCGGACTGGCGGTGGCCGAGGTGTTGCGCGGGCAGGGACACGAGGTGCTGCTCTTCGTCTCGGAAAAGGAGGTCGACACCCGCGCGCTGCTGAACCATCCCGACCTGGCCCGCGAAAAATTGCCGTCGATCGGCCTGCCGTCCGTCTTCTCACCGGCCATGGTCACATTCCTCCGGCGTTTGCGGGCCAGCCTGAAAAAGTGCGGGGCGTGCTATGACAAAGACCGCCCCTCCGCGGTCCTCGGCATGGGCGGATTCACCAGTATCGCCCCGTTGATCGCCGCGCGGCGGCGCGGCATCCCTGCTTTCCTCCACGAGTCGAACGCCATCCCCGGCAAAGCCAACCGCCTCGCCGCGCGTTTCTGCCGCGCCGTCCTCCTCGGGTTCGACGAGTGTGCGCGGCATTTCGGGACGCGGACCACGCACGTGACCGGCACGCCGATCCGGCGCGAACTGACCGTCGACGTCCCGTCGCGCGAGGAGGCCCGCCGCCGGCTCGGACTGGCGGACGGGCGCACCACGCTACTCGTCATGGGCGGCAGCCAAGGGGCGGCCGGGATCAATGCTTTGCTCGCCCAATCGGCCCCGCATCTGGCCGGCAGCGATCTGCAGGTCATTCACCTCGCCGGCGAGCGCGAGGTCGCCACGGTGCGCGGTGCCTACGACACCGCCGGGGTGCCGTGTGCGGTTCTGCCTTTCTGTGACCGCATGCAGGACGTTTACCCGGCCGCCGATCTCGCCGTGTCGCGCGCGGGCGCGGCCAGCCTCGGCGAACTGTCGTGGTTCGGTCTGCCCGCCGTCCTCATCCCTTATCCCTACGCCGCCGAGGACCACCAGCGGCTCAACGCGGAAATTTACGCGCGCCATGGCGCCGCGCGCATCGTGGCCGAGCGCGAAGCCAGCGCGGAAAGTCTCGCGCCGCTCCTCCGATCTCTGCTGGAATCACCGGAATCATTGGAGACCATGGCGTCTGCCGCGCGGACGCTGGCCCCGCGCGACGCGGCGGAGCGGGTCGCCGCGATCCTGACCGAAGCCAAGCCATGAACACCCGGGAATTGTCCGCTCTTTTGCACGGCGCGCCGCGGAGGATCCACCTCATCGGCGTGGCGGGGTCCGGCATGAGCGGCATCGCCGGACTTCTTCTCGCCCTCGGCCATCGCGTCAGCGGGTCGGACAAAGTCGATACGGTCGAGGTCAAACGCCTGCAGTCGCTCGGACTCGCTTTCTCCACGCCCCACCGCGCCGAGGATGTTGTCGATGCGGACGTGGTCGTCTATTCGTCCGCCATCCGCGAAGGCAATGCCGCCTATGACGCGGCCGGCCGTCTGGGCAAGCCGTTGGTCCGCCGCGCCGAGGCGCTGTCCGCCCTCATGCTCGGCAAAAAAGGCATCCTCGTCGCCGGCATGCACGGCAAGACGACGGTCTCGGCCATGGCCGCGCATGTTTTGCGCGCGGCCGGGGCGCATCCCTCGCATTATGTCGGCGCGGAAATCCCCATCCTCGGCACCAACGCGCGCTGGGACGCGGGCGGCGAATATTTTGTCGCCGAGGGTGACGAGAGCGACGGCACCATCGTCCTTTACCACCCCGAGCACACCATCGTGCTCAACATCGAGCCCGAACACCTCGACCACTACGCCGACCTGGGCGCCATCGAGGCCGCCTTCGCCGCGCTGTTGGACCGGACTGCGGGCA
>CAZEYV010000110.1:0-6245 GCA_964516705.1 uncultured Chthoniobacter sp.
GGCCGCCGGAAGGTCCGGGAGCGACGCGGGGTCGTACGTCCTGTCCTCGACCGATGCGCCGCCCGCATCCCGCACCTCGAGGCGCGGGCGGACGTTGTCCAGCGCCTTGGTCAGCACATCGAGCGGATCGACGGCGTCGCTGCCCTCGCGGCATTTCTCGATCGCGGTGTAGACGATTCCTTCGGCCGTGGACTTCTTGCCCGCGCGCATCACGGTGTTGATCAGGCGGGTGACCATCGGGCTGCCGTAGCGGCTGTCACCGAGGGTGGTGCGTTTCGTTGCTCTGCGTCTGCGTGCCATGGTTGGAAAAGATCGGGTTTACTTTTTCTTGGCGGGTGCCTCGGCGCCGACTTTCGGGCGCTTGGCCCCGTATTTCGAACGTCCGCGGCGGCGGCCGTCCACCCCGAGGGTGTCGAGCGAACCGCGCACGATGTGGTAGCGCACGCGGGGCAAATCTTTCACCCGGCCGCCGCGCACGAGCACGATCGAGTGCTCTTGCAGGTTGTGGCCCTCGCCCGGGATGTAGGCGATGATTTCCTGGCCGTTGGTCAGGCGGACCTTCGCCACTTTGCGCAGGGCGGAGTTGGGTTTCTTCGGCGTGCGGGTCATGACCTGCACGCAGACGCCGCGGCGTTGCGGGCAGTTCACCAGCGCGGGCGACTTTGATTTCAAAGTCACCTTGCGGCGCCCCTTACGGACAAGCTGATTGATTGTAGGCATTAAAGTGGAAAAAGTTGCGCGCCGTTTTCAGGCGACAAAAAAACCACGCGAACGTGGTTTCTTCGCGAACCCCCGACAGTGTGCGGGACGGGAGAGACTATCGGAACCGCCGCTCACGGCAAGAGATTTTCTGAAAATATTTCTCTGTTCGCTTCTGGGAACGGCCAATCAGCCGTTGAGAGGCCCAAAAACACCGGAAATTGCCCCGGCGACGCTACGGTAGAGCGCGGGCCAGCGCCTTGGCAACCGCTTGAATCTGATCTGCGGTCAGCTCGGGATAAATCGGCAAGGCCAGCGACTCGCGCGCCGCTTTCTCCGCCTCGGGGAAATCGCCGGCCGAATGGCCCAGGGAGGCGAAGCACTCCTGCAGATGGAGGGGAATCGGATAGTAAACGGCGCAGCCGATGCCGGCGGCGGTAAGTTTCTCGCGCACCTGGTCGCGGTCGGGCACGCGGATGACATATTGGTGGTAGATGTGGTGGTTCGTTACGCCGGACGCGGCGTAGGGCTCGACTGGCAGGGTGATGCGGTCGAGCAGGCCGAGTTTGGCGAACTCCTCGCGGTAGAGCGCGGCATTGCGACGGCGCGCCGCGTGCCATGCGTCGAGATGGGGCAATTTGGCCGAGAGCACAACGGCCTGCAGCGCATCGAGGCGGAAGTTGCCGCCGACTTTTTCGTGATGGTATTGCGCGTTCATCCCGTGGTTGCGCATCAACTTGATCTGCGCGGCGAGGTCGGCTTCGCGGCAGGTGGCCATGCCGGCATCGCCGAACGCCCCGAGGTTTTTCGAGGGGAAGAAGCTGAAATAACTCACCTCGCCGATCGCCCCGGCACGGATTGTTCTGCCCGATTGCGAAGGATAATCCGCCCCGATGGCCTGCGCGGCATCTTCGATCACCGGCAGGTCGAATTCTTTGGCCAGCGCGCCGAGGCGGTCCATGTCGCAAACGCAGCCGAACAAATGCACGGGCATGATGGCGCGCACGCGGTTGCCCGCGGCGGTGAGGAGGCGTCCGTCCGGACCGCTGCGGCATTTTTTGCGCAGGCACTCGTCGAGCTTGGCCGGATCCATGTTGTAGGTCGCGGCGTCGATGTCGACGAAGACCGGCTCCGCGCCGACGCGTTGAATGCAGCCCGCCGTGGCAAAGAAGGTGTAGGGCGTGGTGATGACCGCATCGCCGCGACCGATACCCATGGCCATCAAGATGGCGAGCAAAGCGTCCGTGCCCGACGACGCGCCGATGGCGTGGCCGCATCCGGTGTAATCGCGCACCGCCGTTTCGAACTCCTCGACCGGCGGGCCGAGGATAAATTGCTGGCTTTCGCACAGCGCGTTCATGCGGCGCTGCACGTCGTCTTTCACCTGCGCATACTGCAGGCGCAAATCGAGCAAGGGGACTCCCACAAAAGGGAAGGTTGGTTAGCGGATGACGCCGAACTCGGCGCGGCGGTTGGCCGCCCAAGCCGCCTCGCCGCCTCCGGAGGACACGGGCATTTCTTCGCCGAAGCTCACGGTCTGGACACGTCCGCCGCTGATGCCCTTGCCGATGAGAGCCTCGCGCACGGCCAAAGCGCGCCGTTCGCCCAGCCCGCGGTTGTATTCCTCGGTGCCGCGTTCGTCGGTGAAACCGGCGATGATGATGTCGCCCCGCCCGGAACGCATGAAATCGGCCAGGGCCTGCACCTTGCCCATCTCGGACCCGCTGACCTCGAAGCTGTCGAACCCGAACTGCACCGGCGGGAACTGGCCCTTGGAAACGTTGCCGCCGAGGAAAGCCGCGCCGTCGGTGCGCTCGGGGAGCGGGACGCCGCTGACATAATCGCCGTCGATGCCCGCGTATTCGTCCTTCGGCTTGGTTTTGCAGGAGGCAACGCCGAGCAGGACGCAAAGGCCGGCACAGAGAAGGGTCAGGTTTTTCATCGTGTTTCGCATGGAATCAGCGCGACCAGGTCGGTTCGCTCACTTTGCCCAAGCCGCCGACGATAGTTGTCGTCCGCCCGTTTTGCACGTCAAGGAGATTGAGACCCGAACCGGTGCTGTAGATGAGATGGCGGGAATTGCGGCCCCACACGGGGTTTTGTCCGGAAGCAACGATGCGCGCGCCGCCGCCCCCGACATCCATCACCGCCACGGAAAACCCGCCGCCCGAGCGCACCGTGAGGGCCACTTTTTTCCCGTCGGGCGACCAACTGGGATCGGTGCAGTAACCGAAACCCGCGTTGAGACGCTGCGGCGATCCCCCGCCCGCTCCGATGCGGTAAAGTTGGGGACTACCACCGTCGTCCGAGGAATAGATCAGCTCGCCACCGTTCGGCGACCAAGTCGGAGAGGACTCCACACCGCGCGTGCGGGTCAGGCGGCGCGCCATGCCGCCGCGCAGGCCGGTGATGTAGATTTCCGGGTTGCCGTCCTTGCTCATGGTCAGCGCCATTTTCCCGCCGTCCGGCGAAATGGCCGCGCCGGAGTTGGTGCCCGGGGCTTTGACCACGCGCTGACGCGCACCGGAGGCCACATCGATGACATAAACATCCGGGTATCCCTCGTGGTAGCCGGTGTAAGCGAGGTTCCGCGCCCCGGGCCCGAGCGAGGGCGCCACGCTGATGCTGCGGTCGCTGGTCAGGCGGCGTGAACTGCCGCCGTCATAGTCGGCGAGATAAATTTCCTTCGGACCGCTGGCCGTGCCGACAAAGGCGATCTTCGTCGTGGCGATCCCCGGGTTGCCGGTGATGGTTTCCACGATGTCGTCGGCGAACTGGTGCGCCACGTCACGGTCGCTGCCGCTGTAGGATTTCGAAAGAATCGTCGCCCCGGAGGAGTCGGTCACCCGCCCCTGCAGGGTGCCCCCCGCCGCCGTTCCGCCGACCGCATAGGAACCGCGGGCATCGGGCACGAGTTGGAACCAGCCGGAGAGATCGAGGTCGTTTTGCAGAACCTTGGTCACCGCGGGACCCGAAGGTCCCCCGATCGGCGTGACCGCGAGCGAGACACGGTCGCCCTTGCGCACCGTGATGGTCGGCGCATCCTGCGCCACGGCGGCCACGGTCAAAAAAAGCAGTGAAGACAACGCCCGGATAATCATGGGCAAGCCTATACCGCACCGGGCGCTTGGCGTCGAGATCAGTGGCAACCGCACCCGCTGCCGCAGTGGCCGCCCGAAGCCGGACGAGGGGCAGGACCGCCCTTCGAGGAGGTCATGACCCCCAGACCGCCGGTGATGACGCGGCGGATGGGCTCGCCCGTTTCCGGGTGCCTGACCAGCGCGGCGTCTTTCATGCTCTGCCGGATTTCATAGCTTCGCACCGGGTCGCCTTCTCGGCTCGGGATCGTTTCGTAAACATAGACGGCCATATTGAGAAATTTCACGTATGGCCCGCGGACGCGCAAGCGGTAAAGGACCGTCGTCTGGTCGGCGTTGGTACATTCAACTTGGTGACGTTGCTCCCCGCCTGGCCCAAACCGTGGCCGAACAGACGGCCACCCCCGTCCGCCGCCCATTGGCCACAAAAGACCCCGCCGCACACGCGACCGCTTTGCTGCAGACCGCTTACATGGAGATTCTGCAGAAAGTCCATGTGTGATTTGTAATAAACTCCTCCACAGTATCTTGCGATTTTCGCATTGGCCGTAAGTGATACCGTGCCCTAGAGCCCGAAGGCGTTTATCTCCACTCGTGCTTGGGATACCGTCGCGCGTATTCGGGGCGGATCTGCGGATAGGTGTTTTTCCAAAAACTCCCCAGATCGTCAGTCACTTGGATCGGACGCTGGTTCGGCGCGAGGACTTCCACCCGCACGCGCTGGCGTCCGTCGGCCACCGCGAGAGGTTTCTCCACCCCGTAGAGATCCTGCACCCGCGCAGCCATGACCGGAGCCTGTCCCTCGGCGTAAGTCACGCGCGCGGCGCGGCCGCCCGGCAGTTTGATTTTCTCGGGTGCGTAGGTCTCCAAGGCGGACAACTGCGGGGCCGAAAGCCAGCCGCGCAGCACCGGCCACGGGTCTTTGTCTTTCAACGCACGGTAATTCGTCACGCCCTGCGCCAGTTGCTCGAGAAGGAATTGTTTTTCGTCCGCGCCGATACTCGGCAACTCGAGCTCCGGCATCCATCCGGCCAAACAGTTCAAGCGCGCAATCCATTGTTCGACCATCTCGTTCCACAGCGGCAGTGACAATTCGCCGCCGGCCACTTTCTCCGCGAAAATTTTCGCCGCCACCGCGGGATCCGGTGTTCCCCCGGCACCCGAACGCAAAACCAGATCGCGGAAACGGGTCACGCGCCGCGCCACCACGCCACGCGTCACCGGATCGAACACCGTCACCGTCTCGTCGGCAAATTCCCCCGGGAACATTTCCTGCAGCCATCCCTCCCGCACCGGGGAGGCCAACGTGAGCAGTGTTTGCACCTCGCCCTCGCGTCCGCCGATCTCCGTGATCTCACCGGCCACGAACAACTCGCTGGTCACCACACTCTCCCGCGCCAGTGTCGCGCGGCGTCCGTGGACCAAATCGCAACGCAGCGTCCCCCGATCGAGTCGCTTGGCCAGATGGTCCGGGAACGCGGCAAGCATGCATTTATTCAAGGCATGTTCTGGCGGCGGATTATCGGAGAGATTCAATCCCTCGCCGTGCGCGATATCGGCGAACTTGTCGGCCAATTGCGCCGCCTGACGTGCGGATTGCCCGTGGATCCCGAGCTGCCGGCAACGCGCCGGATCGAAGTTCGATTTGCGCGCCACGGAAAAGGCGCGCAACTGCACGAGCACATCCGACTCCGCACCATCGCGGAATATATCGTCGCGGCGTTTGTCCATGTCGCGCGAAGTGCTCTTGACCAAAAGCCCGCGTCCTTGGGTCAGCGCCGCGAGCATGCAGGCGGCTTTGACACATCCCAGTCGTTCCGCTTCGAGCAGAAGCCGCGCGTAACGCGGGTGCACCGGGAAGGCCAGCATCTGCCGTCCGAGATCCGTGATGTCGCCCTTATGATCCAGTGCCCCGAGATCTTGGAGCAATTCCCCGGCCCGCTGCAAAGCGCGCGGCTCGGGCGGTTCGAGCCAGCGGAATTTTTCGAGATCTCCGACCCCCGCCGCTTTGAGCGAAAGCACCACCTCGGCCAGATCGAGCCGCTTCACCTCGGGCAACTCGGACTCCGCCCGCTGCTCGTGATCTTTTTCCATCCACAAGCGCACGCAGCGTCCGGGCGCGGTGCGTCCGGCACGGCCGGCCCGCTGGTCGGAGGAGGCGCGGCTGATTTTTTCGACCAGCAAAGTATTGATCCCGCGCCGCGCATCATAGCGCGCGATGCGGGCCAGCCCGCTGTCGATCACCAGCGTCACACCCTCGATGGTCAGCGACGTCTCCGCCACATTGGTCGAGACGATAATCTTGCGTCCCCCGCCGGATGCCACCGCTTCGTCCTGCTCGCGCGGCGGCATTTCGCCGTGCAAAGCGAAAACGGCAAAGTCGCGCAGGGCCGATGTCGCCCGGATCTCGTTGATCGTGCGTTGGATTTCGTAGGCGCCCGGCATGAA
>CAZEYV010000111.1:0-25393 GCA_964516705.1 uncultured Chthoniobacter sp.
GCCGAAAGTCGGCCGCAACGAACCGTGTCCGTGCGGCAGCGGGAAGAAGTTCAAGGCCTGCTGCGGGCGGAAGGCCTGAAGATTTTTAAACAGAAGGTAACGAAGAAAACGAAGGGGTTCCGGAATGCATACACTCTTTGCCAAAGCCGATGCTTTGAGCAAAGACGTGATCGGGGCGGCGATCGAAGTGCATCGGGTTCTGGGACCGGGGCTGATGGAGTCGGTTTACGAGAAGTGCCTCCAGCGCGAACTTGAATTGCGCGGCATCAAAGCTTCCAAGCAAATTGCGGTCACGGTGGAATACAAGGGGCTCGTTTTTGACGACAACCTGCGGTGCGACTTGCTGGTCGAGGAATGCCTGCTCCTCGAACTCAAAGCCGTCGAAACTTTGCATCCCGTGAGCAAGGCGCAACTTCTGAGCTACATGCGCTTGCTCAATGTTCCAATCGGCCTGCTCATCAATTTCCACGAAGCACTTCTCAAACAAGGCGTCCACCGGCTCTGCCTTCCGGGTGCGAATCAACCCCTCTGACCCCCTTCGTGTCCTTCGTTACCTTCTGTTCAAATGCTCGGTAACGACCCGCTTGCCCAAACGCGTCACAATATCCCACGTGATCGTCCCCGCCCATGACGCTACTTCGTTGACGGTGATCGCCTCGTCTCCCTGCTTCCCAAAAAGCACGACTTCCTCGCCCGGGGCCACGTCGCGGGGCAGATCAGTCACGTCGACCATGAACTGGTCCATGGTGATGCGGCCGAGGACCGGGCATCTTTTTCCGCGGACGAGGACGTGCGCGCCTTGGTTCGAAGTCTGGCGCGGGTAGCCGTCGGCATAACCCATGGCCAAGGTGGCGATGCGCATCGCTTTCCGCGTGATGAAATCGCGACCGTAACTGATCCCGCGACCGGGCCCGACATCGCGCACCAAGGTGATGCGTGTCTTCAGCGTCATGACGGGCTTGAGTTGTTTCTGGAAAGCGGGAAGGGGGGAGATGCCGTAAAGCGCGAGTCCGGGACGCACGCGGTCCGCGGCGTGCTGCGGGCGTTCGAGTGACGCGGCGCTGTTTAAGGCGTGGAATTTGGCGCCGGGAAGAATCGGACGCAGTTGCGCGACAAGTTTGTCCCACGTCTGCAACTCGGCGGCGGTGAAATCCGGGTCGCTGTCCGCCACGGGGAGGTGAGTCGAGACACTCTCCACCGCGATGCCTTCGATCGCCGCGATGTCTTTTGCCGTGGCCATGACCTCCTCCTGCCACACGCCGATGCGTCCCATGCCGGTATCGATGCACACATGGATGCGCACCGGTTTGTCCTGCGCAAAGTGCGCGTAAGCCTTCGCCTCGGCGGTGCTTGAGACGACGGGAACAAATCCCTCCTTGGCCACGGTCTCGCGCTCCGCGGGCAAGCACGGACTCAAAAGCAAAATGTCCTTCGCGGGCACCGCGGCGCGCACCGCGCGCGCTTCCTCCAGCGTGGCCACACCGAATTGCTCGGCATACGGCGCGAGTGTTCTCGCCACCTCGGGTCCGCCGTGTCCGTAGCCGTCGGCTTTGACCACGGCAATGAGACCGGGTTGGTCGCCGGCCACCTTCCGCACGGCGTCCGCATTGTGGCGCAGGGCGCCGTGGTCGATCTCGGCGCGGATGCGCCAGGACTCGCCGGCCGGGCTCACGGGTTCTTCGATGATCCCTCGAGCATCTTGGGATCGAGTTGCAGCATTTGCAGCATGCCGTCACCACTGCTGATGCGGGGCAGCACGCCGTCCCAGCGCTCGATGCTGCGCAGGCGCAGGACCTCCGGGCGTCCGGTCAGGGCCTCGGCCTCGCGGGTGATGGCATCGGCGCGAGCTTCGGACTCGGCTTCGATGCTGAAGGCTTTGGCCGCGGCGGCGAGTTTCATTTCCTCGGCGGCGGCTTCGGCTTGCGTGACGCGGGTAAGTTTTTCGTTTTTCGCCTTGAGGGCGTCCTGCTCGGCCTGAACTTTGGCCTCGATGGCTTTGTTGAACTCGTCGGAAAATTTGAAATCCGTGATGGCCACATTAGCGATGGAAATCGCGCCGCGGATGTCTTTCTCGTTGAGCGTGGTGTCGATGAACGTGGCGATGGCCTGTTGGATCTGTTGTTTCACCACCTCGCGCTGGGTGACGAGCTGTTCGGCGGTGAACTTGGCCGTGACGGCTTTGACCGATTCCTGGATGGCGGGATTGACGATATTGGAGGCAACCTTTTCCGGCGTCCCGATGCGTTGGAAGGTGAGGGGAGCCAGCGCGCCGTCCAGGGCGTAGGTCGTGGTCACGTCGGTCGTGACAATCTGCAGATCGCGCGAGGCGGCCGTGGCTTTGGCCTCGCTGGCGGTGAGGCGGGTCGTCATGGGCACCACCTCCTCGGCGAACGGCAATTTGAAGTGGAGACCTTCGGGCAGGGCGATATCGCGCACCGCGCCAAAGCGTTTGACCACGCCGACATTGCCGGCGTCGACGGTCACCATCACACCTGCGGCGGCGACCATGAGGAGAATGACAATGACGAGCAGCGGCGCGAATTTGCCGGCCAGCTGGGTCGGGTCGGCGGAACCGGAGACGGAATGTTTCATGCTCAGGAAGGGTTGGAGGTGCGGGCGCGGCGCGCGTCGATGAACGACTTCACGCACAGGGCGACAAAGATGAGGCTGAGAATGGCGAAGGACGCCTGCACGCCGACCGCAGCGGCGCGCTCGACGGGTTCGCCGGTGAGCAGGGCCGGAAGTTTGCCCAGGCTCTTGGCCGTGCCGAGAAAGCCGAGCAACCCGACGAGGGCGGCGATGTGTCCGCCGTGTTTCAGGCTTTTGAGTGAAACTCCCCCCGCGACGGCCAGAAGCAGACCGAAGATGGACGGAATGAGGGCGGTCCAGGATTGCGCCCCGGTGATCAGGTAAGCTCCGATCCCCAGCAGGACGAAGATAACAGCGAAGGTGAAGATAATGCGCGGCATGTTCATGTAGGAGGATGCTAGGCCCGGGGTCGAGCGATGCCAAGTGGAAGCCGCGTGCACCCGGACCGCCGGTGTGCTATGTAAAAATCAATGACAAGGCTGCAGGCCGCTATCCTGTTTTTGGCTGCGACCGCAGTGGCCTCCGCCCAGGAACTGCAAAGCTTCGAGGGCTGCCGCCTGGTCGGGGCCTCATGGGCCGATGGCGATAGCTTCTCCGTGGTCTTGCCCGGCGGAAAAGAAATCGTCCTGCGGCTTTATTATGTGGATTGCAACGAGACGACGGCGGCCACCGAGACCGACCAGCGCCGCGTACGCGACCAGTCGTCTTATTTCGGGGTCGATGATCATCAGGTGACCTTGGCATCCGGACGGCAGGCCGCAGAGGAAGTGAAAAAGTTGCTGGCCACGCCTTTCACTGTGCACACCGCTTTTGCCTCCGCGCCCGGGCGCTCGGCCAAGCCGCGGACTTACGGGTTTGTCACGCTGTCCGACGGACGCGATCTCGGCGAGGTCTTGGTCGGCGAAGGGTTGGCCCGCAGTTACGGCGTGCGGCGCAGCACACCGGACGGGCTCGGGACCGAGGCGGCGCAAGCGAAAATGGATGATCTCGAACTCGGCGCCGCCATCGCGCGCCGCGGAATCTGGGCCCGGACCGATGCGCAACGCCTGGTCGCTTTGCGCGGAGACCGCCGTGCGGAGGAACGCGAGCTGCAAGAAGCGTTCGGCACGAAGGCTGGCGAGCCGCTCGACCCGAACACGGCAACGGTTGACGAAATCATGCTGCTGCCCGGGATCGGCGAAGTGCTGGCCGAGCGGATTGTCGAAGGTCGTCCTTACAAAACCGTCGCGGACCTGCGGCGCGTGCCCGGGGTCGGGGAAAAAGTTTTCGCCCGCATCGAAGATTCCCTGCAGATTGGGCCTTAGGCGGTATGCGATCTTATGTTCGTCCGAGCTTCTTCCCTTCCATGTAGCGGCGCCGTCCCCGGCGACGAAACAAAGCAACGACCGGCGCCGGGGACGGCGCCGCTACATTCGTCCGAAGCGAGGCGGGCGCGCTGATATGGAAAGTTTCTACTCCTCCGATCCGGTCTTCCGCATGGCCGTGAAGCAATTCGAGGTATTGGCCGACCACCTCGAAATCCCGCAGCAATACCGTCAGCGCATCATCCAGCCCAAGCGCTCGGTCACTGTCTCGCTGCCGATCGAACTCGATGACGGACGCGTCGAGGTCTACCACGGCTATCGCGTCCAGCATCACCTGAGCATCGGTCCGACCAAAGGCGGCACGCGGTTTTCGCCGGCGCTGACCCTCGGCGAGTCGGCGGCGTTGTCCGTCTGGATGAGCTGGAAATGCGCTCTGGTCGGATTGCCTTACGGCGGGGCCAAAGGCGGGGGGGCGGTCGATCCAAACAAACTTTCCCGCCGCGAGATGGAGAAACTTTCCCGCCGCTACATGCAGGAAATGATCCCGTTTGTCGGTCCGCGCACCGACATCATGGGCCCCGACATGGGGACCAACGCGCAGGTTATGGCGTGGTTCATGGACACCTACTCGATGCATGCGGGTCATGCCGTGCCGGAGATCGTCACCGGCAAGCCGGTGGCCATCGGCGGCGTGGCGGGTCGCCGCGAGTCGACCGGACGCGGGGTGGTCTTCCTCGTCGAGCGTGCTTTGGATCATCTCAACATCGAACCGGCCAAGTGCACGGCCATCGTGCAGGGTTTCGGCAATGTCGGATCGGTCACGGCTTGCGGACTGGCCTACAAATCGGGCATGAAGGTGACCGGCCTGAGCGACCACACGGTCTGTCTTTACGATCCAAAAGGTCTCGATGTCGCCGCGGCCGACAAGCATGTGAAGGAGCACAAGACGCTGAAGGACTTTCCGCAGGGCGAGAGGATTGCGGCCGACGATTTCCTCACCCTGCCGTGCGATGTGCTCGTGCCGGCGGCGGTCGAGCGGGTTATCCACGCGAGCAATGCGGCGCTCCTGCGCTGCCGCGTGCTGGCCGAGGCGGCCAATGGTCCGACCACGCCCGAGGCCGACGAGATCCTCGACAAGCGGCGTGACGAAATTTTTGTCATCCCGGATGTGCTTTGCAACGCGGGTGGTGTGATCACTTCGTATTTCGAGTGGGTGCAGGACGTGCAGAGCCTGTTCTGGACCGACATCGAAATGACCGACCGGCTTTACCGCATTCTTGACACGGCGTTCAGCGCGGTGATCAAGCGTTCGAAAGAGCGCAACGTGGCGACGCGCACCGCGGCCATGGCCATCGGCATCGAGCGCGTGCTCGACGCGAAGCGTGATCGCGGGCTGTTCCCGTGATGTGCCGCGGCGTCAGGCGGAAGACTTGCGGGCTGTGTGCAGGTGGATGGCGGCGGCGATGATGGGCCGGGCCCAGCCGGGGGCGTTGGAGAGATCGGCGGGGGCGGTGATTTTGCCGCGTTGCATTTCGAGAAGCAGGACGGGTTCGGGTTTCAATTCTTCCGCGGGGTCGGCATCCGCGGAATTGTCATAGACGCGGAGGTGGTCGATGAGGGGCAGGAGGCGGATGAGGTTTTCGCGGCTGCCGTTCCATCGTTCGCGGATTTTGGCTTCCGGGATGTCGTGACCGCCGTGCGCCACGCGGCTTCTCACCCGATACAGGTGGAGCTCGGGGCTGGCCAGGCCGCAGAACCAGATGCGGAGGCGGTGGCCGGAGCGGGCGGCTTTTTCGAGCAACTGGGCGATGGTGCGTCCGCCCAGCGTGGTCTCGAAGCGGTAGTCGCGGCCGCCGGTGATAGCTTGATCGAGCAGGGACTTGCCGATCTGCCAGGCGTGGGCGTTGGCGAGGGTCAGGGAGATGTCGGGGTGGAGGGTGCGGATTTTTTGGGCGATGGTGTCGGGGTTGAAGACCGGCGTACCTTGGCTGACGAACTCGGACTCGCCGATGCTGGATTTGCCGGCCCCGTTGACGCCGGCGAGGACGTAAAGGAGCGGCTTATCGGCCATGGCAGGATTTGTGGGCTTTTTGCCGCGCCGCCCGCACAGCGGCCTCGCCGAGTTCCTGCGGGTTGGCGTTGAACGCGCGTTCGGACGCCGCCCGCTGTTCCGGCCCCTGCATGCGATCGAGCATGCCGCGGTATTCCTCGTGGAGTTGTTCCAACCAGTCCGGGCGCTGACCGGTGAGGGCTTCGTATTGCTCGACGGAGAGCAGCACGGCGCGCGGTTTTTCGTGGCGGGGGATGGCCACGGCTTGCTTGGCCGCGACTTGTTCGAAGACGTCGGCGGTGGCGTTTTTGAGCTCGGTCGCGGTGACGGTGGGGAGTTCCTGGACGCGGGGAGTGGGAGTGTTGGCGGAACGGTATTCGGTGCTCATGGGAACAAAATAGCCAAATTAGCTATTTTGTCAAATTCGGGCGACCGGCGTCAGCCTTTGACCACAAAGTTGACCAGCTTGCCGGGGACGGCGATGACTTTGACCACTTCTTTGCCGGCGAGTTGCGCGGCGAATTTTTCGTGGGTGCGGGCGGCGGCTTCGAGTTGTTCGCCGGTGGCGTCTTTCGGCACGACCATTTTGTCGCGGAGCTTGCCGTTGATTTGCAGGACAATCTCGACCTCGTTTTCGACAAGCAGGGATTCGTCGTGGGTCGGCCAAGTCTGCCCGTGGGCGGCGCCATCGAATCCGGGGAATTTTTTGCCGAGCTGCTCCCAGAGTTCTTCCGCCATGTGCGGGGCGAAGGGGCTGAGCAGGACGAGCAGGGTGCGCAGCGCGGAGACGGGGCGCTGCTCGGCGGAGGTCAGCTCGTTGACGCAGATCATCATTTGCGAGATGGCGGTGTTGAAGGAAAACGTGGCAAGGTCGCCGGTGACTTTTTTGATCGTGGCGTGGAGGACGCGGAGTTGGGACGGCGTTGGGTCGATGTCGGCCAGTGCCCCGGAGAGTTGCCAATTTCCTTCCTGGTCTTCAGTCATGGCCAAGCGCCAAGCACGGGCGAGGAAGCGGTAGACGCCTTCGACGCCTTTCATGCTCCACGGCTTCATCTGCTCGAGCGGACCCATGAACATTTCGTAGAGGCGGAAGGCATCGGCGCCGTAGGCGTCGATCACTTCGTCCGGATTGACCACATTGCCGCGGCTCTTAGACATTTTTTGTCCGTCGGTCCCGAGGATGATGCCCTGGTTGACGAGACGCTGGAACGGTTCGGGGGTGGGAAGGTGCCCGAGGTCGTGCAGCACCATATGCCAGAAGCGCGAATAAAGAAGGTGGAGCACGGCGTGTTCCGTGCCGCCGACGTAGAGGTCCACGCCGCCGGGCTTCGGTTGTCCGTCACCGAGCCAGTAACAGGCCGCCTCTTCGCCGATGAAGCGCTGCTTGTTGCGCGGATCGCAGTAGCGCAGGTAATACCAGCACGAGCCGGCCCATTGGGGCATGGTGTTCAGCTCGCGGCGGGCGGTGGCGGAGTATTGAACCCAATCGGTGGCTTTGGAAAGCGGTGGTTCGGCGGTCCCGGTGGGTTTGAAGTCGGCGAGTTCCGGCAAGCGGACCGGAAGTTCGGATTCGTCGAGGGCGCGGTGGAGCCCGTTTTCCCAGACCACAGGGAAAGGTTCGCCCCAGTAGCGCTGGCGGGAGAAAAGCCAGTCGCGCAATTTGAATTGGATGGCGGCGCGGCCGAGGTCGCGTTCGGCGAGCCAGGCGGTGATTTTTTGTTTGGCTTCGGCGGTGGGAAGTCCGTCGAGCGGGCCGGAATTGATGGCGACGCCGTCGCCGGCGAAGCAGCCTTCGACCGGCTGCGGCGGACTCACCACTTCGATGATGGGCAGATCGAACTTGCGCGCGAACTCGTGGTCGCGTTCGTCGTGGGCGGGGACGGCCATGATGGCTCCGGTGCCGTAGCCGGTGAGGACGTAGTCGGCGATCCAGACGGGGACGCGCGCGTTGTTGACCGGATTGACGGCATACGCGCCGGTGAAGACGCCGGTTTTTTCTTTGGAAGCGTCCTGGCGGTCGCGTTCGGATTTGGTCGCGGCGGTTTTGATGTAGGCGTCGACTGCCACGCGTTGGTCTGCGGTTGTGATGCGGGCCACGAGCGGGTGCTCGGGCGCGAGGACCATGTAGGTCGCACCGAAGAGGGTGTCGGGACGGGTGGTGTAGACGGTGAGTTGTTCCCCGCTTTCGAGCGAGAAATCGACGAAAGCGCCTTCCGAGCGTCCGATCCAGTTTTTCTGCAGGAGCTTGATCGATTCGGGCCAGTCGAGGGCATCGAGCCCGGCGAGGAGTCGTTCGGCGAACGCGGTGATGCGCAGCATCCATTGCCGCATGGGACGGCGCTCCACGGGGAAGCCGCCGACCTCGCTTTTGCCGTCGACCACCTCCTCGTTGGCCAGGACGGTGCCGAGTTCCGGACACCAGTTGACCGGCATTTCGGCGACGTAGGCGAGGCGGACGCTGTCCGGATCGTCACCCTTGTAGGTTGCGATCGGTTCGGCGCGGTTGGTTTCGGGATTGAACCACGCGTTGTAAATCTGGAGGAAAATCCACTGGGTCCAGCGGACGTAGTCCGGGTCGGTCGTGTTGACCTCGCGCGACCAGTCGTAGCTGAAGCCGATGCGGTCGAGTTGTTCTTTGAAGCGCGCGACATTTTTTGCCGTGGTGACGGCGGGGTGTTGTCCGGTTTTGACCGCATATTGTTCGGCCGGCAGTCCGAAGGCGTCCCAGCCCATGGGGTGAAGCACATTGAATCCACGCATGCGATGCCAACGCGCGAGAATGTCCGTCGCGGTGTAACCCTCGGGGTGTCCGACGTGGAGTCCCTCGCCGCTCGGGTAGGGGAACATGTCGAGGACGTAGTATTTCGGTTTGGCCGCGTCGAAGCCGGGTTCGCCGGGGTTGGGGGTGCGGTAAGCTTCCGTTTCGGCCCAGCGCTGTTGCCACTTGGGTTCGAATTGCGGAAAGGGGTATTGTTTGCGTTGGCTCGACATGAGGCTGCGGAACCGCGCATTTTGCCGGGAATGACGGACGTGTCAAAGCAACGCCTGCTCCTGGCCACGCGCAATGCGCACAAAACGCGCGAGGTGCGGGAAATTCTCGGCGAGGCGTGGCAGGTCGAGGATCTGACATCGCGGCCGGATTGGCCGGAGGTCGAGGAGACGGGGGAGACGTTCGAGGAGAATGCTCGGCTCAAGGCCGTGGCCGGGTCGGCGGGTTACGATGGCTGGGTGTTGGCCGACGATTCCGGCCTCGAGGTGGATGCGCTTGGCGGGGCGCCCGGCGTGCGCTCGGCGCGGTATGCCGGCGAGGGTGCCGACATGGCGGCGAACCGGGCGTTGTTGCTCGAAAGGCTGCGCGAGGTGCGCGGCAAGGAGCGTGCCGGACGGTTCCGCTGCGTGCTGGCCTTGGCCAAGGGCGGTGAAGTGGTCCGCGTTTTCCACGGCACGATCGAAGGAGTGGTCGCGCCGTCCGAGCGCGGGTCGGGCGGGTTCGGTTACGATGCGTTGTTCGTGCCCGAGGGAGCGTGCCGGACATTTGCCGAAATGACGGGCGGGCAAAAGCACGCCTTGAGCCACCGGGGCCGGGCGCTCGTCGCGCTGGGCGCTTATCTGAGCGGCGGGGCGACCGCGTAAGTCTGCCCGAGGTCGCGGTCGGCGATCTCTTGCGCGCGCAGTCCTTTGGGATTGATCCGGCTGATGATGCGTTGCTCGGTGCCAGGAGGCGTGTCGGGATAATTGAGATCCGGCCGGTGGCCGCCCATTCCCCAGCGTCCGGTGATGCGCTTCAGCGTGTCGGGTCCATACCAGACGGTGGTTTCTTTCGGCGAAGTGACGGGTTCACCTTTGACCGGGGCCGTGTAGGGAATGGGTTTGTAGGGGTAGTAGGGGCCGGTCAGTTCGCGACGGTTTTCCGGGGTCGCGCAGGCAGCAAGCAGGAGACACAGGCTGAAGACGAGGGGGAGAGAACGCATGGGAGAAGATTAGCCCAGACCGATGGCCAAGGTCAGCCTGAAATTGTCAGTGTTTTTTGGTGAAGGCCACGGCCAAAAGGGCGATCAGCTGGGTCGAGGCGGCTTCGAGTTCGGCGATGAGGGATTGGACGCGTCCGCGGAAAAAAGCATAGGCCGCCATGGCAGGGATGCCGATGCACAGCCCGGCGGCGGTGGTGACAAGGGCCTCGGAAACACCCTCGGCCAGCATGATCGGGCGGGAGGCGACGATGTCGCTGGCCACCACGCTGAAGGACTTGATCATGCCGAGCACGGTGCCGAAGAGTCCGAGCATGGGCGCGATGGTTCCGATGTCGGCGAGGTAGGCGATGCGCTGGTTGAGGGCGGCGGCTTGGCGGGTGCCTTCGGTTTCGGCAATTTCGCGCGCCTCGGCGAAGGTGGCCTCGGGGTGCTGGGTAATGAAATCCAGGGTGCGCTGCATGATGCGGGCCACGGCTTCGCGGTGGCGGTTGGAGATGGCGAGGAGTCCGAGGTAATCGCGTTTTCGCAGGAGCGCGTCGGCCGTGGTCATGTAGCGTTTGGTCACGACCGCGCCGCGCCGCATGGTGAAAAGATAGATGAGCACCAGCATGACGGCGATGACCGAGAGGATCCCGAGGGGGATCATGACCGGGCCGCCGGACAGGACGACTTCCCAGAGCGTGGCTTCGGGGCGGATCGGCGGGACGGCTTCCTGGGCGCGGGCCATGGTGGCCGGGGCGAGCAGGGCACTCAAGACGGCGGCACGTTTCACGACGGCAGATTAGCGGTCCGTCACCTTGATGCAAGGATGGCGGCGCGGGGCGGCCGCGTTATATTGCGATTCATGCCCGCCGCCAAAGAGCGTCCCGACCTGCGTGCGCGCCTCCATGAGGTGCCGCACAAGCCGGGGGTTTATCTGATGCGGGACCGTCTGAACCGTGTCATCTACGTGGGCAAAGCGCGCGACCTGCGCAAAAGGCTGGCGCAGTATTTCACCCCGGCGCGGTCGCGGTTGGCCGACTTGAAAACGCGCGCGCTGCTCGATTCGGTGTGGGACTTCACCTTGCACGTGGTCCGTTCGGACGCCGAGGCCGTCCTGCTCGAGGGGCGGCTGATCAAGGAGTTCCGTCCGAAATACAACATCTCGTTCCGCGACGACAAAAATTTCCTGCAGTTGAAGGTCAATCTCGACGACCCGTTCCCGAAGTTCACGCTGGTGCGGCTGAAAAAGAACGACGGCACGCGCTATTTCGGGCCCTACGCCCATTCCGGAGCGCTGCGCGCGACGTTGGAAATTCTCAAGCGCAAATACGGGCTGCGCTCGTGCCGTCCGCGCGTGCCGGGGGAGAAAGATTACCGCCACTGCCATGACGACATCATCAAGAACTGCTCGGCTCCGTGCGTCGGAAAGATCGGCGAAGCGGACTACCGTGCGCGGGTACTCGAGGCGTGCGCGTTCCTCGAGGGCCGGAGCAAGGAGATTCCGGAAGAGCTCGAGCACGAGATGCAGGCCGCGGCGGCCAAGCAGGACTTCGAAAAAGCAGCGGCTTTGCGCGACTTGATCACAGCCTTGCGCCGCACGGCCGCACGGTCGCGGCGGTTTTTGCGGGGAGACGCATTGCCGCGGGCCAAGGATCCCGGGGCCGATCTGCGCGCCTTGGGCGAAGAACTCGGTCTGCCCCGTCCGCCGGCGCTGATGGAATGCTTCGACATTTCGAACATCACGAGCACGCACATCGTGGCGTCGATGGTCCGCTTCGAAAACGGCGTGCCGGCGCGGTCCAGCTATCGCCGCTATCGCATCAAGTCGGTGCAGGGTCAGGACGATTTCGCCAGCATGGCCGAGGTGGTGCGGCGTCGTTACGCGCGCTTGCTCGCGGCGGCGCGGGAGGCGCATCCGGAGGCGGCGGAATTCTCGCAGGAGGAAGCCGGTGATGCGGTGGCACGGTTACCCATGCCGTCGGCGGACCGGATTCCGGATTTGATCATTGTCGACGGCGGACGCGGTCAGCTTTCGAGCGCGGTTGGTGAACTGCGCCGGCTCGGTTTGCGCGGTCAGCCCGTGATCGGGCTGGCCAAAGAGCGGGAGGAAATTTATTTCCCGAACGATCCGCAACCGCTGCGTTTGCCGCACGAGAGCGGGGCCTTGCAATTGCTGCAGCGGATCCGCGACGAGGCCCATCGCGTGGCCAACGGCTATCATCAGTTGCTGATGAAGCGGCGAATTTCCGAAAGCGTGCTTGATGATATCGAGGGTGTGAACAAAGCGCGGAAGCAGGCGTTGTTGCGGGTGTTCGGGTCGGTCGAACGGCTGCGCAAGGCGGAGTTGGAGGAGATTGCCGAGGTGCCGGGAGTGGGCGCGAATCTCGCCGTGCAGATAAAAGCGGGATTGCCGAAAAAGTAGAAGCGGCGTCCCCGCCGCTTATGGTCTGTGGTCAAGCGGCAAGATGCCGCTTCTACTTTATCTCCATCGAGAGATCGGCGGCTCTCGCCGAGTGGGTGAGGGCGCCGACGGAGATGCAGTCGATGCCGGTCTCGGCGATGGCGCGGACGGTCTGCAAATTCACGCCGCCGCTGGCTTCGAGGAGGATTTTCTTCGCGCCGCGGATGCCGACGGCTTCGCGGAGTTGGCCGTTCGACATGTTGTCGAGCAGGATGATATTGATGCCGTGCAGCCCGCAGAGCATGCGCACCTGATCGAGGGTGTCCGCCTCGATCTCGACCGCGACATCGGGCTTTTTCGCCCGGGCCCGGTCGATCGCGGCCTGCAGTCCAGCGGCGTCGCCGGTCACGGCGAGGTGGTTGTCTTTGGCCAGGATCTGGTCGAAGAGCCCGAAGCGGTGGTTGACCCCGCCGCCGGCCACGACGGCGGCGCGTTCGAATTCGCGCAGCCCGGGGGTGGTCTTGCGCGTGTCGAGGATGACGGCCTTGGTGCCGCTCACCGCGTCGACAAATTCCCGCGTCAGGGTGGCGATGCCGGAAAGTTGCTGCAGGAAGTTCAGCGCGGTGCGTTCGGCGGCGAGGAGCGAGCGGGTGGGGCCGCCGGCGTTGAGGACGACATCGCCGGATGCAAGTCTTTCGCCGTCGGAATGGTGCAACGCGACGGTGATGGCGGGATCGACAAGGCGGAAGACTTCCGCGGCAACCTCGGTGCCGGCCAGAACGAGGTCCTCCTTGGCGATGATGCGGGCCTGCGAGAGGTGTCCGTCCGGGATGAAAGCTTCCGAGGTGATGTCGCCGTCGCCGAGGTCTTCGGCCAGGGAGCGGCGGATGCTTTCTCGGGCGGAGGTGGTCACGGATCTAATCGATCGACGCCGGGGACGGCGCCGCTACAGAGAATCAAGCTGGAGCAGTTCGCGTTGCCAGGGGAGAAGGCGGGCGCCGTTTTGCGAGGCCACGGACATGAGGGTGAGGCGCGAGGCGATGAGGGAAGGATCGATGGCGAGATCTCTGGCCACGGTGTCGCGTTTTTCGCGGAGTTGCTCGAAGAGGCGGCAGGCGGCGCCGCTCGGACGCGGTTTGCGTTCGCGTTCGAAGACGGGCCATTCATTCTCGGGGAGTTCGAGGGCGGTGCGCAGGGCTTCTTTCATGCGCTGGAAGCGCGGGGGCGGCATGCGGTGGACTTCCACTTTGTGTCCGGCCACGGCGGCGCGCGCCGCATCGATCATGCGGTCGTTGGAAATGACGTGGAAGGTCGGGCGGTCCCAGGCGCTGGCTTCGGAATCGCGCCAGTGCCAGAGGGCGCGGAGGACGGCGGATTCGCGCGGGTTGAGTTTGCTGCTGCCGGTGATGCGCCAGGCGTTCTCGAGGTCGCGCTCGCGCGGCTCGCGCGCGCTGCGCACCATGGCGTCACGGGATTGACGATACCATTCCCAGCGTCCGAGTTCCTTGAGTTGATTTTCGAGGATTTCGGCGAGCGGAAGCAAATAGCGGACATCGTTGAGGGCGTATTCCTCCATGCGTGGCGGGAGCGGGCGTCGTCCCCAGTCGGCCCGCTGCGAGGCTTTGCACAGCGTGACGCCGAAAAATTTCTGCACGAGCGCCGCATAGCCGATTTGTTCGAGTCCGAGGAAACGCGCGGCGATGGAAGTGTCGAAAATGTCCGACGCGCCGAAGGCGTGGTGGCGTCCGAGCAGTCGCAGATCGTAATCCGCCCCGTGGATGACGATGGTGTGCGGGGCGAGCGAGGCGTAGAACACCGTGAGATCGAGACCGTCGGCCAGCGGGTCGACGAGAAAGAAGCCGTCGGGCGAACAGACCTGCACAAGGCAGATCTTTTCGTGGTAGCTATGCAGACTGTCCGCTTCGGTATCGAGTCCGATGACCTGGTGCGCGTCGAGACGGTCGGTGAAGTCCGCCAGTTGTTCCGGCGTGGAGATCAAGGTTCTGCGATGAAGGTCTGCGCGGGCGGGAGGTCGCCGGCGCGGCGGGCGCGCGGTTCGCGGACTTCGGTGGTGCCGTCGACGGGGGCGGTGACAAACGGTCCGCCGGCGAGGGGGGCGGGCTCGGTGAAGGCAACGTCGGGCACGTCGCTGAATTTGCCTTCAAGGGGGAAATCTTTGCGCAGGGGGTGGTAGGGATAGCCTTCCCACATGATGATACGGCGCAGGTCGGGGTGGCCGGCAAAGCGGAGGCCCATCATGTCCCACGCTTCGCGTTCGTGCCAATTGGCCGTCGGCCAGAGGTCGCAGACCGTGCGGACTTCGGGATGGTCTTCGGTCGCGGTGGTTTTGAGCCGGAGATGGAGACCGTTGGCCAGCGAGTAGAGTTCGTAAACCATCTCGTAGCGCGGCTCGTGCTCGAAATGGTCGATGCTGGAGATATCGAGGAGGAAATCGAAGCCGAGTTCGTCGCGGCAGAATTCGCAGACTTGGTGGAGCGCTTCGGGCTGCAGGGCGAGGGTGAGTTCGCCGCGGAATTCGGCGCGTCCGGTCACAGCCCCGCCGAATCGCGAGGTGATGGCTTCGGCGACGTCGGCGAGTTTCATGCTAGAGCGAGGCGAGGAGTTCCTTCTTCTGCTCGAGGAAGGAGTGTTCGCCCATGATTTTTTTCTGCAGGCGCATGAGGCCGTCGAGGAGGGCTTCGGGGCGGGGCGGGCAGCCGGAAACATAGACGTCGACCGGGATGAGGTGGTCGATGCCCTGCAACACGGCGTAGCTGCGATACATGCCGCCGGACGAGGCGCAGGCGCCCATGGCGATGACCCATTTGGGATCGGCCATTTGTTCGTAGATGCGTTTGACCGCGAGGGCCATTTTGTAGGTGACCGTGCCGGCGACGATCATGACGTCCGACTGGCGCGGGGAGAAACGCATGACTTCGGCGCCGAAGCGGGCGATGTCAAAGCGGGCGGCGCCGGCGGCCATGAGCTCGATGGCGCAGCAGGCCAGTCCCATCGGCATCGGCCAGAGCGAGTTGCTCCGCATCCAGTTGATGGCGGTGTCGAGCTGGGTGAAGATGATGTTGCCTTCGATTTTCGAGTCGTAGGCGTAAGGGTTGCGGTCACTCATCGGAAGCGCGGAGATTAAGGTTGGCCGGGACGTCTGACAAGCCGCCTTCCGGCGGTGCCGCGGGGCGGGAGGCGGGGTTCCAGACCAGCAGGTCGACAAGTTTTCGGCCGCTCTCGCCGAGCGACGGGTTGCCGCGCGACCCGTCGACCAGACGGCGGGTCATTTTGCTGTAAGGAAATTTCGAAGCGGCGACCCATTCGACGCGCGGTGACGCGGCGGGCTCGGACGAAGGTTCGATCGAGACGGGGAATCCGGGGGCGGTGAAAGAAACGACCCAAGAACGCGCACCGGCAGGGTCGCCCTTGACCAACCATGGGTAACGGCGGGGCAGCTGGAAATGCGGGGACTCGGGGAGGCGGACGCGGAAGAAAGGTTCTTGTTGGCGGACGAATTGCGGAAGGGTGAGCGAGGGATTTTTTTTCTGCTGCAGATAGAATTGCGCCACGTCGAGGCCCATCAAGTTGATGCCGTTGTAGAGTCCGTGCTTGTTGGCCGTGGGGAAATTGAGCGGGTGCCAGCTTTCGAACTGGTCGTGCCAGAGGAGCGCGATTTCGAGGTGGAGGTGGGCGCGTCGTTGGTTGAGGCCGGCGCCGGTGTAACCGAGGCGTCCGATACGGTCACCCCGGGCGAGGGTTTGTCCGGGACGGACCTCGACCGTCGCGAGGTGCGCGTAGACGCTGTAGACCGGCGTGCCTTCGACCTCGTGCTCGACGACGGCCAGCTTGCCGTAGTTAGAGTCCTTGGCGTCGTTGCTGGTGTGGACGACCCTGCCGGATTCGATGGCGCGGATTTCGTCGAGCGGTTCGCCCGAGGGGTCGCGTCGGACCGGGCTGACGTCGATACCCTCGTGGAATTTGGTCATGACGATGCGTCCGCCGACGCGCTGCTGGTTGCGGGTGAACCCGTAGGTGCCGCCCTGCCACGGGCGGCTCTTCACGCCTTCGAAGTCCCGGTCGGTATACATGTAGAACTGCTCCGGCCTCCCGCGGAACAGCGCGTCGTTGTCCGTGGGCAGCACGGGCGAGAAGGCCAGCGCCGTCCCGGCGGCCGCGAAAAAGAGCAGGACGCAGTCTTTCACCGGCGTTTCTTCGGGGTGGCTTCCTGACCGATGACGGGGAAGACGGAAGTCAGCAGGTCGATGTCGTCCGCGCTCAATCCCCGGGGAATGCTCACGATGCCGTCGTCGATCGGGCGGTCGACAAGGAGGTTGCTGACCTGGCGCCCGTTGACCAGCACGACGAGCAGTTCCCCGCGCCGCGACATGGTGTGCTGCTGGAGGAGGCGCGACCCGTGGTTGTCGACCCGGAGGTAGGTGCCGTGCGACCCGTCGGCCGCGACGAACGGGTAGATGGCTTTGACCTCCCGCTGGGTGAGGAGAGGCATGCGTTGGAGGAAAACGGGCGTGCCGTTGAGCAGGGTGGCGGGAATGGCGAAGGTGGGTGCCTCGGCCTCGGTGCCGAGGGCGTGGATGCGGATGTCGACCATGGGCGGCTTTTTCGCGCCACCGAGACAAAGGAGGGCGAGGGCGATGAAGGCAAGGCGCAGGGCTGACATGCGGACAGCTAATCCGTGGTGCGGGGGAATTGCAACCGTGGGGCAGACCCGCTTTAATGCGCGCATGGCTCCCGTGTTCCGATGGATCGTTCTGCTGCCGGCGGTTTTCCTTGCCTCCTGTGCCGCACCGCGCGACGGGATGGAAGACACGTGGGCGCGCCGGGCCGGTGAATTTCTCGATCCTTTGGTTCCCGATTCGTTCACGCTCGGCCCCAAGCAACCGGCGCTGCTGGCCGCGGTCCGGCTGGATCCCGCGGAAGTCGAGCTGGCCGACCGCCGCGATGTGCGCGTCATTTTCACCGTGCAGAACACCTCCCCCCGCAGCCAGCGTCTTGATTTCCCGACCGCGCAGCGCATCGAACTGGCCATGATCGCGCCCGACGGGAGGCGTATTTTCCTGTGGTCCGAGGACCGCCTTTTCGACCCCAAACCCGGGACGGTGGTGATCAATCCCCGCGAGCGCATCGAATACGAGGCAACGGTCCCGACGCGGGATATGACAGCCGGATCGACCTATTCGATCGAGACCGGCCTGGTCGGCTATCCGGAGGTGGCCACTTCGGTCAACATCACGCCCCAGTGAAGGGTCGCAGAAGGGGCTTCTTCCGCGTCGGTTTCGATTTGACGGCCGTCGACCAGCGGTTTTTATTTGAGAGTTTTCCCATGCGAAGCTTCCTGCGATTCATGTTTGCCCTGGCGCTCGCCGGCCTGGCCGGTTGCGCGTCCCATGACACGCGTCTGACCAGTTCGACCACGCAGTATCTGAGTTCGGGCGGGCGCGTGGTGGAAAGAGCCTCCACCGGCGGTATCGTCGACAATGTGTCCTACTGGGACGGCGACGGCGTGCCGGGCAGTCCGTCCATCACCATCAATCTCGGCGAGCAGAAAGCCTTCTTCTACAAAGACAACCGCTTGGTCGGGGTCTCGATGATTTCCTCCGGACGCGAGGGTTACGCCACGCCACCGGGCACGTACAAAATCATCCAAAAGAGCAAAGACCACGTGTCCAACCTCTATGGCGATTACGTGGACGGCGGTGGCACTGTGATGGTCGCCAATGTCGGGGTGAACCGGGATCCCAAGCCTCCGGGTGCGGTGTTCCGCGGCGCGCCGATGCCCTATTTCCTCCGCTTCCACGGCGGCTACGGGTTGCATGCCGGCTTCCTGCCGGGCTTCCCCGCTTCGCACGGGTGCGTGCGCATGCCCGAGCGGATGGCGCAGATTTTCTTCGCCAACTCCGACCACGGCACGCCTGTGCGCGTCGTCAACTGACGCCGGCGCGTCCATGATGGCTGCGCCGGAATTGATGGCGTGGGCCGGTATCGCCCAAGCGGCCGCCACGTTCGGCATGACCGGCATTATCTGGCTGGTGCAACTCGTGCAGTATCCGGGCTTCCGGCATGCCGGGGGGGCGGACTTCGCGGAGTTTCACCGGCACCATTGCCGCTCGATCGGGATGGTTGTCGGACCGCTGATGGTGGTGGAACTGCTCACCGCGCTGGCGCTGGCGGCGGCGGCCGAGCCCGCTTGGTTCTGGCGTGCCATGCTCGGCTTGCTCGTCGTCATCTGGGCTTCCACGGCCTTCTGGCAAGGACCGCTGCACGGACGTCTGGCGGGCGAGGGTCCGCGTCCGGATCTGCTCTGTTCCCTGGTCCGGGGCAACTGGCTGCGCACCGTGTTGTGGAGTGCGCGGTCGGCCGGTTTGGTCTGGTTTTACGCCCGCGGGTGGGCGTCATCATAAGCCTTCTTGATGCGCTCGGTGGTGACGTGCGTGTAGATCTGCGTGGTCGAGAGGCTGGCATGTCCGAGCAGGCTCTGCACGCTGCGCAGGTCGGCGCCGGCGTCGAGCAAATGCGTGGCGAAACTGTGGCGCAACTTGTGCGGGCTGGCCGGCACGGGGATCCGGGCGAGGCGGAGGTATTTTTTGACCAGTGACCAGATGGCCGGGGCGCCGAGGCGCTGGCGCAGTTTGCTGATGAAAAGCGGACCGGAGGGCACCTTGGCGCGCTGGCGGTATTGCTGGATGGCTTCGAGGGCGGGTTCTCCGACGGGAACAATGCGCTCCTTCGATCCTTTGCCGAGCACGCGGACGGTTTCGTTGTGGGGATCGATGTCGCGGACATCGAGTGCGGCGAGTTCGCCCAGGCGAAGGCCGCTGGAATAAAAAAGTTCAAGAATGGCGGCGTCGCGCCACGGCATCCAGGATGGCGCTTGTCGCTCCGCTTTCGCCGCGTGGGGAGCGTGCAGCAGCGCTTCGATTTGCGTGGCGGTGAGGAAGACGGGCAGGCGCTTGTCCGCTTTGGGCAACGAGACGGCCATGAGCGGATTGGCGGCGAGTCCTTTGCGTTGGCAGAGGAAGCGGTAGAAGCTGCGCAGTGCGGCGAAGTCGAGGCGGATGCTGGCCCGCGCACGCTCGCGCTTCATCAGGGCGAAGAGGTAGGCGCGGAAGTCGTCGGCCGAGGCCTCGCGCCACGACTTGGCACCGAGGAAGTCCGCGGCCGCGCGGAGGGCACGATCGTAATTGTCGACCGTGCGCGGTGAGGCGTTGCGTTCGTCGCGCAGGTGGTCGAGGTAGGCCGGCGCGAGCGGGTCGTCGGGGGCGGGCACGGACCGAAGTTAGGGCCGTGCGCCGGCGGAAAACAATCTCCCGCTCAACCTTTGCGGCCCATCGGTTCCCCGAGGTCCGGCTGCGCGGTGGCGCCGACCCCGCCTTGGCGCGTGGTTTCGCGCTCGAAGCGCAACACACCACGCCGCGTTTCCACCCCGTCGGGCGAAACGGCCACCACGGGAATCTCGAACTCGCCGTCCGGCAGCACGAAGTGGTAGCGGAAAGTGCCGTCGGGTCGGACCATGATCTCCCGGCCGCCGACCGTGACTTTGGCCTCCGGATGTGTGCCGCCGTAGAAAATGACCTCCGCGTTGAGGTGCAGGAAAAAATCCCGCGGACCCCGGCTCGACATCCAGCTGCTCGGCGCGCCCCAGCTGGCCATGGCGGCCGAAGACCGGCTGCCGAGGGCCTGTTCGAACGAAGCGCCGCCCCACGAAGCTCCAGCCGGACCGGTTGCGGCAAGGTATCCGCTGGAAAACCCTCCCGGCGCCTGCGACCACGAGGCCGGGGTGGGTCCGCCGGCGAAAGAGCTTGCGCCCGGCGAGCCGAGGTAGCGGGACAATTCTGCGGAGGTCAGCGAACCGAGTTCGCTATCGAGCAGACGGTCGAGGGCGATGCGTTGCGCCGGGGTCAGGCGCCCGAGGGGCAGGTCGCCACGTCCCTGCAGACGCGCGAGGGCCGCAGCGAGGCTTTCGCCCCCGCGCATTTCGCCGCTGAGTTTCTCCACCAGCTGCTGGAAGGTGGCGTGGAAGGGCATGTTGGCGAAGACGGCTTCGCCGAAACCGGCCAGCGTGTCCCGCGGGGTGAGCACGGTCGCGGAACGCGTCAGTGTCTTCCAATCCCCGCGCTGGTAGTGCCCGAGTTCGACGTAATAATCCGCGTCGGCATCGCGCACCGGGAAATACCAGCTGTTGGTATCCGCCGGCACAGGTACTTCAGCTTCGGGGCGTTCCGCGCCTTGACGTCCGTGGCGCAGAAAAACCGCGCCCTCGATCCCTTCGCTCAGCGTGTGGTCCCAGTAACAAAAGAGCCAGTGCGGTTCCTGCGCGACGACGAAAATACCCCCGTCGCCGTAGCTGCGGGGCAGGTCGCCGAGATTGTCGATGTCCGCCCCGGCAGACTTCTTGGTGGCGCGCCGGCGCGCCGGCGGCCGGACGGGCTTGGCATTTTTTTTGGTCGCCGCCGGGCGGCGGGCTTTGGGCTTGGTCTTCGGACCGGGACGGCGTTTGGCCAGGGCTTGATGCTTGGCGCTGGCCGATGGGCTTTTCGGCTTTGCGGTTTTCGCGGCGGATTTGCTCGATTTCTTCATGGCGATGGCATCACTCGGGCGCGGCGAAGAGCAGCAGAATTTCGGTCGAAGACTTTCTTGTAAAGAACTTTGCTCAAGGGCCCACCCTTCGCAGAAATTCCTCCCGGGCATACTTGCCGCGGGCCAGAACGGACACCGCGTCCTCGAAATCCTCAGGCGGTGTCCACACTGTTTTTTTCACGGCCAATGCTCCGGATAAAGTCCGCGCGAATTCCGGCCCCAGCTCCCCGGCCTGCACGGATCCTTGATGGAGGAGTCCGCGTTTGGTCCGCCGTTGCGCGCCGCCGGCTATCTTGCCCCGTTCACCGACCACATCGTAGCGAACAGGTCCGGCAAAGCAGGCCGGCCCGCTCCGGGCGGCGGTTTCGAACAACGTGGCTGCGTGTCCGGCCTCGCAAAGAGCCCCTGCGAGGGCCGCATGGACCAGACGGTAACTCTCCTCCGGCCGCAGCCGCGCCCAGCCCTCGGAACGCGGCGCGGTCAGCGCGAAGGTGAAATCCCCCTCGTGCAGGACAATACCGCCTCCGGTCCAGCGACGACACACCGGCCGGCCGGCATCGGATGCTTCGTGCCATGGCGTGAAATACCCGATGCTGATCCACGGTTCCGACCAGCGGAAAACCCGCAGCACCGCCCCGTCGGACCTCTGCAGCAGCACCTCGTCGCAGGCCATTTGCGAGGGGCCGTCGCGCGGCACGGGGTCGATCCAGAGAGACAGCTGGTCGAACACGTGCGCCATGGGCTTTTTTTATAGCGCCATCGCCGCTCAGGAGACCAGTAGGGTGTTGGGCCCACGCCCGCGCTTCCCATCGGTGCTCCGCCCTCGTTAGCATGCGGGGCTATGGCCAAACCAGCACTCGGACGCGGACTCGGCGCGCTCATCGCCCCGGCAAAGACCGCCGCCGAGGCCGTGGCGGCCGCGGAGGCGGCCGGCGAACGCGTGCAATCCGTCGCACTCACGCAGGTCGTGCCGAGCCCGCTGCAACCGCGCACCACATTCTCCGCCGAGCATCTCGCCGAATTGGTCGCGTCCATCCGCGCGAACGGCATCATCCAGCCGCTCATCGTCCGCCGCGTCAACGGCTTGCTCGAACTCATCGCCGGCGAACGCCGCTGGCGGGCCGCCGGCCAGGCCGGACTGAAAGAGGTTCCGGTCATTGTCCGCGACGCGACCGATCTCGAAGTGCTCGAATTCGCGCTCGTCGAGAATCTGCAGCGCGAAGACCTCAACCCCATCGAGGAAGCGCAGGCCTACAAGCGCCTGGCCGAAGAATTCAAACTGCGTCAGGAAGAAATCGCCGCCAAAGTCGGCAAAAGCCGCGCGGCCGTGGCCAACACGATGCGTCTTCTCGAGCTGGACGGTGAGTTGCGGACGCACCTCGTGCAGGGGCGCCTGACCGTCGGGCACGCCAAAGCGTTGCTTGGCCTGCGCACCGCCGAGGACCAGCGCCACGTGGCCGCGCAGGTCATAAGGAAAACGCTGTCCGTCCGCGCCACGGAGGATCTCGTCAATGCGCACTTGAGCAAAGATGGCGCGGTGCGCAAGGGTCGCACGCGCCAGAAGCGCCCGGTTTCCGCGGCGGTGCAGCATCTGGAAAACCGCCTTCAGCAGCATCTTTCCACGCGCGTGGAAATCCATCATGGCGACGACAAAGGCCGCATTCTCATCGAGTATTACGGCAACGACGACTTGCAGCGCCTCCTGGGGCAGTTAGGATTGCCGGAAGAATAAGATCATGTCCGCGACCGTTTCCCCGCTCCGCCGTCTCGTCAACTTTATCGACAGCGATTACTTCACGGGCGACGCGGAGGTGATCCGCAACCAACCCGAGCGCATGGAATGGGGGCGGCTCGTGCCCTTCATCATCCTCCACCTCGGATGCCTCGGCGTGATTTGGACCGGATGGAGCTGGATCGCGGTGGCCACCGCGGCGTTCCTTTATTTTGCCCGCATGTTTCTCATCACCGGGTTTTACCACCGCTATTTCAGCCACAAGACATTCCAGATTTCGCGCGCCGGCCAATTCGTCGCCGCTTTCCTCGGTCTGACCTGCACGCAGCGCGGTCCGCTTTGGTGGGCCTGGGTGCACCGCCACCACCACAAGCATTCCGATGAAGAGGAAGATTTCCATTCCCCCGGAGTGCAGGGCTTCCTCTGGTCGCACATCGGATGGATCACGAGCAGTTGCAATTTTCCGACCGACTACTCGAAAATCAAAGACCTCGCGAAATACCCCGAGCTTGTTTTTCTCAACCGTTTCGACCTGATCGGCCCGATCTTCCTCGCCCTGGTCATGCTCGGCTGGGGTTGGCTGCTGCAGGCTCTCTTCCCCGCCCTCGGCGCCACGCCGCTGCAGATGCTGGTCTGGGGATTTTTCATCAGCACAACGCTCCTTTTCCACGGGACGTCCTGCATCAACTCGCTGGCCCACGTGCTGGGCAGGAAGCGCTATGACACGCATGACGACAGTCGCAACAGCATGATCCTCGCTTTCATCACGCTGGGCGAGGGCTGGCACAACAACCATCACCGCTACCAGGCCTCCGCGCGCCAGGGATTCTACTGGTGGGAGTTCGACCCGACCTACTACATGCTCAAAGTGCTCTCGTGGTTCGGGATCATCAAAAACCTGCGTCCCGTGCCCGAGTCCGCCTACCGCGAGGAAGGGCAGATCAGCGGACAGGCCTCGGCGTGAGTGTGTTTAATGTAGCGGCGCCGTCCCCGGCGCCGATGACAACGGATTCGTCGGCGGGGACGCCGACGCTACATTTTTCGGAATGAGCAAAGAACGCTTGGCCGTCGTGGGTGGCGGCATCGCCGGATTGGGCGCGGCATGGTTGCTTCGGCGGCGCTACGACGTCACGGTCTTCGAGCGCGAGGGCCACATCGGCGGTCATTCGAACACCGTCGAGGTGGACGAAGACGGGCGACGGGTGCCGATCGACACCGGATTCATGGTCTTTAACAAGGTAACCTATCCGTATCTGCTGCGGCTGTTCGACGAACTGCGGGTGCCGATCAAGCCGACCGAAATGAGTTTCAGCGTGCGGCACGAGGAACTCGATGTGGAATACAACGGGATGGGCTTGAACCGCGTCTTCGCCCAACGGCGGAATCTGGTGAGGCCGCGTTACCTCAAGTTGCTCGCGCAAATCATGCGGTTTTTTCGCGTGGCCAATGCGGCCTTGCAGGACGAGTCACTCGAGTCCATGTCGCTCGACGAGTTCGTGCGCCTCCACCGTCTCGGCGACGACTTCCTACGGCTTTACCTCGTGCCGATGAGCGCTTCGATCTGGAGCATTACCCCGGGTGGCGCGTTGGATTTTCCGGCCGCCACGCTGGTGCGGTTTTTCCACAATCATGGATTTCTCGGGGTCAGCACGCATCATCCGTGGTTCACGGTGGACGGCGGATCGCGCGAGTACGTGAAACGCATGGTGGCGAGCCTGCCCGGCGCGCGGGCGTCCGTGCCGGTCGCCGGTGTCGAGACGGAAGCTGACGGAGTCACCGTGCGGACCAAGGACGGCCAAACTCGTGCCTTTGATCGTGTCATCATGGCCGCCCATGCCGACGAATCGCTGGCCATGCTGGCGCGGCCGAGTCCACTGCAGGAAAAATTGCTCTCCGCGTTCCGTTACCAAGCCAACGAAACCCTGCTGCATACCGACACCACGGTCATGCCGCGGCGCAAACTTGCTTGGGCGGCGTGGAATTACCGGATGGAGCCGAGCGGGGAGGGCGAACGTCCTTCGACCCACTACTACATGAACCGCCTGCAGGGCGTGTCGGATCGGGAAAATTATTTTGTCAGCCTCAACTACGCCGATCGCATTGATCCGGCCAAAGTGCTCTGGCGCACGAACTACACCCATCCGATTTTTGACCGGGGCGCGCTGGCCGCACAGCACCATCTGCCATCGATCAACGCCGAGTCGCGCGACCAGCGGGTCTTTTTCAGCGGCAGCTACTTCCGCTACGGTTTCCACGAGGACGCCCTGGCCTCGGCCGTGCAATGCGCGCACGCGGTCTGCGGGGAGGACCCTTGGCGGTGAACTCTTGTTTCTACGAGTGCGACGTTTTCCATCGGCGTCTACGGCCCAAGCAGCACGAGTTTCTTTACCGCGTTTTTTACTTCTATCTCGATCTCGCCGAGTTGGACGTCGTGGCGCGGAAGCTGAAAATTTTCGGGGTCAATCGTCCGAACATTTACAGCCTGCGCGACCGTGACCATCTGCAATACGGCGCCGGGGAACGTCCGATCGCGGACAACGTGCGCGAGTTCCTCGAGCGCGCAGGGTGTCCGCTGGAAGAGAGCGGCGCGATCCGCATGCTCTGTTTCCCGCGGATGCTTGGTTACACCTTTAATCCCATCACCATTTATTTCTGCTTCCGGGCCGACGGCACCCCGCAGGCGTCGGTGGTGCAGGTGGGCAACACGTTCCGCGAATTGAAGCCGTATCTGGTGCCGCGCACGCCGGATGGCCAGTGCGACTTCGA
>CAZEYV010000112.1:0-14759 GCA_964516705.1 uncultured Chthoniobacter sp.
CTCCACGCCCACGGCGGCCGGGGTGGTGGCCCTCATGCTCGAGGCCAACCCGAACCTCGGCTGGCGTGACGTGCAGGAGATTCTCCTGCGCTCCGCCAAAAAGGTGAACCCGTCCGATGTGGACTGGAAGACACCGGTCGCTCCCGACAACATCAACCACAAC
Organism: uncultured Chthoniobacter sp.; assembly: GCA_964516705.1. Lineage (GTDB taxonomy): Bacteria > Verrucomicrobiota > Verrucomicrobiia > Chthoniobacterales > JACTMZ01 > JACTMZ01. The sequence continues at coordinate 164 of CAZEYV010000112.1, forward strand.
CACAAATTCGGCGGCGGGTTGATCGACGCGGCGGCCGCGGTCGGTCTCGCCACTGCTTGGACGAACCTCGGGGAGCAAGTCAAGCGGACCTCAAGTCAGACCGGTTTGAGCGTCCCTCTTCCAGACAATAATGCGTCGGGTATCACCCGCCAGTTCACGGTAGCCCCGTCCGAGAATCTCCGAGTCGAGCACGTCACGGTCCGGGTAAGTATCACGCACGCTCGTCGTCGCAATTTGCGGATCGAACTGACCTCACCCGCCGGAACGACTAGCGTTCTGGCCACCGAGGACCCTGCAAAGACGTCCGGCTCGAATTTTTCCAATTGGACATTCATGACGGTGCGGAATTGGGGCGAGAATGCCGCGGGAACTTGGACGTTGCGGGTGGCTGATCGGGCTAGCGGCACCAGCGGAACGTTGACCGCGGCCACGCTGGAGGTTTTCGGCGCTTCGACCGCGCCGGTCAACCCGCCGCCATCGGTCGTCCTGACTTCGCCGGTTGCCGATTTGGCGGTTTCGCCGGGTGCGGTTGTCGATCTGGCGGCCACGGCGACCGACAGCGCGGCGGACGGCAGTGCGGGCTCCGTGGCCAGCGTGGAGTTTCTGGCCAACGGAACGGTGATCCGCACCGACAACGCGGCTCCTTATGCCTTCCAGTGGATTCCCGCCATCGGCACCTACACCGTCGCGGCCCGCGCGACCGACAACGAAGGTGCCACCTCGACCAGTTCGACCGTCACGGTCGAGGTCCGGAACCAGACTCCGACGGTCACCGCCGCGCAAATCTCTCCGTCTGTCGATGCTTACAGCGACGAACCGCTTCAGGTCAGCGGCGTGCTGTCCAACGATCCCGAAGGGGATCCGGTGACACTGTCCTACCAGTGGCAGTCGAGCCTCAATGGCACGGTCTGGACCGATGCGGGAGGAACCGCATCAGCACTCGCCGCCGCCCAGGCCAATGCCGGGAAGCTCTGGCGCTGCGCGGTGAGGGCCAGCGACGGCAACTCGACGGGAGAGCCGTTTGTCACTGCTCCGGTCAGCGTCGGCAACCGTCCGGTCACGGCGGGTATGCTCGGTTCGGCCTACTCCTTCCAGTCCGCGATCTACGTGCCGGCCGTGAGCACCACGTTCACCCGTCCGGTCATCATCAACGAGTTCAGCCAGGGCTCGAACGGCGGCGAGTGGATCGAGTTGCTGGTTTTGCAAGACACGAGTCTGGCTTACTATGACATCGAGGACGCGAGCGGCAACTACCTCCTCTTCCAAGACGATCCGGTCTGGGACAGTATCCCCGCGGGCACGATCGTGGTCATCTACAACGGCGCGAGCAAGGATCCGCTGCTTCCGGCCGAGGATACCAATCCGCTCGACGACAGCCGCATGGTGCTCTCGTCCCGCAACGCGGCTTACTTCGACCAGACGACGGCGTGGCCGGCGCTGGGCAACAGCGGAGACGCCATTTTTGTCAATGATGCGGACAACATCACCGTGGCCCAAGTGGCTTACGGCAGCAGTCTGGCGGCCACGCCCAACGTCGGCACGGTGAACTCGGGGCGCGCGGCCTACTACACCGGCGACACGGAGGAGGGGATCACCTCCGGCGGAAACTGGCGGACCACCTCGTCGGCCACCGCCCGCTCGGCCCGCAGCACCCGCGCGCTCGGCGACCTGTTCTTCTCCGAATACGTGGAAGGGACCAGCAACAACAAGGCTCTCGAGATTTACAACCCTTCTGCTTCGGCTGTGAACCTCGGCACAGCCGGGTATCGGGTGGAGATGTATTTCAACGGAGCGACCAGCACCGGCCCTGCCATCGCGCTGACCGGCACCGTGGCGGCGGGAGGCGTCCACGTCCTCACCCCTACCAATGCGCCGCCTGCGCTGCTCGCTCTGGCCAACCAGTCCAACGGCTCCTCTTGGTTCAATGGTAACGACGCCGTCGTTCTCCGCAAAGGCGGCACCGGCGGTGAGATTGTCGATGTGATCGGCCAGATCGGAGTTGATCCGGGCACGGCATGGACTGCCACTGGAATCTCCACTGCGGACCGCACCCTCCGCCGCAAGACGTCCGTCGTGCAAGGCGACACCAACGCCACGAACGCCTTCGATCCTTCGATCGAATGGGACGGTTTCCCCATCGACACCTTCAGCGGCCTCGGTTCCCACGCTACGAGCTCCGGCCCGGCCCTGGCCGTGTCGGCCTCGCCCGCGAGCTTCGCTGAAAACGCGGGCACCAACGCCTCGACCGGCACCGTGACGATCCCGGCCGTCGTAGCCACGAACGTTCCCGTGACCCTGTCGTCTGGCAACACCAACGCCGCCACCGTGCCACCCAGCGTGACGATCAACGCGGGTTCGACCAACGCGACCTTCCCGATCGCCGCCGTGGACAACCTTGTTTCCGACGGCAGCAAGGTCGTCGCGATTTCGGCGTCCGCGTCCGGCTACGCCAGCGCCCAGGTGCAGGTCACGGTGACCGACAACGAAGTCTCGCTCGAAGGCGTGACCCCGGGCACGGGGAACAATCCGGTCAATGCGGCCTTCGTGGCCAACCTGCGCGCGGGGACTTTCGGTCAGGGCAATCTTTACCGCACGGGTGCGGGCCACGAGATGCCGCCGGGCCTGACGCTCGAAAGCGCGACGGGTTTGCTCAGCGGGACTCCGGCCCAGGCGGGCACTTACAATATCGTGCTCGAGGTCTACAACTCGCTGGGTCAGACGGGGACGCAGACCTTCACGCTGGTGGTTTCCGGGGGAGCGTCGCCTTCCTTCACCGACTGGGTGGCCGACTATCCGGCGATCGCGGATCCCGCGCCGGGCGCCGATCCGGATGGCGACGGATTGCCGAACCTCGTCGAATATTTCATGGGTCTGAGCCCGGTTGACGCGGTCGTCTCCGGGGACGCGATGGTCCTCGACACGGCAGAGGCGGGCGAAGTCCGCATGGACTACCGCCGCAGCAAATCGCTGAATGGAGTTTCCGGTGGCGTGGCTTGGCGGAACGATCTGGCCGACGGCGTGTGGTCATCCGACGGCGTGGTGGAAACGCTGGTCAGCGATCATGGCACGTATGAAGTGCGACGTGCCACGGTGCCGTTGTTGCCGGGCGAGTCGCGGAAGTTCCTGCGGTTGGAAGTCGAGCAGCAGTGACCTCTTTGTAGCGGCGGACTATGTCCGCCGGTGCCGGTTGTTTTCCGAAACGACCGTCGCCGGGGACGGCGACGCTACACCAGACGAGATGTCACGCCGTCCAGAGAATCCCGGCCGACTCGACGCGCAGGGTTGCGGGGAGGAGTTTGAGGCGGAGGGTTTCCGGCGCGGAGACCACGGCGGCGGGCGAGGGGAGTTCGGCGATCTTTGTTTCGACTTCGGCTGCCAACTCGGCGGCGGCGGCTTCGGCGGCGGCGAGTTTTTCCTCGGCGGTGCCGACATCGGCGGATTCTTTCATCGCACGGGTGGCCCCGCGCGCGGCGGTGCCGGCGCGGGTGATGTGTCCGAGGCCCGAAGCCTTCTTGCCGAAGAGCGCTCCGAGCACGGAAGTGCCCACGCTGATGGCGGTCTGGACTTGCGCGGAGCGGGCCTGCGATTTCTGGCGCGCCATGGCTTCGCGGGCGCGGTTCACTTTGTCCGCGGCGGTGCGCAGCTTGGTTTCGTATTTGCGGCGGATGACCTGCACGGTTTCGTCGCGTTCCTCGCGGGCGGCCTGTTCGAGCCGCAGGCGGAATTCGGCGTCGGTCTCGAAGGGCGCGCCGGTGATTTTGCCCTCACGCAGGACGGGCACTTCGAGGCTTTCGCCGAGTTGGGTGCGGGCTTCCATTTGCCAGGCTTGGTGCTGCGCGGCTTGCAGCGCGGCAGCGTTGACGGGGGCGAAGACGGGCCCGCTGTGCGGGACGGGTGGGTGCGTCTGGTGCGAGGGGCCGGCCACGCTGGCGTGTTTCCAAGACGGTTTGCCGTCCGGTCCGAAAGGAACGCTGACCAGCACTTCGGCCGGACTTTCGGCCGAGGGACGCCGCGAGGCGAAGGTGCCGCGGATGCGGAGTCCGAGCGACGGATGGAGAACTTGTCCGGCGTCGTGCGCGACGAGCTGCCAGACGCCGGGCTCGGCGGCGGGCGGTTCGGGTGACGCGGCGGCGGGTTCGGCGGCGGCGGGCGGAAGCGGGGCCGGAGCCGGCGCGGGACGCTCGGCGTGGTCCATCAGCGTGCGGATTTGCTCGCGGGTGAGAGGTCCGCGCAGGTAGCTCATGGTCCAGCGTGTGGTGAAAAGTTTCGGCGCGGACTCGTGCACGCTGTTGAGGAGGAAGATGCGTTTGCCGAGGGCGTTGAGCAGTTCGTGGAGTTTGGCCCGGTCGGCGCCTCGTCCGGCGCTGGCGCTTTCCAGTCCTTCGAGGACGCGTTGTTTGTCGCGGTCGGTTTGGAGTCGTCCGATGAACCACGTCCCGCAGTTGGCCAGCGCTTTGTAATCGAGGTCGGCGGGGTTTTGCGTGGCGACGAGGATGCCGAGGCCGAAGGCGCGGGCTTGCTTGAGGAGGAGGAGGAGCGGGCCTTTGGACGGCGGGTTGGCGATGGGCGGGAGGTAGCCGAAGATTTCGTCCATGTAGAGCAGCGCGCGCAACGACGGTGTGCCGGGCTGGCGGCGCATCCAGGCGATGACTTCTTCGAGCAGGGTGGTGACGAAAAACATGCGCTCGGCATCGGAGAGGTGCGCGATGCTGAGGACGGCGAGGCGGGGGTTGCCTTCGGGCGTGTGGAGGAGGCGGGCGATGTCGAGCGGTTCGCCTTCGCGCCACGTGGCGAAGCCGGGCGAGGCGAGGAGGTTGTTCAGCGCCATGACGAGGGTGCGGCGCTGGCGCGCGGGGAAGAATTCGTCGAGGGAGAGGACGCCGATTTTGTCGAACGGCGGATCCTGCACCGCGGCGATGAGGGCGGCGAGGTCGGGGGATTGTCCGCTTTTCCACGCCTGCTGCAGGATGGCGGAGAGCAGGCTGAACTCGCGGCTCTGCAGCGGGTCGGCGTCGATGCCGAGGAGACCGAGCAGCCCGGAGGTCGTGCTCTGCACGCGTTCGGCGAGCAGTTCGGCGTCGCCCGCGATGTCGGCGCCGGGGGCTTCGAACGAGCGGAGGATCGAGAGGGGGATGCCGGCGTTGCTGCCGGGCGTGTAGATGGCGATCTCGCATTTTTCGCGGAGGGCGGCGATGCGCTCCGGGGTTTGTCCCCACTGGGCGAGGCCGTCTTTCCATTTATCCGCTTCTTGGGCGCCGAATTCCTCCGTGGTGACGCCGGCTTTGCGCGCGTCTTCCTCGCTGACCCACGGGGCGAAGTCCTCGCCGCGCATCTGCGGGAAGGTGAGGAGGAGATTTCCCAAATCGCCCTTCGGGTCGATCATCAGGGCGGGAATGCCGTCCATCGCGGCTTCCTCGAGCAGGGCGATGCAAAGCCCGGTCTTGCCGCTGCCGGTCATGCCGACGCAGACCCCGTGGGTGGTCAGGTTGCTCGAATCGTAAAGGACGAGGTCGTCGGTGGGTTTGCCCTCGGGTGTGACTTCGCGCCCGAGGTAAAATTGTCCGAGCTTTTCGTAGAGGTCGGGAGACATGGGGAGAAAATGGGGAAAAGTGGAAATGCTGGAAAGCGGAAAAAGGCGGTGCTCCGTGGTTGACGGTCGGCGGGTTGTCGCGCATTTCTCACGCCTCGGTTTTCCCTACCCGTCATGCGCCTGATCCTTTTTCTGCTGCTCTTTGCCGGGTTGGCCGCCCTCGGCTACTTCCTGTGGAGCGAGGCGGAGCGAAGGCGCCCGGCGCCCCCGCCGACGCCCGCGCCGACGCCTGTCCCGACACCGACGCCCGAGCCCGAGGCGCGTTTCGCCCCGGAGGGCGTGCTGTTTGTCGTCCGTCGTTTCAGCGAGACGCACGACGGCGGGGTGCGCGGGTTTTCCGAGGGCGCGGAAGTGCGCCTTTTGCGGCAGGAGGAAGGCTACTACGTGGTGACCGACGGGGTGGTGGAGGCGCGGCGTCCGCGCACGTGGTTCACCCGCGACCTCGCGCTGGGGCGGGACTTGCGGGAGAAGCGTCTGACGGATCGGACCCAGTTGCAAAAGCGCCTTGAGGAAGAACGCGCGGCCTTCGAGCGGCGGGAAAAAGACCGTGCTGTCCGTCCGTCGACGGCCCTGGATGATTCCGGTGCCGGGCGGCGTCCATCCGCGCCGGCGGAGACGCCCTCCGCCGCGCTCCGTCCCCTGCGTCTCGGGGCGTGGAATCTCGAGTTTTTCGGCAACCGCGCGGACCCGCCGCGCACGGAGGAAGACGTCCAGGCGGTGGCGGAGTTCATCCGCGCGATGGACGTCCAGGCCCTGGCGGTCTGCGAGGTGAACGGCGCCAAGCCGCTGAAAGACCTGTGCCGCCGTTTGGGTCCGGGATGGAAGTTTGTCATAGGAACCAGCGGCCAACTCGGGCAGGAAGGGCAGATCGCGCCCGGTTTCCTGTGGGACGAGGCCCGTCTCGAGCTGGTTGCGGCCGGCGAGCTCGCGGAGCTGCGGAAGGACGGGATCTTCCACCGCGTGCCGGTCATGGCGGCCTTCCGTTGCCGCGGCGGCGGGCCCGACTTCCGCATGGTGGCCGTGCATTTCAAGGCCGGGCGCGAGGAAGAGGACTTCACCAAGCGGCGCGGGGAGGCGGCGGGGTTGCGCGCTTACCTCGGACGGTTGGTTGCCGACGCGGGCGAGGACAATGACATTGTCGTGGTCGGCGATTTCAACCACGACCAGAGGGCGGCGGAGGCGGACATCTGGTCCGACGGCTCCTTCGCCTCCGTGCTGACCGGCCGGGGGCGGTCGATCATCCATTTCGACCGCCAGATCGACCACATCGTGCCGCTGGCGACGTTCGAGGAAGTCGACCGGCGGAGTTTCCGGATCCACAACAAAGAGGGTTTGCGCGATATGGAAGCATGGCGCCAGACCTACTCGGACCACTTTCCCGTGACGGTGGATCTGTTGGCGCAGCCCGACGACGACCCGGACGCGAAGTTGAGCCCGCAAGGCAGCCGGTTGCGGTGAGCGGGAGGCCGCGCGCGCGGCTTCGACTTTCGCGCTCGCCGCGCTAGGATGCCTCGGTGCGCACCGAATCTGCATTGCGCCTTTACTGGCACTGGATCTTGCTCGGCTTGCTCGTCTGGGCCGGGCTGGCCTATTTGCTCGCGCCGCTGGTCTGGCACCAGATCGAACGCGGGGAGGACGCGCTCTTGACCGGGCCGCGCCTGACCGAAACCCCGGACGGCCATCCGGGTGATCCGGTCAACGTCGCGCTGCTCGGCGTCGAGGAGCAGGTGGTGCGCGCCATGACAGCGGCGGGTTGGTCTCCGGCCGATCCCATCACCCTCGCCACGAGCGTGCGCATCGTGGTGGATTCCGTCGTGCGGCGTCCGGACGACGAGGCGCCGGTGAGCAATCTGGATTTGTTCGGACGCAAGGAGGACCTCGCTTTCGAGTTGCCGGTGGGGAACAGTCCGCGCCGGCGCCATCACGTGCGTTTCTGGAAATGGGACCGCTTGCACCAAGGCAAAGTGGTCTGGTTCGGCTCGGCTTCCTTCGACGAGCGGGTCGGTCTGAGTTACACCACCGGCGAGGTCACGCATCACATCGGTCCGGATATCGATGCCGAGCGCGGTCTGATCATGCGCGGGTTGGAGCAAGCGGGATGGGCGGCACGGGAATATTTCATCGCCGACTTCCATCCGCATCACGAGGGTCGCAACGGCGGCGGCGATCTCTGGCGCACCGACGGACGCCTCGGCGTGGTCGTGTTGCAGGAGCCGGCGCACTGAAGCTCAGCTCGCCGATGGCGAGGAGGAAGTGCAGGCCGTCAGCTTCGCCCTGCAGGGCTTGGCGATTGATCCGCCGCGCCCCCCCCGGGCTTCCGGGGGGGGGGCGGTGAAAGGTTACTGTCCGACCGCTTGGACGGCCTCCATGGAGAAAACAACTCCGTCAGGCGTGGTGTAGACGGTGCCCGCGGCGATGCCTTCCACCGTGGGCCCGTTGCCCGCGCTGTCAACCGCTCCGGCTGCGGCCGCTTGCTCCAGAAGGCTGGCCACCGGATCGGCGTCGGTCGCCACGACGACGGCCTCCTGTGCTTCCGAACCCCCAGTGAGCCTGGGGATGGCAATGGCCGCGATGACTGCGATAACGGCGAGGATGACAAGAATTTCGACCAAGCTGAAGGCTTGGCCGGTTTTTGTCCTGATTTTGGGTGTGTTTGGTTGCATAGCGCATCGAGACTAGGTGGCGCTGGTTGGGGGATGCAATCCTTTCGAATGCTGGTGGGCTCCTTGCCAGCGGAACCGGCTCTACCTCGACGCGAGGAGCCTCCACACTTCCCAGAGGCCCCGCCGGACAGTTGGCGGTGTTCAGTGTTCAGTTTTCAGCGGGAAGTCTTACGGAGGGGAACTTGACGGCGGCTGTTGACAGCTTGAGTACTAAGACTAACATAGTCATATGATTCAGACCAACATTTCGACCGTCAAGAGTCAGCTCAGCAGCTACTTGGAACGGGTCAAAGGTGGTGAGGAGGTTGTCATTGCCGACCGGAATCACCCTGTGGCGAAGTTGGTGCCTTACCGGTCCGGTTGCTCCGAGAGTGGCGGGTGGAGTGCGCGGTTGGCTGAACTGGGGCGGCGGGGCGAGGTTCGGCTGGCAACTGGGCTCGACGAGCCGCTTGAATTGAAACCGGCTCGCGCGCCCAAAGGCGGGGCCAAGCTTGTCGCGGCACTGTTGGAAGAGCGGCGTTCGGGGCGATGAAATTTTGGGATAGCTCGGCCTTGCTGCCCCTGCTCATCGAGGAAGCGGGAAGTGTCGCGATGAGTCGTGTGTTCGCGGAGGATCGCGAAATGGCGGTGTGGTGGGGAACGCAGACGGAATGTTGGTCGGCGCTGGCGCGCCGGGAAAGGGAAGCAGGTTGGCCGCCGGCGACAACCGACGAAGCGTTGGCCAACTTGCAGAAGTTGATGTCACGGGCGCATGAAGTTCTGCCCACCGCAGCGGTGCGCGCCTGTTCCCGACGCTTGCTCTTCACGCACTCCTTGCGCGCGGCTGATTCGTTGCAGCTTGCGGCCGCCGTTGTCTTGGGTGCAAACGAGGTTGCGGAGTTGGAGTTCGTCACGCTGGATGACGCGCTAGCCCGAACGGCGAGGCGCGAAGGCTTTCGCGTGATATCCGGCACAACTGCCTGACGTGATGGCGGTGGTCGGCTTGGTCCGCTTCCCTCAACCCTCAGCGCTCAACCCTCAACTTCTTCCACACTTCCCAAAAACCTGGGGCGAAGTCTTGGGGGCGGGCGGTGAGCCAGGTGCCTATTTCCTCGAGCGGAAGGAAGAGGGCGTCTTCGATTTCGGAGGGCGGAAGGACGAGCGGACCTTCGTGCTCGGCGGTGAAGACTTCGACGAATTCCTGCCCGGTGTTGGAGCAGGCGCGGATTTTGCCGAGGGGCGTGAGCTTTGGCCGGATGCCGAGTTCTTCGCAGGTCTCGCGGACCGCGCCGGCTTCGTAGGTCTCGCCGGGTTCGAGGTGGCCGGCCGCGCTGGAGTCCCATTTCGACGGCTCGCGGTCTTTCCAGGCCGAGCGTCTTTGCAAGAGGAGTTCGCCTTGCCGGTTGAAGACGAGGATGTGCACCGCGCGGTGGAGAAGATTCTTTTCGTGCACTTCGCTGCGCGGTCTGGTCGCTATAACATTGTCGCCTTCATCGACCACGTCGAACATCTCGCCGTCATGCTGCGCGGGATGCGCCGCGGCGGGATCGAGGGTGCGGGCGAGGGCGATCCATTGCGGGACGGAGAGATTTTCCGCGCGGCAGGTGGGCGGGAGACTTTGCCCGGCGCACCAGGCGGACCACATGGAGTTGCCGGGCTTGAGCAGGGACTTCAACTGCTTGCGGCGCTGACTGAAGCCGCGTTGCACGAGGTGGTCGAAGAAGACGGCGCGGACCGGCGGGAATTCGCGCGGAGTGCGACGTTCGAGGAGGACGAGGGCGGAGTCGACTCCGGGGGCGGGGTGGAAGACGGAGGGCGGGAGGGAGCGCTCGCGCCGGACCTGCCACAATCTTTGGGTGCGCACGGTGAGGGCGCTGTAGTCGGGGCTGTCCGGACCGGCGGCGAGGCGGGCGGCGAATTCGTCCTGCACGGCGAAGACGGCGCGGTCGACCGGCGAGCAGGGGGCGAGCCAGTTGCGCAGGATGGGGGACGTCGCGTAGTAGGGGAGATTGCCGGCCAGCGGAAAGGGGCCGTGCTTGAGCAGCGGACGCCAGTCGAAATCGATGGCATCGGCGCAGACGATCTCGACGCGGTCGGCGGGGAGTTTGCCGCGCAGCCATTCGGCGAGGCGTGCGTCTTTCTCGATGAGGAGGAGGCGGTCGCAGCGCTCGAGGAGCGGGGTGGTGAGCGAGCCGAGTCCGGGTCCGATTTCCACGGCGAAAGCGGCGCGGTCCGGCACCGCCGCGGCGGCGATGGCCCGGGCGAGGTTCTGGTCGTGGAGGAAATTTTGTCCGAGACTTTTGGTCGGACGCATTTGCAGCTCATCGAGCGCGCTGCGGATGTCGGTGAGGCGCAAAAGAGGAGGAGTTTACAGTTTTCAGTGTCCGGTTTTCAGCCGGAAGGGACCTTAGGATTTCAAACTAGAAATTTGAGATTTCAGAGAGTGTCAAGGCCTCAGCAGTCGAACAGTTCGGGGTAATGCTTCTTGGCGTATTGGCGGCAGAATTCCTCGATGGCCTGCGGATCGGTCATGCCGGAAGCTTGGCAGGCCATTTCCACGCAGCCTTTGGCGTCGAGGGACTGCACGGCTTTCTTGACCCGCGGGACCGCGGCGGTGGCCACGCTGAGTTCGTCCATGCCGAGGCCGAGAAGCAGTGGTGTGAGATGGATTTCCGACGCCATCTCGCCGCACACGCCGATCCAGATGCCGTGGTCGTGGGCGGCCTTGGCCGCCATGGCGAGGAGGCGCAGCACGGCGGGATGGGTCGGTTGGTAGAGGTGGGTGATGCGTTCGTTGCCGCGGTCGACGGCCATGGTGTATTGCACGAGATCGTTGGTGCCGACGCTGAGGAATTTGACCTCCTTGGCCAGCTGGTCGGCGATGAGCGCGGCGGCGGGCAGTTCGACCATGCTGCCGATCTCGAGATCGTGATGGTAGGGGACACCGCGGTCCGCCAGTTCAACTTTGCATTCCTCGAGCAAGGCGTTGGCGCGGCGGATTTCGTCGGTCTGACCGACCATGGGATACATGAGCCGGACGTGGCCGTGGACGCCGGCGCGCAGGATGGCGCGGAGCTGGGGTTTGAAAAGTTCGGGCTGCGCGAGGCAGAGGCGGATGGCCCGGCAGCCGAGGAAGGGATTGTCTTCCGCCGGCTGGTCGGACAGGTGCATGAGTTTGTCCCCGCCGACATCGAGCGTGCGGATGATCACGCCGTGGGGGGCGCATTTCTCCGCGACCAGTTTGTAAGCCTCGTATTGTTCGTCTTCCGAGGGCGGTTGCGGGCGGTTGAGGAAGAGGAATTCGGTGCGGAAGAGGCCGACGCCCTCGGCGCCGGAGCGGGTCACGGCGTCGAGTTCGGAGGGCAGCTCGATGTTGGCCGAGAGGACGATGTGTTTGCCGTCGCGCGTCTCCGAGCGTGTCTCGCGGATGGCTTCGAGTTGGTGCTCGACCTCGACCTTGCGGCTTTCGATCTGGCCGTATTCGTAACGGGTTTGCGCGGAGGGCCCGAGGACGAGCTTGCCGCTGTAGCCGTCGAGCAGGACGCGGTCGCCGGTGGTCAGGGCGCTGCAGATGCCGGGCAGGGCGACGATGGCGGGGATGCCCAGCGACCGCGCCATGATGGCGCTGTGCGAGGTGCGGCTGCCCTGTTCGGTGACGAAGCCGCGGACGAGGTCGCGGTTGATCAGGGCGGTGTCGGACGGCGTGAGGTTGCGCGCGACAATGATGTGCGGGCGGTCGAGTTTGTGGAATTCCTCGCGGGATTTGCCGAGAAGGTGGCGGATGACGCGGCGGGTGACGTCCTCGATGTCGACCACGCGTTCCTGCAGGTAGGGGTCGTCGATGGCCGCGAGGGTGCGGCAGTATTTTTCGGCGACCTGGTGGAAAACGAATTCGATGTTGTGCAGGTCCCGCTCGAGGCCGCGCAGGGCCTCGTCGATCAGGGTGCGGTCCTCGACCACGAGCAGATGGGCGTCGAAAATTCCGGCGTCCGCCGCGCCGATGGCACCCGCGATTTTTTGTTGGATGTCGAGGAGTTCCTGCCGCGTGGCAATGAGGGCCGCCTCGAAGCGTTCGATCTCGCCCGGAATATCTTCGGGGCCGATGTCGCGCAGGGGAATTTCCTCCTCGTCCTGCCAATGCACGACGACCTCGCCCTCGGCGATGCCCGACGACACGCCAAGTCCTTGGAAGATAGTTTCTTGTCCGTGCTCCTCGCCCATCGCGGGCGGTTTAACGAAACGTGAGGATCAGGTCAAAACCCAATGCTGCTTACAGCGGTCGTGCAGGCGGGGCCGTCGAAATCTTGACAGCATGGCACGGGCCTGTTTCTTTGCCTCGTTCCGGTGCAGAGTCCTGAGTAGCTCAGTGGTAGAGCGGTCGGCTGTTAACCGATTGGTCGTAGGTTCGAATCCTACCTCAGGAGCCAGCCGGAGGCTGGCTACCGGGAGTCCGAGCTATCCGCCGCAGGCGGCAAAATTGGAAAGATCTCCGCAGGCGATCAATCCTACCTCAGGAGACAGCCGGGCAGCTTCACGCGATTATTTTGCAAAAAGGGGTTGCTCCCCAAGCGCGGAGCCGCCAACTTTGCCTCTGCTATGAAATTAAATCTCCTAACTCTCGTTTCCGCCACCACCGTGCTCGGCTTGACTGCTTGCGATCAAGTCGGCCAAGACGCCCAAAAAACCGTCGAAAAAGCCGGCGAGGCGGTCCAAGCCACGGCCGAAGGCGCCTCCGCTGTTGCCGAAGGTGCTTGGGATGCCACCAAAGACGCTGCGGCGGGCACCGCTGCCGCGGTCGACGCGACCGGCGAGGCGGTCAAGGATGTCGCCCAAGGCACGGCCCAAGATGTCGGTGCTTCGCTCGATGCCACCGGCGCTGCGGTCAAGGATACGGCCAGTGGCGTGGCTGAAGACGTGGGCTCCACGTTGGACGCCACCGGTTCCGCGATCCAGACCGGCGTGGAAGGTGCTTACGATGCGACCAAAGACACGCTCAAGGCCGCCGGTAGCGCGGTCGAGCAAGTCGGCGAAGGTGTCAAGGCCGTCGGTGAAGACGTCCAACAGAAGATGGAGTAAACTTTCCCACTCACCAATTCACAACCGCCGTCCGGGTCCCGGGCGGCGGTTTTTTTTTCGGGCCGATGGACCCGCGGAAGGTCGCGGGGTTCGCCCCGCAGGATGGACAACCCCTTGGTCTGCCGATAATTTTACACCGTTGAGAAGAGGAGGGGTGGCAGAGCGGTTTAATGCATCGGTCTTGAAAACCGAAGAGGCGCGAGTCTCCGTGGGTTCGAATCCCACCCCCTCCGTTTTCCGGCGCAGCCGGCTTGAAACCTGTCGGTGGGATGAGAACGCAGTTCGAGCCGGAGGATCGCGCAGCGAACCGGAGACAGGCTGAGCAGAGCGAAGCCAATCCCACCCCCTCCGTTTTCCGGCGCAGCCGGCCTGACCTGTGTAGCGCCGCCGTCCCCGGCGGCGGGCCAGCGAAACAACCGGCGACGGGGACGTCGCCGCTACATTTTGCGGCAGCCTTTTCCTTGTCCCGCGCCCCTGCGGGAACCATTCTGTCGTACACGTCGGTTACTTCCTCGTTTATGAGCCCAAAAGATTACGCCCATCCCGAAGCCCTTGTGTCCACCGAGTGGGTGGCCGCTCACCTCGACGATCCGTCGGTGCGCATTGTCGAGAGCAACGAGGACGTGTTGCTTTATGACACGGGACACCTGCCGGGCGCGGTCCACATCGACTGGCGCGCGGACCTGCAGGACCAGACGGTGCGGGACTACATTTCGCCGGCGGAATTCGCCGCGGTTTGCGCGAGGAACGGAATCGGTCCGGAAACAACCTGCGTTTTCTACGGTGACAAATCGAACTGGTGGGCCTGCTACGCGCTGTGGGTCTTCCGTCTTTTCGGACACCAGAACGTCAAAATCATGAACGGCGGACGCGACAAATGGGTGGCGGAGGGGCGTCCGCTCACCCGCGAGAAGCCGCACTATGCGCCGGTCGAATATCCCGTGCCGCCGGTGCGTCGCGACGCGGAGATCCGCGCCTTTTACGAGGATGCGAAGAAGCACAGCGAGTCAAAGCTCCCGCTGATCGACGTGCGATCCCCCGGCGAGTTCCGCGGCGAGATCACGCACATGCCCGAATACCCGCAGGAAGGCGTGCTGCGCGGCGGTCACGTGCCGGGTGCGCGCAGCGTGCCGTGGAAAACGGCGGTCAACGACGACGGGACTTTCAAATCGCGGGAGGAACTGGAGAAAATCTACACGCAGGGCTGCGGTTTGGCTCCGGACACGGACATCGTGGCCTATTGCCGCATCGGCGAGCGCTCGAGCCACACCTGGTTCGTGCTGACTTA
>CAZEYV010000113.1:0-5536 GCA_964516705.1 uncultured Chthoniobacter sp.
CGGCTGCTGCCGGCGCTGAAGTTGGCGCTGGCTCCGGGGGGGAATTCCACGCCTTGCGATTCGAGAAAATCCCTCGCGTTCTGACGCACGGCGAGTTTCGGGCCGCCTGCTTCTTCCCCGCCCCGGCCCGCCACCGCAACCGGTTCAGCCGTGCCCGACGCTCCGGTCCCCGTGATGAAGCCGGGGGGCACCTTGAATTCGCGCTGCTCGAGGGTGTCGGTCGGTTCGGACAAGGGGACGATGGAGACGGCGAAGGGCTCGACCTTGACCTTGAGCCCGGCGAGCGTGGCGACATAACGGAGCGCCTCGTAGAGCGGGACATTGGTCAGGTTGAGTGTGACGCGGGCGTCGGCCGGGGCCGCCGCGGCCGCGACCGGTTGTCCGAACTCATCGGTCTCCGCCGCCGCGGCGGGAGCGCCGGCCGGCAGTTTGAGCACGATGTTGATGCCCGTCTGTTCGCCCTCGGTGTCGCCGGGGGTGTCCAAGGCGCGGCTCTGCTGCTGGAGAAAGCTCACCGCTTGCCGGATGGAAGCGTCGCGCAGGTCGATTTTCGGCACGATGATGCGGTTGAGCCGGGCGACCATCATCTCGGTGCCGCGGCGCTCGTCCTGCAGGGCCGCGGAGTCCGTGCTGCGGGCCTCGACGAAGCGGCGTTTGGGGCGCTCCCAGGCCTTCTCGACCTGCCAGAGCATGCGCGAACGCGTCTCGTTGTAGGCGCTGTCATAGTAACGCTGCTTGCCCAGTTCGACCTGCTCCATGCCGCGGAAAGCGGCCGCGTTGTATTTGTCGACCGCCAGCACCTGCTGGTAACGCTTCTGCGCCAGGTCGAAGCGTCCGGAATCGTAGAAGCCCGTGGCTTCGTTGAGCAGGCGTTCGACCTCGGACTGCTCGGCGGCGAACTCCGGGGTGATCGTTTTGTTGAAGTAGTCGGGTTGGTCGAGGCGGTCGAGAAAGACCGCGGCGGGGCGGTAGCCGGGATTGTAGCGCGGCTCGAGAACCTCGCGGGCGACAGCGGCGGCGCGGGCATACTCGCCTTGGCTGACAAGGTATTCCGCGTAGCGCACCGAGAGGGAGGAGAAACGTGAGATGGCGCGGCCGCGCAAACCCCGCGCGGTCGATCCGTCGGGGACAAGGTCGGCGGCCCTCTTGGCCGACTCGTAGGCGGCCTCGATGTTGTTTTGGCGCAGTTGAGCCTCGCTGGCTTGGAGGGCTTCCTGGGCGAGGACAACGTTTTCCTGGCGCCGCGTGATTTCGCGGTCGGCCAGCGATTCGAGCGGACCGGTCGAGGATCCGCCGCCGGTTCCGGCGGTCAAGACGGGAGCGGATACGAGAGCGAGTTGGAGAGCCAGCAGGGGCGCGCGAAAGTTCATGGTGTCAGGGGAGCGGTGGCTCGATCGGGGCAACATCGGGAACATCAAGGGGCAGTTCGTCCATGGTCTCCGCCGCGAAGTCCTGTTGGGCAAGCGCCATGGGTTGGCCGGCAGGGTCCATGAGCGTGGCGGTGACGAAAATGATCAGGTTGCGCTTGATATGCTGGTCGGCCTGCGAACGGAAGAGTCCTCCGACCAGCGGGACATCGCCGAGGAGGGGGGTCTTGTCGTTGACCTTCTGCACGTCCTCGCGCATGAGACCGCCGAGTGCGACGGTCTGGCCGTCGTAGATGCTGACGGAGGTCTCGACCTTGCGCTGGCTGAAGACGGGATAGTTGATCACGTTTTCGGTCACGACGACGCCTTGGTTGAAGATGGGGCTGCCGTAGTTGATAAACCCTTCGAATTCTGTGACCTCGGGCAGAAGACGCAGGTCGATCGTGTAGTTGTCCGCGCCGACCGTCGGTTCGACCTCGAGCCGGACGCCGACCGGCTTCATGGTGAAGGAGGTGGGGGTGGCTGGGGTGATCGGCTGGGTGCCGAAACCGGTCTCCTGCGGAATCTGCGGCGGTTCGTATTCCTCGGGATAGCGGAACTCCCGGATCACTTCCACGGTGGCCGAAGAGCCGCTTTTGGTCGTGACTTTCGGGGCGGAGAGCACGTCGATGCCCTTCTTCTGGTTGAGGGCGCGCAGGACGACTTGGAACTGCGGGTTGGTGAAGATGCCGGCCATGGACAGGATGCCGGCAGCGGGCGCGGTGATGGGGTTGCCGAGGAGGAGGGCATCGAGCGCGTTCGCCGCGATGGCGGCGCCGCCCGTGCGGTTGCCGGCCGTGAGAGGCCCACCGAAGGGCGGACCAGCCACCGGCGTCGTGGTGCCGGGATAGAGGAAAGGGTAGTAGCCCGCGTTGCCTGCGGCAGGGGTCAAGGCATTGAACTGGTTGCCCACCGTGCCACCGCCGGCGTAGACGCCGGAGCCGCCGCCGAGGGCCAACTGTCCGAGCAGCCAGTCGAAGCCGAGTTCTTTGAGATTGCGCTGCGAGACCTCGACGAACTTCGACTCGATCTCGACTTGCGAGGGGACGGCGCCGGTGGCGTTTTCGACGAGGGCGTCGACCAGGTCGAGATTCTCCTGGGTGTTGCGCACGATGAGACGGCTGCTGCTGGCGAGGAAGTTGGCGCTGGCTCCGGGCGGGAACTGCACGCCTTGTCCTTCGAGGAAGTCCTTGGCACCGCTGCTGACCACGGTGTCGCCGCCGGTGGTGGCACCGGCCCCGCCACCGCCGGGAAGGCTGGTGATAAAGCCCGGGGGTACGCGGTATTCCTTGGTGATAAGCGTGTCGGTCGGCTCGCTGATCGGCACGATGAGGACGGCGTAGGGCTCGACCTTGATTTTGAGGTTGGCCAAGCGGGTGATGTAGTCGAGCGCTTCGCGCAGGGGAATGTTGGCCAGATCGATGGTGATGGTCTGCGAAGCGGCCGCGGAGTCCAGTTTCAGCACGATGTTGACCCCGCGGTCCCCATCCACCGGATTGCGGTCCTGCTGGGCAGAGACATTGCGCAGGTATTCGATGGCCTCGCGCACTGTGGCGTCGGTGAAGTTGAGCCGGGGGATGAGGATCTCGTCGAGCTTGCGGTTGACCGACTGCGTGCCGCGGCTGGTCAGGACGGGTTGCTCGAGCACGGCGGCGGGTCCGAGATCGGCGCGTTTGACCGGGGTTTCCCACGCTTTGTCGACCTCGGTGATCATGGCGGCGCGCGTGTCGTTGTAGGCGGCGTCGGCGATGCGGGAGCGGGCGAGATTGACTTCCTCCATGCCGCGGCGCGCGGCAATGTTGTAGCGGTCGAGGCGCAAGACTTCCTCGTATTTGCGGAAGGCTTCGTCGAACCGCGCGGAATCGTAAAGACCTTGGGCGTCGAGAAGCAGCTTTTTGACTTCTTCGACTTTGCTGACGAAGCCCGGGGTGACTGTCTTGTTGAAATAATCCGGTGCCTCGAGGCGGGCGAGGAGGCGCTGGGCGGGCTTGTAATTCGGGTTGTATTGCGGCTGGAGCAGCACCTGAACGGTGGTCTGGGCATCTTCCCAGCGACCTTCGGCGATGCGTTGCTCGGCCAGTCCCATGACCGCCTTGGAAAAGCCGTCGAGGGCGATGGCGCGCAGGTGGCGGACGTTGGGGGCGTCGGGCAGGGAATCGACGGCCGCCTTGTATTGCGCGTAGGCCGTTTCGTATTCGCGGCTCATGAGCGCTTCGGACCCCCGCGCCATGGCTTGGGGCGCGTATTCCTCGGCCAGGCGCATGCGCTTGGCGATTTCGAATTCGGCCTGCGCTTCGACCCCGGACACGGAACCGCCCCCGGGCCCGGCGTTGAGGTGGGAGAGGGGGAGGCCGAGGGCCAAAGAGAGCAGAGCGACCCGCGTCCAGCGGTGTGTGCGTCGGGGCGGCAGTGAGCGGGTGGTTCGCGGGGGATGCATTACTGGATGGTAGGTTCAGACGGCACCTCGGCAGCTGCTGCGGCGCCTTGGAAGGGAACCTCATGCTGCTCGGCAGTTTGCAGGCATTCGATGATGGCTTTTTCCTCTGTGACGTCAACCAGTTTGTAGGAGTCCGAGTCGCCGACTTTGAAGGTCTCCCCGGAGCGCACTTGGTAGGTTGTCCCGCCGCTGCGGGTGTCGAGCAAAGTGGCGAGCGAATAGGGGGAGTCTTTGACCTCGCCTTTGCGCAATTCGATTTCCTTGCCGTCGGCCGTATTGCGCAAAAAGGCGACCGGGACCTCCTCCTCGACATTGGTTGTCGGATTGAACTGCTTGCGCAACTCGGCGCGCTCGAATTTGAGCGGCGTCGGCTGTTCGGATTCCTTGCCGTCCGCCCCGCGCCCGGTGAGGACGATAGCCTCGCCTTGGCGGTAGAAGCGGGTTGATCCGGACAATTCCAACGGATTTCCCTCGCTGATCGTGTTGATCGAGACCTCCTCGACGGAACCGGTGGGCAAGCTCATGAATTTGACCCTGAGCTGGTCGATTTTGGTGGCGGTGAGCCGCAATTTGGTCCAGAGGGCGGGCTTGGAAGCGGCGTCGCGCGGATTGGTTTTGGCCCGGAATTCCTCGATGTTGGAAAACCCGTCGCCGTCGGGATCCCCGTCGGGCAAGCGGGGGTCGGTGTAGTCGAGATTGTTTTCCAGGATCCACGCGTTGGCGATGCCGGGGAAAAGTTCCGCCCCGCTCTCCAGAATGTCGACAAGGCGGCCTTCGCGCAGGAGGTAGATCCGGCTGATGAAGAGGGGATGACCGGCATCCTGCCAGGTCTGTTGCTTTTCTTTTCCGCTGTGGTCGGCGCGGAGCAGGGTGATTTTTTCGTCCGGGGCGAACGGCTCGCCGCTGGTGGGGATCTCGGGTGGCGTGAACTTCTCCCCGAGGCCGGCCGCATTGAGCACGGCGAAGACCGCCACGCCGGCCAAGAGCAAACCCGCGGCAGCGAGCAGGTAGCGATCGTAGTGGGTTTTGATTTGGTCCATGGGCGTGTCAGTGGCCGGCCGAAACCGAGGCCAGTTGGAGGTTGACCACGGCCAACTCGCGGCCGAGCACCGGCTTGATCGCGCCGCTGCCCTCCGCTTCACCGGCTTCGGCCACGGGTTCTTCCCCGCTTGCCGGTTCGCCCTCGGCGGTCTTCGACGGGCCGGCGGGAGCCGAGTTGGTCACGGCGAGTTGGCGGATGAAAACCGGCGGATCGACTTCGAGCAGGCGGTTGAAAGCGGTCCGGAAGGAAGCCTGGTCGGCGGAGAAGTTCACGTCAAAGGGCGCCAGCACCAAGTCGGGCAAGGGCTCGTCCTTGCCCTTGGGGCCGTCTTTCTTCTTTTCCTCGCGTCCTTCGTCGGCCGGGGCGGGATTCTCGGCGGCGAGCGGTTGACGGACGATGGAGGTGATCTCCCGGGCCTTGGCCTCGACCAGAATGGAAGCGACGGCATGGATTGACTTGAGTTGCAGAGCGAGCGGTCCGGCCGCCGCCGCCGCGGGCGGTTGCACCTCGTAAGACTCGAAACCGAGGTAAAAATCCTCGCCCAAGGTGACTCCGCCGGCCGCGGCGCGGGAGACAATGTCATTGACCATTTCCCGCAACTGATCCTGGAACTGCTGGGGCGTCACCGCGGGCACTTCCGTGGCGAAGCCC
>CAZEYV010000114.1:0-6395 GCA_964516705.1 uncultured Chthoniobacter sp.
CGCGATCATCGCGGTGCTGGCGGCCATTGCGTTCCCCGGCTTCAAAAGCATGCTGGAAAATTCGCGGGCCACGCAGTGCACGGCCAACTTGCGCGAGATTTTCAACGGCATTCAAGGTTACGTGCAGGACAACAATGGCGTTTACCCCCCATCCACGACGGGTAAAAACGGCGTCAACGGCTACTGGTTTGCCGCCATCGGCCCGTATCTCGGCGAGGGGCGACGCTTCGACCAGTCCAAAGTCAAAACCGGTCCGTGGCCGCAAAACATCCCCTTCGCTTGTCCGTCGTGCACCAATCACGGATGGGGTGGCGCGGGCATTGATGTCGGGATCAATGGGTATCAGGTCGGGGCGACGCAAAATACCAACAACATCACGACGGCGCTGCGGATCGCCAAGGCCTCCGCACTCTCCACCACCTTGCTGGTGGCGGATGCCGCTGCTGGGTCTGGAGCAGGCGCTTGGCAGATCGGTTGGCGCATCGGCGCTGGAGGGGGCCAGTTCGACGGGTCGAGTATCGCCACTCGCCACAAAGACCGAGCCAATGTCCTTTATTTCGACGGTCACGTCGGCCAGGTCACGGGAGAACAACTCAAGGATCCCAAGTTCGTCGAGCAGCTCGGCGGGCCGAAGTTTTGAACGTGAAAGCGGCGCGCCCGTTGTTCTTTGCGCTCTGCTCTTGGCTCTGGGCATCGAACGTCGCCCACGCGAACGACCGCCCGAATTTCATCGTCATTATCACGGACGACCAAGGCTATGCCGACCTCGGTGCGCACGGTATCCGCGACGATGTGAAGACACCGAACCTCGACCGTCTGGCCCGCGAGGGGGTGGTCTTCACCGACGGCTACATCACCGCACCGCAGTGCTCGCCCTCGCGTGCGGGTTTGCTGACCGGGCGCTACCAGCAGCGCTTCGGCTATGACTCGATCACGGAGGGACCGTTGCCCCTCGAGGAAAAGACCATCGCCGACCGTTTGTCGGCAGCGGGCTATGCCACCGGCATGGCCGGCAAATGGCACCTCGAGCCGAATATTGTCACCGTGGCCTGGGCCCTGCAGAAGGATCCTTCGCTCAAGACGGACAACCCGGAGCGTGTCACCATGCCGCGCGAGTTGCAGCTGCCCTACGGGCCCGGTGAGCGCGGTTTCCAGGATTTCTATTGGGGCGAGTTGGAAAACTATCTGCGCAATTACGATCTGGCCGGGCGCTCGCTCGCGCCGGACGGGGCAATGCACACCACGGAGGATGACCGCATCGAGGAACAAACGGCGGCCGCCCTCGCTTTCCTGCGGCGGCAGGACGGCGAGCGTCCCTTCTTTCTTTACCTCGCCTACTACGCCCCGCATGTGCCTCTCGTCGCGACGGACGAATACCTCACCCGCTTTCCCGGCGAGATGCCCGAGCGGCGCCGCACGGCTTTGGCCATGATCGCGGCGGTGGACGATGGCGTGGGCCGCATCCTCGATCTGCTCGGGGAAAAAAAGATGCGCGACAACACGCTGGTATTTTTTCTCAGCGATAACGGCGCGCCCTTGGGTGCGCAGCATGGGCCGCCGATGAAGGACTTGTTGCCGATCGACAAAGTCGGCCCGGACTGGGACGGTTCCCGCAACGATCCGCTCAACGGCGAGAAAGGCATGCTGGCCGAGGGCGGTATCCGCGTGCCTTTCCTCGCCTCGTGGCCCGGCCGGGTTGCTTCCGGCACCGTCTGGAAAAAACCGGTCATCGCCTTGGACATTCCGGCTACCATCAACGCCGCAGCCGGCCTGCCTCCCGATCCCGTCTTGGACGGCGTCGATCTCCTGCCGCTGCTGGCGGGGGGAGAAGACAAAGCGCCGGGGCGCGATCTTTACTGGCGCTTTTGGAACCAGGCCGCCGTGCGGTCGGGGGATTGGAAACTTCTGCGGGCTGGCGGGGACCACAAAATGCTCTTCGATCTCGCGCGTGACCCAGGCGAGCAAAAGAACGTCATCGCCGA
Source organism: uncultured Chthoniobacter sp. (assembly GCA_964516705.1). GTDB lineage: Bacteria > Verrucomicrobiota > Verrucomicrobiia > Chthoniobacterales > JACTMZ01 > JACTMZ01. Next base: position 1,983 of record CAZEYV010000114.1, read on the forward strand.
CCATCCGCACGTTGCGGCGGAGCTTGCAGCCAAGCTCGGGGCCTGGGCCGAGGAATTAAAGCCGGCCGGCCTGCCCAACGGCCCGCTCAACGGACAAGAGCAAGGGTGGTATGGATACTATTTCAAGGAATCCGCGCCGCAGGCGCGGAACTAGTAATTATGACTAATAACAACGTCCTTTTGCCTTTTGACTGCTCCACAGGAGCAGGAAAAAGTGGCATCGGTCCCGCAGCTGCGGGACGGATGAGATCGATTTCTTCATTGGCAAGGATGCCAATGCCACGAGTTTTCCTGGCCTCTCAAAGTCTATTTGCTAACGGACGTTGGTCTAAGACAGCGCGCATCTTCGCCCTGCTGCTGGCCTGCTCTCCCGCCGTGATGGCTGAGCCCGCACCGCCGAGCGCGGAACGGCGGCCGAACATCATCTTCATTTTTTCCGACGATCATTCGCTGCAAACCATCGGGGCCTACAACTGGCGGCTCTCCGAATTTTGCCGCGAGCATAACATCACGCCGAACATCGACCGTCTGGCGGCGGAGGGCGGGATCTTCGAGAACAGTTATTGCGGCAATTCCATCTGCACGCCGAGCCGCGCGACCGTGCTGACCGGTCTGCACAGCCATGCGCACGGGGTGCGCAATATTCTCGAGCGCACGCCGATCCCGACCGACCTGTGGACCTTTCCCCAAGGGCTGCAGGAGGCCGGCTACCAGACCGCTCTCATCGGCAAGTTCCACATCGAAAACAGCACCCCGACGTTCGATGACTGGTCGATCCTGCCCGGTCAGGGCGATTACCACGACCCGACGTTCCTCGAGAAGGATGGCAGCCGGAGCAAGGTCAAAGGCTATGTGACCGACATCATCACCGACCGCTCGATCGAGTGGCTGCGCGAGCGCGATCCGTCCAAACCGTTCTTCCTCGCCGTGCAGCACAAGGCTCCGCACCGCATTTGGGAAGTGCCGCGGAAATACGCCCGCTGGTTGGACGATGTCACCGTCCCCGAGCCGGAAACGTTGTTCGACGACTACGCGGGGCGCACCGCGGCCGAGCGGGACCAGAAGATGAGCATCGCGGACGACCTGCGTCTGAACATCGACCTGAAGGTCGGCGACAACTACCCGCGGATGTGGTCGCACTTGAAAAACAACCCGCTCTACCGGGCCCGCAATGAGGAGTTTGCGCGCTTGTCCCCCCAAGGGGACGACCTCACGCGGTGGAAATACCAGCTCTACATGAAGGACTACCTGCGCACCATCAAGTCGATGGATGACAATATCGGCCGCCTCCTCGACGAGCTGAAAGCGCAGGGAGTGGACGAGAATACCATCGTGATCTATTCCTCCGACCAGGGGTTCTTCATGGGCGAGCACGGGTGGTTCGACAAACGGTGGATCTACCGGGAGTCCGTGCACATGCCCTTTCTCGTCCGCTGGCCCGGCGTGGTGAAACCCGGCACGCGCTTCACCGAAATGATCCAGAACATCGACTACGCCCCCACGTTCATGGAGATGGCCGGCGCGCCGGCGCCGGAGGGATTGCACGGACGGTCCCTCGTGCCGGTCTTGCGCGGCGAGACGCCGTCCGATTGGCGGCAGAGCGTTTACTACCGGTATTTCAGCGAGACCTCCCACAATGTGCCGCAGCACTACGGCGTGGTGACCGGAAGCCACACGCTGTTCTATCTGCCGGAAAGCAAGGAGTGGCAGCTTTTCGATCAGGAAACGGACCCGCATCAAGTGCGCAACGTCTATGACGACCCCACCCAAGCCGGGACGGTCAAGGATCTGCAGGCGGAACTGACCCGCCTGCGCGAGCACTACGGTGATACCGAAGAGGTCACCATGCCCTCGCGTTTCCGCAACCCGCCCAAAGCCGGCAAGCAAGAAGAATCATGAAACCAAAACAACCGATAAAGATCATGGCCGCACTGGCCGCCGCACTGGCTTTGGTGTCCCCGCCCGGGGCCGGAGCCTGGCCGCATTCCCCCGAGGCCTTGGAAGAGAAGGTCGAAGCCATCCTTTCCCAACTCACGCTCGAGGAGAAAGTGGCCATGTGCCTCGGCGGCGGCGGCATGGAGGTCAAAGGCGTGCCGCGCCTGGATTTGCCCAATATGAACTGCACCGACGGACCGCGCGGACCCGGACAGTCCACCGGATTCCCCACCGGCTTGGCCCTCGGGGTCTCGTGGAACCCGGCGCTGGTTGGCAAGGCGGCGGAGATCATGGGAGTCGAGACCCGCGCCAAGGGCGCCACCATGCTGCTGGCGCCGGCCATCAACATCCTGCGCGATCCGCTCAACGGGCGGTTCTTCGAATATTTCACCGAAGACCCGCATCTCAACTCCGAACTGACCGTGGCCTTCGTGCAAGGATTGCAGAGCCAGGGAGTGGCTTCCTCGGTCAAACACTACGCGGCCAACAACCGCGACGCGAACCGTGACAGCTACAGCAGCGAGGTGGATCGGCGGACCCTGGAGGAAATCTATTTGCCCGCGTTCAAGGCGGGTGTGCAAAGGGGCGGTGCCTGGTCGGTCATGACCACCGCCAACCGCGTCAATGGCGAGTATGTCAGCGACAGCCGGTTCCTGCTCACCGATATCTTGAAAGAAGGGTGGGGTTTCAACGGCCTCGTCATCACCGACTGGTGCGGGACGCGTTCCACGGAGCTGGCGGCGCTGGCCGGGCTCGATGTGGCCATGCCCTTCCGGGCCAATTCGCCCTTCGGCGCGCCGCTCCTGGCCGCGGTCAAGGAGGGACGCGTGCCGGAGAAAGTGATCGATGACAAGGCGCGGCGCTTGCTGCGGACGATGGGACGGGTCGGTCTGCTGGACGGGATCCCGCAGACCCAAGGCGGGGCGGACCGCAAAAAGGAACACTACGAACTGGCGCGGGAAATTGCGGCCGAGGGCCTGGTCCTGCTCAAGAATGACGACAACCTCCTGCCGCTCGATGCCGCCGAGCCGGGGAAAATTCTGGTGACCGGCTTCAGCGCCGACCGGCGCTTCTGCCTGCCCGGGCTGGGGGGCAGTTCGTCGGTCCATCCGCCCTACGAAATCACCACGCTGGCCGGCTTGAAAAACATCGCGGGCGACAAGGTGGTCTACTACCCGGTCGACGATCTGGCCGGTTACCGACCCATCCCGGCGGAGAATTTGGCCGAGCAGAACGGCGAACGCGGTTTCCAGGCCAGATATTTCCAGACCAAGAAAAGCGAACCGGTGCGGTCGCGTGTGGCCGGCAAACCGGTGGTCACCCGCATGGAACCGGCCGTCGATTTCCTCTGGGAAATGAAATCGCCGGCGCCGGGGAAAATCACCCCGGACTTCTTCCGCGCCTCCTTCAGCGCGACGATCATCCCGCCGGTGACCGGTTCGTACTCTTTCCGTCTGACGGCCGGCGGCGGACAGGCGGGGGTTTATGTCAAAGAATTCGGCGGCGCTCCGCTGTTGCTGGCGGATCCCACGAGAGGCTCGGCCACCGCCACGACCGAGTTGAATCTCAAAGCGGGCGAGCCGTTTTTCCTGCGCGTGGACTACAGCAAGATGCGGGGGGACGCCGCCGTGCGGCTGGAGTGGATGCCTCCCATGGAAGAGAAGGAGCGCATGGCGGCCTTCGAAGGGTTGGCGGCCGCCGCCAAGGAGGCGCACACCGTGATTGTCGTCGGCGGACTCGACCACAGCGTCGATACCGAAGGACGCGACCGCCCGGATATGAAATTTCCCGCCCTGCACGAGGCCGTCATCCGCTCGGTGGCCGCCGCCAACCCGCGCACCGTGGTCGTGCTGATCAACGGTTCGCCGGTGGAGGTCGGCGGGTGGATCAACGAAGTGCCGGCCGTGCTCGAAGCGTGGTATCCCGGCATGGAGGGCGGTAACGCCATCGCCGACGTGCTCTTCGGCAAGATCAACCCTTCCGGCAAGCTCCCGTTCTCCTGGCCCAAGACGCTGGACGAGTCACCCGTCCACAAGATGACGCGCCAGGACGAGGAGAAGGTGCACTACGATGACGGTGTGTTGGTCGGCTACCGCTATTTCGACACCAAGGGCGTCGAGCCGCAGTTTCCCTTCGGCTTCGGCCTGAGCTACACCGACTTCGAGTATGGCGGTTTGCAGGTCACGCCGGAGGAGGGGAAGGTGAAGGTTTCCTTCACCGTGACCAACCGCGGCCAGAGGGCCGGTGCCGAGGTCGCGCAGTTGTATGTCGGCGCGCCCGAAGGCGCCGCCGACCGCCCGCTGCAGGAACTCAAAGGTTTTCGGAAAGTTTTTCTCGAACCCGGCAAGACCGCCACCGTCGAGCTGGAACTCGGTCCCGAGGCCTTCGCCACCTTCGACGCCAAGGAAGAAAAGTGGGTCGTCCCGGCCGGCGATTACACGATCAAAGCGGGCGGCAGCTCGCGCGCTTTGACCCTGC
>CAZEYV010000115.1:0-3932 GCA_964516705.1 uncultured Chthoniobacter sp.
CAGCACACGCCGCACGACAGCGGGCTCGATCTCGACGCGCTCAACGAATTCGCCGACTACTGGGAGCAGGTGCGCACGTTCTACGCACCCTTCGACACCGCCCCGCGCACCGGCAGCGCCGAGGTTTACCTCCACGAAATGCCCGGCGGCCAATTCACCAACTTGAAAGAGCAGGCCGCCTCGATGGGTCTCGGCCACCGCTGGCCGGAAATCGCCCGCTGCTACGCCGAGGTCAACCGGCTCTTCGGTGACATCGTCAAAGTCACCCCCTCGAGCAAAGTGGTCGGTGACATGGCGCTTTTCCTTTTCACCCGCGGCATCAAGCCCGCCGACGTGCCCAACCTCCCGCCGGGCACGCCCTTTCCCGAATCGGTCAAGGACATGCTGGCCGGCGGACTCGGCCAACCGATCGGCGGGTGGCCGAAGGACGTGGTCAAGGCCGTGCTCGGCAAGGCCAAGCCGAAGCCCGCGCGCGCCGCGAAGGTCCGTCTCGAAGGCGTGCGCAAGGAACTCGCGGGCAAACTCAAGCACGCGCCGGACGAGGATGAACTCTACAGCCACCTCATGTATCCGGACGTCTTCGCCGCCTTCACCAAGTTCGCACGCGAATTCGGCGAGGTCAGCGTGCTGCCCACACCGGCATTTTTCTACGGACTCAAACCCGGCGAGGAAATCGCGGTGGAAATCGAGCAGGGCAAGACGCTCTTCATCAAGCTGGTCAATCTCGGTCCGGTCGACAAGGACGGACACCGCATCGTTTTCTTCGAACTCAATGGCATGCCGCGGGAGGTCACCGTGACGGACAAATCGCTGCAGACCACGAAGAAAGCCCGCCGCAAAGCCGACGAATCGAAGCCGCTCGAGATCGGCGCGCCCATCCCCGGCATGGTGACCAACCTCGACCACGGCAACGGCGCCAAAGTGGCCAAGGGCGACAAGATCCTCACCATGGAGGCGATGAAGATGCAGACCACCATCTACGCCCCCTGCGACGGCGCGATCGAGGAACTCTTCGTCGCCGCCGGTGACGCCGTCGACGCCGGCGACCTCCTGCTCAGGATGCGGGAGTAATGTTGTAGCGTCGCCGTCCCCGGCGACGGCCGTGATTACACCCAACGACCGACGGCGAGGACGCCGCCGCTACACCCTCATGCCGCCTTCCCGATCTCCGTTGCTTCCTTGATCTCCTCCAACTTCCCCGTCTTCACATCGTAGAGATACCCGTAGACCGGGATATTCTTCGGAATCAACGGGTGGTTGCGCACTTTTTTCACATCATCGATCACGGCCTGACGGTCATCGGTGAAAGTCAGCCAGTCGATCTTCGCGCCCTCCGGCGAACCGGGCCCCTGTCCGACGTCATGCCAACCGTTCTCGTCGACCACCGCCTGCTCGAGGCTTTTCGAAAGCAGGTCGCCCATGATCTGGTTGTTGAAGAGCACCATGCCGCAGTCGGTGTGGTGAATGACGAAAAATTCTTTTGTCCCGAGCAGCTTGTAGGAAATGACCAGCGACCGGATCGCGTCGTCGCTCGCCCGGCCGCCGGCGTTGCGGATGACGTGCGCGTCGCCCTCGGAGAGCCCGGCAAACTTGGCCGGATCAAGCCGGGCATCCATGCAGGTCAGCACGGTGAAGTGCCGCCCGGGAGGCAGCGGGAGTTTGCCTTTGTCGCCGAAGTTGGCGGCGTAGTCGGCATTGGCTTTTTCGACGCTTTGGACCACGGAGGATTTGCTCATAGTGTGGCTCATACTACGCCAGACCCGCACCGGAGAAAGCAAAAGTAGAAGCGGCATCTTGCCGCTTGACCCTTGTCGATAGGCGGCGGGACGCCGCTTCTACTTTATCCCATCGGGGCATTGACCCCGCCGCCGAATCCCTGTGCAATCCGCGCCATCGCTCATGGACTGGGGCCTCGCCATTGCCAATGTTTTGAATCCCGCCGCGCTTTTCTTCGCGCTGGGGTTTGCCGCCGTTTTGCTCAAGACGGACCTCGAAATCCCCGCCCCGCTCCCCAAGCTTTTCTCGCTCTATCTCATCATCGCCATCGGCTACACCGGCGGCACCAAGCTGGCCGCCTCGGGCCTGAGCGGCACCGTCCTCCTCTACATTGCGGCCGCCATGGTCATGGCCCTGGTCGTGCCTGTCGTGGTCTTTTTTGTCCTGCGAAAATTCCTCTCCGTCTACGACGCCGCCGCCATGGCCGCGACCTACGGGTCGATCAGCATCGTCACCTTCATTGTCGGCACCGAGTTCCTCGCCCGCAACAACGAGGCCTACGGCGGTTACATGGTGGCCATCATGTCGCTCATGGAGTCCCCCGCCATCATCGCCGGCATTTTTCTCGTCCGCATGTTCGCCCCGCGCCGCGCCATCGCCGCGCCGAAAACGACCGCATCTTCGCTCCTGCGCGAATCTTTCCTCAATGCCTCCGTCTTCCTCCTGCTCGGCAGCCTGCTCATCGGTTGGGTCACCGGCCCGGCCCACGGCAAATCGCTCGAGCCGTTCATGTCCGGCCTCTTCAAAGGCATGGTCATCTTCTTCCTCCTCGACACCGGCATGCACGCCGGCCGCCTCGTCGGACTCTTCAAACGAACCGGCGCCCCGCTGGTGGTCTTCGGACTCGTCGCCCCGCTGGTCAGCGCCGCCTTCGCCACGCTCGTGGCCAGAGCCATCGGCATGGCCCCCGGCGACGCGTTGCTCTTTGTCATCCTCTGCGCCAGCGCCAGCTACATCGTGGCCCCCGCCGCCATGCGCCACGCTATTCCGGAAGCCAATCCCGGTCTGGTCGAACTCCTCTCCCTCGGCATCACCTTCCCCTTCAACATCACCCTGGGCATCCCGATCTACTGGGCGGCCATCCGGTGGATGTGGGGAGTGGCCTAGCGCCGCCCGTCCCGGCCGAGTGGCTTGTCTCGGAATCCTTTTTGCGCTAAGTAGGAAGCATGAAAACGACGATTGATATTCCGGAAGGCGAGCTGAAGGATGCCATGCGCTTTACGGGGGCCAAGACCAAGCGCGCCGCTGTTCTCGAGGCGCTCAGCGACTTCAACCGCCGCCGCCGCATGGCTGGCTTGGTCCGCCACTCGAGTTCCTTCGCCGATTTTCCCTCTTTGCAATCTCTGCGCAAAACCGAGGCAGGGCGCGACAAACTGACCGGCGCGCGATGATCATCATCGACACCTCGCTCTGGGTGCATCAACTACGGCGGCAAGGCGACGCCAAGAAGCGCGCGAAGGTCGAGGAATTGCTTCTCGCCGGCGAGGCTGCATGGTGCGCCCCCGTCCGCCTCGAGTTATGGCGCGGCATCGGCGCGGAAAAAGAAGCACGCGTGCTCAAAGAATATGAGCAGGTGCTGCCCGAGTATGCCGTTGACGAAGAGATCTGGGAGCAAGCCTGCGAACTGGCCCACCGCTGCCGACGCGCGGGGAAAACAGCTCCTTTCGCAGACATCTTGATCGCAGCTTGCGCACGCCACCATAAGGTGGATGTTGCTCACGACGACGCGCATTACGACTTTTTGCTGGTGATCTAGAGGCAATCCTCTTTGCCCAGGGGGCCACCGCGAGCCCCCCGTTGACGCCATTTGCCCCTGTCGAGTTCCCCACGACCGAAAGCGCCAACCTGTCACACCAAGCGCCAACGGGTGCGCCACATGCGCCATCGTGTCACACTTATCGCGTGCCCTCCACCGGGGTCTAAATTTCTTTAAGTCACTCGTCACAAGTCACATGTCACTCATCACGCCCCCTCTGGCACGGGACGTGCTCAAGAGAGTGCTCCAACTTTAACTTTTTCCAAACTTTATGAGCAAAATCCTCGGAATCGATCTAGGTACGACCAACTCCTGCATGTCCACCATGGAAGGCGGGGAGCCTGTCGTGCTGGAAAACAGCGAGGGCGCGCGGACCACGCCGTCTGTCGTCGCCTTCACC
>CAZEYV010000116.1:0-5172 GCA_964516705.1 uncultured Chthoniobacter sp.
GAAACTCGCCGTGCGTCAGAACGCGAGGGATTTTCTCGAATCGCAAGGCGTGGAATTCCCCCCCGGAGCCAGCGCCAACTTCAGCGCCGGCAGCAGCCGTCTGGTCGTGCGCAATACTGCTTCCAACCTCGACCTGATCGAATCCCTCGTCGACGCCGCTATGGGCGAGCAACCGACCCAAGTGGAAATCGAGGCCAAATTTGTCGAGGTCACCCAGGACAACTTGAAGGAACTCGGTTTCGACTGGTCGCTCGGTCCGTTCTCCATCGGAGGCTCCGGCGTTTACGGCGGAGGTGGCGAAATTATCGGGGACCCCGGTGCCTACCCCTTCGTCAATCCCGCGACCGGCGCCGCCGTGGGAGGAACCGCCCTCACCTCGGGCCTGCGCACCGGCAGTGGCACGGCGCAAAACTCGGCTCTTTCTGTCAACAGTCTCAACGGCCTCATCTCGAGAAACTTGGGCGTGGCCGCCAGCGGCGGGCCGGCTCCGGGCATCTTCTCCATCGCGGGTGTCTTCACCAACCCGCAGTTTCAGCTCGTCATCCGCGCCCTCAACCAGAAGAAGGGCTTCGACTTGATGGCCGCGCCGAAGGTCACAACCAAGAGCGGGCAGAAGGCCAAGATCAGCATCAGCCGGGAGTTCCCTTACCCGCAGGAATTCGAGCCGCCGCAGGTGCCGCAAGACAGCGGCGGCGGCTCCGCGGTGGTCACGGGCAATGCCGTGGCGAGTGATCCCGTGGTCACCCCGAGCTTCCCCACCGACTTCACCACGCGCGACCTGGGTGTCACCTTGGAGGTCGAACCGCAGATCGGTCCGGACGGCTACACCATCGACCTCACGTTGAGCCCCGAAGTGGTCGATTTCGACGGCTTCATCAACTACGGATCTCCCATCAGCGTGCCGAGTCGTCAATTTCTCGGCCAAAGTTTCGCCGTGACCGGCGCGGGCACCGCCAACGAAGTCGCCAGCTTGCTCGACATCTTCACCCCCACCACCCCCCGTATCCTCACCGAGAACGTCATCAACCAACCCATCTTCAGCACGCGCAAAGTCACGACCAATGTCAGCATCTGGGACGGCCAGACCGTGGCGCTGGGCGGCCTGATCCGCGAGGACGTCCAGAAGGTCAACGACAAGGTGCCCATCCTCGGCGACATCCCGCTGGCGGGCGGACTCTTCCGCTCCGAGGTCGAGCAAAAGATCAAGAGCAACCTCATCGTCTTTGTCACCGCGCGCCTCATGGATGCCGCCGGGCAATTGCTGCGCCCCGAAGATGACTCCGACCAGGAAGAAATCGTCGAACCCCTTGGTTTGCCGCCCGAGCTGACCCCGCCGGGCGCGTCCATGTCCGCCAAGGGATTCCGGCAGAAATAACCCCGCGCGTCCCGCGCTCCACCGCCCGTCACGGGCCCACGAATCGCCATGCTTCTCGCGCTGACCGGCGGTCCTGCCACGGGCAAATCCACCTGCGCCGGCCTCTTGGCCGCACGCCACACTTTCGAAGCCTTCGACGCGGACGCCTGCGTGCACGGGTTGCTCGCGGCGGACCACCGGATCATCGCCGCGGTGGACGCAGAGTTCGGCCCCGGCGTGCTTGATCCGACGGGCGCGGTCCACCGTCCGGCCCTGCGCGCCCTCGTGTTTCCGGACCCCGCGGCGCGCCGCCGCCTCGAGGCCATCCTTCACCCCGCGGTGCGCCACCATTGGATGGAACAGGCCGGACGATGCCGGGAGACGGGCCGGGATTTTCTCGCCGATATTCCACTGCTCTTCGAGACGGGAGCCGACCGCTTTTTCGACGCCACCGTGGCCGTGGCCGCCTCGGCAGACGTCCAAAGAAGGCGCTTGCAGGAGCGCGGCCTGGATGAGGCCACCGTCGAAGGTTTGCTTGCCAGTCAGCTCCCGATGGACGAAAAAGTCAGACGTGCCGGTTCCGTTGTCTGGAACGATGGCACGCTGGGGGCTCTCGCCCGCCAAGCCGACCTTCTGCTCGAACGTCTTTTCCTTTCGCCTCAGCCATGACGGAATCAGCCACGACCAAACCTCTCGGGGGTGCCGATGCCTTTCCGGCGGAAACGGCCGTGGCCGGATTCCGTGTCACCATGGAGAGCCTGCAGGCTTTGAACCATGCCGAGCTGAGTGGACTGCTGGAGCGCTACCGCCTGCGCGTCCGGCCCGACGGCACCAAGCGGCATCTTGTCTTCGACCTCGCCCGCTTCCTGCTGTCCGCCGGAGCGGAAATCACCGCCCAAGGCGGCATGATCGAGGACCTCGGCGACCACGCCATGGTCCGTTGGCCGTGCTACAACTTCGCCGCCGGACCGGACGACCTCTTTGTCTCCATCAGCCTGGTGCGGCAGTTCGGACTCCAGACCGGCTTGCAAATCTGCGGCGCCGTTCGTGGACCGGGCGAGCGGGACCGGTATTGCGGACTGGAAGGCATCACCTCGATCGAGGGAATCCCCGCGGCGGAGTGGCAGCCGGTCACCCCGTTCGACAAGCTCACGCCCCTCTTTCCCCAAGAGCGCATCATCCTGGAGTCGGTCAAAGAGCCGACCCTCAGCACCCGTGCGGTCGATCTGATCGCCCCGCTGGGCAAAGGCCAACGCGCCCTCATCGTCGCGCCGCCCCGGACGGGCAAGACGATCCTGATGAAGCATATCGCGCAAGCCATCCGTTCCACCTCGCCAGAGGTGTGCCTCATCCTGCTTTTGGTCGACGAACGTCCGGAAGAGGTCACGGACTTGCGCCGGTCGATCGAGGCCGACATTTACAGTTCCACCTTCGACGAGTCCCCGCAGCGCCACACGCAACTCGCGGAATTCGTCGGCGAACGCGCCAAGCGCCTGGTGGAGCTCGGCCGGGATGTCGTCATTCTGCTCGACAGCATCACGCGCCTGGCCCGCGGCTACAACAACCTCCAGCCGGGCAAAGGACGCATCATGTCCGGCGGTGTCGACGCGAAGGCCCTCATGAAGCCGAAAAAATTTTTCGGCGCGGCGCGCAACACGGAGGAAGGCGGCAGCCTGACCATCGTGGCCACGGCCCTGGTCGAGACCCAGAGCCGCATGGATGACCTTATTTTCGAGGAATTCAAAGGGACGGGCAACATGGAGATCCACCTCGACCGCACCATCGCCGACCAGCGTGTCTTCCCGGCCATCCATGTCACCAAATCCGCCACCCGGCGTGAGGAAAACCTTTACCACCCCGACGAGCTGGCCCGCGTCATCGTCCTCCGCAAGCAACTCAACGAACTTCCCGCCGTTGAGGCCATGGAAACCCTCGTGCGCAACCTGCACCGCACCAAGAGCAATGCCGAGCTGCTGCTCGGCGGCCTGCGATGAAGAAGTCACAGCCAGAACCGGGCACTCGGCGATATAAAGTAGAAGCGGCGTCCCCGCCGCTTATCCCCCTACGACAAGCGGCGGGGACGCCGCTTCTACTTTTCGAAAACCGCACGGTGGGTGTTTCCCGGACACCACGATCGCATCCCCGCAATTCGCAGGCACGCTCGGCTTCGGGAGTTCCGTTCCCTTGGAGGGCAGCCGTCCCCGGCCGCCGCCCAACTACTTTCCCGGCGACCTCCCGCCAAACCATCCGTGAAATCCGTGCTATCCGTGGTCAAAACCCAGCCTGATGAATCCCGACCCGACCGCACCGGACCTCAACGCCGCCGATCTCGCCGCGCACATGAACCCGCTCGAGGGCCGTATCGGCTACAAGTTCCGCAATTCCCTGCTCCTGGCCGAAGCCCTGACCCATCCCAGCCTCTCGTTCGAGCGCAAAACGTTCCATTTCGACAACCAGCGCCTCGAGTTCCTCGGCGACGCCGTGCTCCAACTCGTCGTGACGCACCACCTCTACCGGCTTTTTCCCGCCTTCAGCGAGGGCCAATTGACCAAGCTCCGCTCCCGGATTGTTTCCCGCGAGGGACTCAAGAAGCATGCCTCCGCGCTCGGACTCGGCGATTACCTGATGCTCGGACGCGGGGAGGAAGGCAGCGGCGGACGGGAACGCGCCTCCACCCTGGCCGATGCCTTCGAGGCTCTGGTCGGTGCCGTCTATCTCGACAGCGATATTGCCACGGTGCGCCGTTTCGTCCTGCGGGTGGCCGGGGAAGAATTGAGCGCGCTGGCCCGCGAACCGTCCGAGCACAATCCCAAGGGCGAGCTGCAGGAGTTGCTGCAGGGCTTGTCCCTGCAGAGTCCGTCTTATGACGTTCTCTCGGAGACCGGTCCGGACCACCACAAGCAATTCGTCTGCCGCGTGTCGTGGGAAGGTCGGGAGCTCGGCCGCGGCGACGGCCAGAGCAAGAAGCAGGCGGAGATCAACGCCGCTTCCGATGCGCTGCAGCGCCGCGCGTGGGAATGAGCCGGGCGCTTCAGGCGCCGACGTATTCCTGCAGGCAACGCACGCCGTAGCCGCTGGACTTGAGGGCCTTGATGGCCCGCGCGCTCATCTTCGCGCCGCGCAGCGTGGTCATGATCGGGATGCGGTGGGCCACCGCCGCACTGCGGATGGCCACCTCGTCCTGCCGCGGCACTTTGCCGTGCGGCGTGTTGATGATGAATTGCATCTCGCCGTTTTTGATCAAATCGAGCAGATGCGGACGGCCCTCGGTCAGTTTGTAGATGAGCGACGCGTCCACGCCGCCTTCGCGCAACACCGCCAGCGTGCCTTTCGTTGCGTGGATCTTGAAACCCGCCCCGGCGAATTCGCGGGCGATCGGCACAACCTGGCTTTTGTCCGCGTCTTTCACACTGATGAAAACATTCCCGCCCTCGGGCAAGGCCGGTTGGGCCGACATCTGGGCTTTGGCGTAGGCGATGCCAAGATCGGGGTCCAGGCCCATGACCTCGCCGGTCGAGCGCATTTCCGGACCGAGCGTGATATCCGTGCCGGGGAATTTGATGAACGGAAAGACCGCCTCCTTCACCGCGTAGTGGGCCGGGAGGACTTCTTCGGTGAACCCGAGGTCCCGCAAAGTATGACCCGCCATCACCTTGGCCGCCAACTTGGCCAGCGGCACGCCGATGGCCTTGCTCACGTAAGGAACCGTGCGCGAGGCCCGCGGGTTCACTTCGAGGACATAAACCGTTTCATCCTTCACCGCGAACTGCACGTTCATCAGCCCGCGCACGCCCAATTCCTTGGCCATGGCCTTCGCC
>CAZEYV010000117.1:0-10807 GCA_964516705.1 uncultured Chthoniobacter sp.
CGGCTTCTGGGACTACGGGCCGATGGGCGTCGAACTCAAACGCAACCTCAAGGATTTCTGGTGGCGCCGCGTCGTCCATGAACGCGAGGACATGGTCGGGATGGACGGCTCCATCATCATGAACCGCGCCGTGTGGAAAGCGAGCGGGCACGAGGAGACCTTCAGCGATCCCATGGTCGACTGCAAAACCTGCAAGGCCCGCCACCGCGCGGACCAGCTTCCGCGGAAGGACGGCACCGCCTACTGTCCCAACTGCGGGGGACGCGACCTGACCGAACCGCGCGCCTTCAACCTCATGCTCAAGAGCTACGCCGGACCGCTGGAAACCGACGAAAACCTCGTCTACCTCCGCCCCGAAACGGCCCAGGCCATGTTCGTCCAATTCAAGAATATCCTCGAAACCTCGCGCAAAAAACTCCCCTTCGGCATCGCCCAGATCGGCAAAGCTTTCCGCAACGAGATCAATCCCCGCAACTACACCTTCCGTTCGCGCGAGTTCGAGCAGATGGAGATCGAATACTTCTGCCGCGCGGAGGACGGACTCCGCCTGACCGACTACTGGCTCGAGGAGCGTCTCAAATTCTACGAGGACATCGGCATCCCTCGCGCGAAGATCAAAATCCACGACATCCCCGACGGTGAGCGCGCTTTCTATTCGAAGAAAACCTACGACCTCGAATACGAGTTCCCCTTCGGCGTGAGCGAATTGGAAGGTGTCGCCTACCGCACGGACTACGACCTTTCGGCCCACATCAAACACAGCGGCAAACCGCTCGAGTATTTCGACGACGAGAAAAAGGAAAAATTCGTCCCGCACGTCGTCGAGCCCAGCGCCGGCGTGGACCGCACCGCCCTCGCTCTCATCTGCGAGGCCTTTGACGAAGAGGAAGTCACCGACGACAAGGGCGGCAAGGAGGTCCGCACCGTCCTGCGCTTCCACCCGCGCATGGCCCCGGTCAAATGCGGCATCTTTCCACTGCTCAAGAACAAGCCGGCCCTCGTGGAAAAAGCCAAAGCCATCGCCGCCTCTCTGCGCCCGCACATGATGGTCTTCTACGACGAGGCGGGTGCGATCGGCCGCCGCTACCGCCGCCAGGACGAAATCGGCACACCGTTCTGCGTCACCGTCGATTTCGACACGATCGGCGAAAACGGTCCGGAGAAAGCCGACACCGTCACCCTGCGCCACCGCGACTCCATGGAGCAGGAACGCATCCCCATCGCCGGACTCCGCGCCCGTCTCGAAGCCGCCATTTTTTGATTCCATGGCGGACCAAGTCCACCTGCACGCGAGCGGACTGCGCAAGTCGTTCCGCCTCGGCACCACCACCCTCGAAATTCTCCGCGGTCTCGACCTCACCGTCCTCCGCGGCGAAACCGTTTTCCTCTGCGGCGCGTCCGGCGCGGGCAAAAGCACGCTTCTTTACACGCTGGCCGGTCTCGAGCGTCCGACTTCCGGTGACGTCCGTTTCGAAAACGAGGACCTCTACGGTCTTTCCGCCGGGCGCCAGGCCGAACTGCGCAACACGCGAATGGGCTTCGTCTTCCAGAGCTACATGCTCCTGCCCGAACTCACCGCGCTGGAGAACGTCGCCCTGCCCGGCCTGATCGGCGGTCAGCCCGACCGCGAGCGCGCGGCGGAGCTCCTGGCCAAAGTCGGCCTCGGCCCCCGCACCGGCCATCTGCCCTCGGAACTCTCCGGCGGCGAGCAGCAGCGCGTGGCCATTGCCCGCGCCCTGGCCAACCGCCCCTCGATGCTTTTCGCCGACGAACCCACCGGCAACCTCGATTCCCGAACCGGCGGTGAAGTCATCGATCTCCTCCTCGGCCTGGCCCGCGAGAATGGCACCACCCTCCTCGCCGTGACCCACGACGCCAACCTCGCCGCCCGCGGCGACCGCGTCCTCCACATCCGCGACGGCCAACTCGAGGAATCATGACCAATATGTAGCGGCGGCGTCCCCGCCGTCGGCCGTTTTCTCCGCGTCCTCCGCGCCCTCTGCGGTCCCCTCGCATCCCCCAATCCTTGCCCCTCGTAACTCCTCAGGTTAAAAATAACATTCTCAAAGACAACCTCAACAACACATCCCGAACACCATGGCCTACGAACTACCTCCTCTCACCTATCCCAACAACGCCCTCGAACCGCACGTCGACGCGCGCACGATGGAAATCCATCACGACAAACATCACCAAGCTTACATCACCAACGCCAACAACGCGCTCAAAGACCACGCTGACCTCTTGGCCAAACCGGTCACCGAACTCATCGCCGACCTCACCGTCGTCCCCGAAGCCATCCGCACCGCCGTGCGCAACAACGCCGGCGGGCACGCCAACCACACCTTCTTCTGGACCATCATGGGCCCGAACGGTGGCGGCGAACCCAAGGGCAAACTGGCCGAGGCGATCAAAGCCAAATTCGGCAGCTTCGACGCCTTCAAAGAAGCCTTTGAAAAAGCCGGCGCCACCCGCTTCGGCAGTGGTTGGGCCTGGCTCGTGGTCAGCAAGGCGGGCGAACTCGAAGTCGTTTCCACCGCGAACCAGGACAGCCCCCTCATGGGCAAAGCCGTGGCCGGCGTCGAAGGCACCCCGGTCATCGGCTGCGATGTCTGGGAGCACGCTTATTATCTCAATTACCAAAACCGCCGCCCCGATTACCTCAAAGCGTGGTGGAATACGGTCAACTGGGACCAAGCGGAGAAAAACTACCTCGCGGCCACCGGCGCGTAAGATCCCGCCGACGATTCAAACCAAGAAGTCCGGGTGTCGCGCCCCGGACTTTTTCTTTGGCCGCCTCCGCCCCGCCCCTAGACTGACGCCATGATTCCTCCGCAAAAACAAATGACCGGCATGCTCGGTCACCCCGTGGCCGAGAACCCGATCGACCGCATGTTCGACGCCGTTTACGCGCACTACGGACTGCCCTGGCAATTCTGGAAAAGCGACATCGCCTCGGAGGCTGCTCTGGCCTTGTCCGTCCCCGCCTTGGCGCCGCTCGGCTACCGCGGCTTCACCATCACCGTCCCCTACAAAGTCGCGGTCATGCCCATGCTCGATGAAATCGACAACGACGTGAAAGCGATCGGCGCGGCCAATTATGTGACCATCGAAAAAGGCCGCCTCGTCGGGCACAACAACGACGGCAAGGGCGTGGTCAAAGCCGTCGAAAAAATCGTGCCTCTGCGCGGACAGCACGTTGTCATGCTCGGCGCCGGCGGCGCCGGGCGGGCCATGGCCGTGGAAATCGCCTGGGCCGGAGCCGCAAAGATGACCCTCGTCACGCGTCGCGAAGAGCAGGGCCGCGAAGTGGCCGCCTTGGTCACGAAAGCCAGCGGCATCCCCTGCGAGTGGCAACCGTGGCAGCAGGAAGTCGCGCTGCCGGCCGGCACCACCCTGCTGATGAACGCCACCCATCTGGGCTGCGCACCCGAACTGGAGCCCGTGCCGGTGCGCTGGGATACCGTGCCGAAAGATTGCACGGCAGTCGATGTCATCACCAACCCGCGCCTCACCCCCTTCCTCCTCACGGCCCGCGAGCACGGTTGCCGGATCGTCGACGGTGTGGAAATGCTCGTGCAACTGGCCATGCAGATCTTCGAGCAATGGACCGGCATCGCGCCCGACGAGAAAATTTTCCAACGCGCCGTAGCCGAAGCCCTCGGCGAATAAGCGGCGCCCCTCGACCGGGACGACGATCTTCTGCGCTTTGACTTCATCATTTTGCGTTCTAAACTCTGCGTTTTTCTTCCATGGCCTACCTCAACGAAAACTATTCCAAACTCAAAGCCGGCTACCTCTTTCCGGAGATCGCGCGGCGGGTCAAAGCTTTCAGCGAAGCGCACCCCGAGGCCGCGGCCAAGATCATCCGCTGCGGGATCGGTGATGTGACCGAACCCCTGCCCGCCGCCTGCCGCGAGGCCCTGCACAAGGCGGTCGATGAACTCGGCCAGCGCGAAACCTTCCGGGGCTACGGACCGGAACAGGGCTATGACTTTCTTCGCCAGGCCATTGCACAGCACGACTTCCGCGATCGTGGCCTTGACATTACGGACGACGAAATCTTCGTCTCCGACGGCTCGAAGTGCGACTGCGGCAACATCCTCGATATCTTCGGCCCCGGCAACCGCGTGGCCATCACCGACCCGGTCTATCCTGTTTACGTCGACACCAATGTCATGGTCGGCAACACGGGCGACGCGGACGAGACCGGCGCCTACGCGGGATTGGTTTACCTGCCCTGCACCGCGGCAAACGGCTTTGTCCCGGCCATCCCGAAAGAAGCCGTCGACCTCATCTACCTCTGCTACCCGAACAACCCGACCGGCGCCGTGGCCACGCGCGACCAGCTCGCAGCCTGGGTCGATTACGCGCGCCAGCACCACGCGATCATTCTCTTCGACGCGGCCTACGAAGCCTACGTCCGCACCCCGGGCATCCCGCATTCCATTTACGAAATCGACGGGGCCCGCGAATGCGCCATCGAGTTCCGAAGTTTCTCCAAAAACGGCGGATTCACCGGACTGCGCTGCGCCTTCACCGTGGTGCCGAAATCACTCCACGCCCGCACCCGCGGCGGCGAAAGCAAGCCGCTCTACCCGCTCTGGCTGCGCAACCACACGACGAAATTCAACGGCGTTTCTTATCCGGTGCAACGCGCGGCCGAAGCCATCTACTCGCCGCAAGGACGCCGCGAGGTCGACGGCCTGGTCGATTTCTACATGGAGAACGCCCGCATCCTGCGGGAAGCGGTCAGCGGGGCCGGATTGCAAGTCTACGGCGGCATCGACGCGCCTTACATCTGGGTGCGCGGACCCGAAGGCGTCCCGAGTTGGACCATGTTCGACTTCCTCCTGCGCGAAGCCAACATTGTCACCACCCCCGGCAGCGGATTCGGCGCCGCCGGCGAGGGCTACTTCCGCATTTCGGCCTTCAACAGCCGCGAGCGCGCGCAGGAAGCCGCCAGGCGCCTTGCTTCGCTGGACTTCACAAAAGCCGGGTGATCCGCCTACGCTCTCTTCCATGAAAGCCCTCCTCCTCGTCGCCCTCGCCCTCGGCTCCCTTGGCTGCGCCAGCGACCCATACCAGGATCCGACTTACACGCTGCAACGCAATCTCTACAATCGCAACCAGAAGTGGGACCAATACCAGAACCGGCAATACCTCCGCCGCCAGGCCGCTGACGACCGCTACCAATCGTGGTTCAACAGCGTGATGGAGTAGGCAAGCCGCTCACGCTGCCGCCTGACGCCGGATGTGGCGCTCGAAGCGTCCCGGTGAGGGGAACAAATCGGCCAGGCGCTCCATGGCCATGTCGGCCAGCCGTCCGGGTTGCCGCCCGAGGGCGCACTGCAAATAGACGGCTTCTTTCAGCAGCTCGGTGAAGTCGGCCTTGACCAGCTTTTCCCATTCGGCCCCGCTGACGTCCTTTTTCCACTTGGCCAGTTCGAAGTCGATGAGCACGGCCTCGACCGGTGCGGGGGCGACCGCGATGTTGTGCAATTCCATGTCCCCATGGACCATCCCCGCTTCGTGCAGTTTGACCAGCGAGGCGAAAGCCTGCCCGCACAACCACCACAGGCCCACCGCGGTGGCCAGATTGATCTCTTCCGCCACCTGCACGTTGTTCTCGACCGGCTCGATGCCGAACGGCGTCAGGCGCGAATACGGTTTCCCCGGCACAAAGCAGGAACGGAAGGTGTCCTTGGTGAATCCGATCGGCGGCGGTGCCCCGAGCACCTCGGAGGCGCGTTGCTGGTTGGCGAATTCGACCGACGGATCCCCGCGCAGCCGCCCCGGGAAGTAGGTCTTGCGGAAATGCATGGGGTATTCCGCGGCCAGCGGAAATTCTTTCCGCGTGTCTTTCCCGGCGATGACCATTTCCGCGGACATGAGTTGCAGGCCGTTGGCCTCCCGCCGGGTGATCGTGCGCATGACAAAGTCATGTTCCGGCGGATGCTGGATGAGCTGCGCGTATTCCGGGGCCAGAAGCAATTCATGCCGCGGCGAAACTCGCACCATCATCTGCTCGGGCGTTTCCATCACCCCCAGTTTTTCCCGTCCGGCGCCCGATGCCAACCCCGAAGACCTCAGCCCAGCATCCGCCGGAAATCCCCCGGTTTGGAGGCCAGCAAGGCCGGGGCCGAGCGCAGCGCCTCGCGACGCAGCGCCTCCCGGCTGCGCGGCAGATCGGGCGGGACCTTCAGTCCCCGCTGCTTTTTCAGCCACGTCTCGGCCATGCACACATCCTGGATGTCTCCCAGCGTCTCGCCCAGACGGTCGGCGCGGCGCGTGAAGCGCACCAACCGCGCCCGCCCGCCGAGATACTCGCACTGGTAGAGCAGGCGCTTCACCCGCCTCCGCCAACCGTGAAACGCTTCGTCCGGCGCCCCGCCCCGCCGTGCTTCCTTCCATCCCTCCCGGGCCGCGCGATACGTGCCGACCGCCCGGTCCGCGATCTCCGCCCACCCCATCGTCACCCAATCCGGATACTCCGCGAGCAACCCCGCCGCATAATCGCACAGATGCCGCGCCTTGGTCAGATTCGGACGCAGCGCCGCGCGCGAATGATGCGCCTCACCGGGTGCATACTTGTCGGCCAACCCCTGGATGATCGTGGCATCGCGCGTCTCCGCGAACAAATCCTTCAAATCCCGGCACGGCGGCAAAAACTTCCCGCGCCATTCGCCGCCGCGCGGCACGAGGCGGCAGAGCGACTGCAGACGTTTGACCCTCGTTCGCAAAAAATGCGCCTGACCGGCCGGATCATGGTCGAACACCTCGACCGCGCGTGCCGACTCGCGCAAGAGCTGACGCAACGCCGCCCGCAAAGCCGGACCCGGCGCCAGTTTGCGGGGGGACCGGGTCATGGCCGGCATTCTCGCCGCCGGACCGCCACCCAGCAAGCGGACGAATGTGACAAATCAGGCCGCCGGACGCACCAGACGCCCCCGCGCCGCCCCGCGCCCCCCGGATCGCGACCAGACCGGAACCCCCCGTGACCAGACCGAAATGACCGACGCGGGAAATTCGTGTCCGACATAGGCGCTCACCGCATGGCGGGTCAGCAAATCCTCGGCCCGCAAAACCTGCCCGCGGCGCGGATCAACCAGCAGCAGATCCGCATCCATGCCCGGAGCAATCGCCCCCTTGCATCCGGCCAAACCGAAACGCTTGGCCACGTTTGACGCGGTCAGAGCAACCACCGTTTCCATCCCCAACCCGAGGGCCCACAACGACGGCAGAAAACTTTGCGCCCCGGCAATGCCGCCCCAGACCTCGAAAAAGTCCTTCTTGTCCTTCATCTCCGGCGGGCACGGCGAGTGGTCCGTCCCGAGCGTGTCCACACCACCCGCGCGCACGCGGGCCACCAAGTCGGCCCGCGCCGCCTCGCTGCGCAGGGGTGGCGCGCATTTCGCCGCGGCACCGATTCGCACCGCATCATCGGCATTGAACACCAGATAGTGCGGACACGTCTCGGCCGTCACATCGACGCCGCGATCCTTCGCCGCGCGGATTTCGTCCAGACCTTGCCCGCAACTGACATGCACGATGTGCAACTTGCATCCGGTCTCCCCGGCCAACTCGCAGGCCGCACGGATCGCCGCCAACTCGGCCTCGACGGAGCGGGAATCGAGGCAGTCCCGCATGCTTCTCCGGCCCGCCTCGCGCGCCGCCTTGACCGCCGCGGAGACCATGGCTTCGTCCTCCGCATGCACGGCCACGGGCAAGCCGAGTTCCGCCGCACGCCGCATGCCCGCCCGCAGGGTTTCCGTGTCGGCACGTTGGAAATCATCCGTTCCGCTCGATGACATGAAAGCTTTGAAACCGATGACCCCGCGTTCACCCAACTCGCGCATTTTGTCCAGATTAACCGGGGTCAATCCGCCCCACAGGGCAAAGTCGACGACGGACGACGCCTCGGCCGCGCAGCGTTTGAGATCGAAGCTTTCCGCATCAAGCGTGGGAGGATGGGCATTGAGCGGCATTTCAAAAACGCACGTGGCCCCGCCCGCGGCCGAGGCGAGCGAACCGGTGGCCCACCCCTCCCAATCGGTGCGGCCCGGTTCGTTGTAGTGCACATGCGCGTCGATCGCGCCGGGCAGAAGGAGCATTCCCTCCGCTTCGATAATCTCCGGCGCACTCAGACCGTCGCACGTTCCGGCAATTTTGCCATCGGACACCGCGACGTCGATTGTGCGCAATCCATCCGGAAGACAAACCTGCGCTCCGCGAACGACAAAATCCTCAGCCATGGTCTTCGGCCCAATCTAGCACAGCACGCGTCAGCACATCCACCGCGACGGCAACATCGCGTTCCTCGACGCTTTCCTCGGGATGATGGCTGATGCCATCCTTGCAGCGGACGAACAACATGGCCGCCGGACAGACTTTCGACATCACCGCCGCATCGTGGCCCGCCCCGCTCGGGAGAAACGGCGCCCAGCCGGCTGCTTTGCGCAACCCGGCACTCAGCTTGGTGTCCATCGCCGCCGTCGGCGTCTCCTGCACAGTATCCCACGAGAGCTTCAATCCGCGACGCTTGGCCAAGGCACCGGCGAACTTGCGCAGCTTGGCACAGGCTGCGCAACGCTTGGTATCCTTCGCGTCGCGCACATCGAGAGTAAAGGTTACACGTCCGGGAATAACATTGCTGGCGCTGCTCTCGATGTCGCACTGACCGACTGTGGCCAGCACACCGATTTTTTCCGCGGCGAGAACAACCTCTGCCGCGCCGCAGAGCGCATCTTGACGCAAACTCATCGGCGTGGTTCCCGCATGGCCCGCGCGACCGGAGAAAGCCGCGCGGATGCGCGTCTGACCCGCAATGGCCGAAACCACTCCGACTGGGGCGTTAAGATGCTCGAGCACCGGACCCTGTTCGATGTGCGTTTCGAGGTAGGCGAGCAATTCGTTTTTCGATCGTTTGGCGCGCGCCAGACCCTTTTCACGAAAGCGCGACAAGTCCCTCGCGGCAAGCAATCCGCACATGGCGCGACTTCCAAGATAGGTGGTCTGATACTTCACGCCCTCTTCGTCGGAAAATCCGACCACTTCGAGATGGAACGGCAATTTGTGACTGCGCAACTGTTGCGCCACGGCCACACCAAGGAGGACGCCCAGTGGGCCGTCGTATTTCCCCGCATTGCGCACCGTGTCGAGGTGCGAACCGATGACGAGGCACTTCGCGCCGCGCCGGGACGAAGGAAGCCGTCCGATCAAATTGAAAGCCGCATCCTCGCGCACCGACATACCCGCTTGGCGCATCCAAGCACCGACGAGCTTGTTTGCCCGCTTCATCGCCGGCGAAGCGAAGGTCCGCGTCAGACAACCTCTCTCCTCGGAAACCTGCCCCAGCTCATCGCACCGCCGCATAACTTCGCGAGCGGAGGAGGAGGAAGCCGCAGAGCGTGGAGAGGGCTTGCTCATTGAGTCACGAGTTGACTTCTCCCATTGGTAGGGACGGCTGGCCCCAGCCGTCCGCCGCACGCCAAACAAGCCAGCAGCCCGCTGGGCCAGCGGGCCCTGCCGGAGGAAAAACATTTCCTTCTGTGTTCCCTGCGCCCTCTGCGGTTGCCGTCATAAAGCACGTCACTCAGCTCCCGCGATAAGTTGCGTAACTCCACGGCGAGCAAAGAAGCGGCACGTGATAGTTCTGCGCAGGATCACTGATACGGAAGCGGACAGGAACAACGTCGAGAAATTTCGCTTCTCCGAAGTAAGCACCGACATGGAAAGACAATTCGTAGTCGCCCTCGCTGATTTCATCCGGTCCGAGGACAGGTGCGTCGGTGCGTCCGTCGTTGTTCGTGGTCAGCGTTTTGACCGGATCGCCGGACGGCAGCCGCCGTAGTTCGATTTTCATGCCGGCCGCGGGTCGGCCCTTGGCGGTGTCCAAAACATGTGTGCTCAGTTTGCCCATAAAATATCGTGCAGCCGCAACGCGGCGATTTTGTGGATTTCGTCCAAAGCCGCTTTCTTCTCCGCAGCGGCATCGTTTGGCAAGCGCCGGGGAAAGGCTTCGAGGATGGCGTCCTTCTTGTTCATCCGTGCGCAGATGATGAAGGGAAACCCGAACTTCTCGCGATACGCGGCATTGTGGCGGCGGAAACTTTCTCTTTCCTCCGCGGACAAATCACCCAGACCGGCCGCCGCTTGTTCGCCCTGCGACTCGGCCGTGAGCACGGCGCGTCCGACCAGATCGGGGTGGGCTTTGATCAAATTCATCTGCTCCTCATCCGGCGCATGATTGACCTCCTGCAGCAACGCGTGGCGCAAATGATCCGCGCCGGCGAACGGCCGCTTCGCCGCGGCACGGCGCGCGAAATGCGGGGAATGCTCGTAGACCGGACCGACCGCGCGCACGAATTCCTCCTCGGTTGCGGCATTCAACTCGGCCAGTTTCGGGCTCATGACTTTGCTTCGATCCACGCCATGGCCTTCTCCGCCAACTTGTCCAGGGCCTCCACACTCATGGCAAGGTGCTCCTCCTTGGTGTCCTCGATTTTGTTGTGGCTGATCCCGTGCAGGCTTTGCGTGAACATCATCACGGTCGGCACTCCGGCCATGGCCATCTCCGCCGCGTCGTGGAGCGGACCGGACGGCAAGCGGTGCGACACGCCGCAGGTTTCTTTGACCGCTTCGTCGCAAAAATCGACCAACTCCGGATGGAAAGGCGCGGGCGCGATATGCCAGATGCGCTCCCAATCCACGGTGCAACCCGCTTCCTTGGCGAACCGTTCGCTGGCCGCCTTGGCCTCCGCATGCATTGTCGCGAGTTTGTCCGCGTCGAGATGCCGCTGGTCGA
>CAZEYV010000118.1:0-14070 GCA_964516705.1 uncultured Chthoniobacter sp.
CAAGATGCCGCACGTGCTGACGCCGCTCGGCGAGGTTTATCTCGAATTGGAAATCGACGTGGAGGCGGAGAAGAAGCGCCTGCAGGACGAGGTGGCCAAAGTGGAGGCGGAGATCGTCAAAGTGCAAAACAAGCTGGCCGACACGTCCTTCGTGCAAGGGGCGCCGGCGCAAGTGCTCGAGAATTTCAAAAAGCGCGGGGATGAGTGGCGGGCGAAGAAGGCGAAGCTTGAAGCCGCGATCGCGGCGTTGTAAGCAAGCGGCCGGCTGGGCCGACCGGACCCTACCCGAGGCTCACCTCGCGCTCTTGGAATTTTCTTCCAACCAAGTTGCGTAGTCGACCTCGCTCATTTCGCCGGCCGCGAGGGCCAGGGTGCGCAGGGTGGCGTCCACTTCGGTTGCCTCCAAGCGCCATCCGTTGACTTGCAAGAAGGTCACCGCAACGACGAATCCGGCTCTTTTGTTGCCGTCGAGAAAAGGATGATTTTTGACCAAGCCGAACGCGTAGCTGGCCGCCAGTTCGAAAATCGTGGGCTGACCGTAAGCGAAAAGGTTGAGCGGCTTGCCCAGCGCGGAATCGAGGAGGCTTTCGTCACGCAACCCGGCCGAGCCGCCGAAGCGGGCCAGCGATTGTTCGTGGGCCAAAAACACCACCTCGCGAAGCACCCAGACGGGTTCTTTCATTTGGCCAGCTCGCGCAGGGTGTGGCGGTAGCGGTCCATGACATCCTGCACAACGCTCATCTGCCGGGAGACTTCGGCTCGGTAGGCGCTCAGGTTCATGCTGCCTTGCGCACCCTCGGCCAGCGTGAGCGTGTCGCCCTCCTTCACACGGAGGGTGGCGAGGGCTTCTTTTGGCAGGACAACGCCGTAAGAGTTGCCGATTTTGCGGACTTTGAGTTCGTAGGCCATAGGACGACCGTAGCTACAAATGTTATTACGTCAAGGTCCGCGGCTTTTTATGCGGATGTCCAAGGGGACGGGGCGCGTGATAGGAAAAGACCCATGCAGTTAGACACACGGATGAGGCGCTTGCGGCGCACGGAAGGCCTGCGGCGCATGGTCCGCGAGACACGGCTCGATGTGGCCGATCTGGTCTATCCTCTCTTCGTCCATGGCGGCGAGGGCAACGCACCCGTTGCCGCGATGCCGGGAGTGGTGCGACGGAGCGTGAAAGATTTGGTCCGCGAGTGCCGGGAGGTGTTCGATTTGGGGATTCCGGCGGCGGCTATTTTTCCGGTCATCGAGGCGGCGAAGAAAGATCCGCGCGGCACGCACGCTCTCTCCCCGGACAATCTTCTTTTCCGCGCGCTGGGCGAGGTCAAGACGGCGGTTCCGGAGTTGGTGCTGATCGCCGACGTGGCGCTCGATCCTTACACGGATCACGGACACGACGGGGTGTTGCGGTCGGACGGACGCGATGTGGACAACGATGCGACGGTGGAAATTCTTTGCCAGTTGGCGGTGAGGGAAGCGCAGGCCGGCGCGGACATTGTCGCGCCGTCGGACATGATGGACGGCCGCGTCGGGGCGATCCGGGCCGCCCTCGAGGCAGCGGGGCGCATCGATACCTGCATCCTGGCCTACGCGGCAAAATTCGCCTCGGCCTATTACGGGCCGTTCCGCGAGGCGGTGGGGAGCGCACAGGAGGCGCCGATCAGCAAGGCAACTTACCAGTTGGATCCGGCGAACCTTCGCGAGGCGCTGAGGGAAGTGGAGTTGGATGAGCGGGAGGGCGCGGATATGGTGATGGTGAAACCCGCGGGACCGTATCTGGATGTGATCCGCTCGGTGCGGGAGCACACGAAGTTGCCCTTGGCGGCCTACCAGGTCTCCGGTGAATACGCGCAAATCCACGCGGTGGCGCGGGCCGGATGGTTGGATTACGAGAAATGCCGTGACGAGTCGCTGCTGGCGATCAAGCGCGCGGGGGCGGACCTCGTCATCACCTATTTCGCCCGCGAGGTGGCGGAACGAATCAGGTGTATTTGAGGATTTCCTCGACGGAGGTTTCGCCGTTGAAGATCGCGTCGAGACCTTCCTCACGCAGGGTGCGCATCCCGAGCTCGACCGCTTTCTGGCGGAGAACGACACCCGGCGCGCGTTGGTTGATCATTTCACGCAGGGTGTCGTTGAGCCGGAGCGTCTCGTAAATGCCTTTGCGCCCCTTGTAGCCGGTGCCGTTGCATTCCTCGCAGCCGTGGCCGCGTCCGCGATAAAACTTTTTGTCGCCGATTTCGTGGGCGGAAAGCCCGAGGAGCAGAAGTTCGTCTTCGGTCGGCTCGTAGGTCTCGACGCACTTCGGGCAGATGCGCCGCACGAGCCTCTGGGCCACGACGAGTTCGAGCGAGGCGGAGATGAGGAAGGGCTCGACCCCCATGTCGACGAGGCGCGTGATGGCGCCGGTCGAGTCGTTGGTGTGCAGCGAAGTGAAGACCAGGTGGCCGGTGAGCGAAGCCTGGATGGCGATTTGGGCCGTCTCCAAGTCGCGCGTCTCGCCGACGAGGATGCGGTCCGGATCCTGGCGCAGGAAGGCGCGCAGGCAGCGCGCGAAGTCGAGTCCGATTCCCTCGTTGACCGGCACCTGCATGATGCCGTCGATGTCGTATTCGACGGGATCCTCGGCGGTGAGAAGCTTGGCCGCGGGGTCGTTGATTTCCTTGAGGCAAGCGTAAAGCGTGGTGGTTTTGCCCGAGCCGGTGGGTCCGGTCACGATGATGATGCCGTTGGGCAGTTTGATCATGTCGCGTAGGGTCCGCTGCACTTTTTGCGGGACCCCCAATTTCTCGAGGTCGAGCTGGACGGCCGAGCGGTCGAGGATACGCAGCACGACGCTTTCGCCGAACTGGGTGGGCAGGGTGGACACGCGCAGATCGATGGGGAAGGGTTTCCCTTCGCGCATGACGATGCGCTGGATTTTCCCGTCCTGCGGCAGGCGGCTTTCGGCAATGTTGAGGTTGGAGATGATCTTGATGCGGGAGATCAACTCGCTCTTGATCGCCTGGTAGGCCGAGCGGTCGCTTTCGGTCAGCAGCGAACGCAGGGTGCCGTCGACGCGCATACGCACGTCCATGAATTCCTCGAAGGGCTCGAAATGGATGTCGCTCGCCTTGGCGTTGATCCCGATGTCGATGAGGTTGTCGATGATCTGGGTGACGTATTGTGCCTTGTCCTCGTCGCTGAGGTTGCCGGCCGCCACGGCGGAGCCGACATCGCTGAGCTTGCCGCGCAGCTCGTTTTGGGTGAGGGAGGCGAATCCTTCGGAAGCGTAGTCGACGGACTCGTAGTATCGGGCGATGAGTTCCTCGATGCGGGCGACGGGGGCGACACTGACCTGGAAGTTCTCGTTGAGGGCAAAGCGCAGTTCGGACATCTTCTCCGTGTCGAGCGGATCGGTCAGGGCGACGTAGAGTGTTCCTTCGTGGTCGGCCACGGGCAGTGCCCGGTGGAGGCGGGCGAGCCCGACGGGAATGCGGTCGCGCAGATTGCCCGGCAGCTCGAAGTTGGAAAGGTCGACGAGACTGCCGCCGATGGCCGTGGCGACGGCCTCGTAGAAGGCGTGCTCTTCGACGTGACCATCGTTGATCAGGAAATCCTCGGCGCTCCGGCCGCTTTCGACCGCGGCCTGCAGCAGGGCTTCGGAGTCCTCGGCGGCGATGACGCCGTGGTCGGCGAGGGTGGGAATGACAAGATGCGGGTCCATATCAGTCCGAGTCTCCCATCGTCACGCCCAGCACCTCGTCGAAGGTGGTCAGCCCGGCGAAAACCTTCTGGAAACCGTCCTCGCGCAAGGTGCGCATCCCCTGTTCGCGGGCGCGGTTGCGGAGTTGCACCGTGCTGACCTGCTCCGAGCGGTCCTCGCCTTCCCCCATGCGGTTGATCATCTGGCGCATTTCGTCGTCCACTTTGAAAATCTCGAAAATACCGAGCCGGCCGCGGTAGCCGGTGAAGCGGCAGCGTTCGCAGCCTTTGGGCTTGAAAAATTTGGCCCCTGTCAGCTGCTCGGGGCTGATGCGCAGCGCGGCCATTTCGTCCTCGGTGATTTCGGCGGCCACCTTGCAGGTGCAAAGTTTGCGGCAGAGGCGCTGGGCCATGACGGCGCGCACCGCGCTGGAGACGAGGTAGGGTTTGACGCCGATGTCGATCAAGCGGGCGATGGCGCTGGGGGCGTCGTTGGTGTGCAGGGTGGAAAGGACGAGGTGGCCGGTGAGCGAGGCGTTGATGGCGATGCCGGCCGTTTCGAGATCGCGGATCTCACCGATCATGATGACGTTCGGCGCCTGGCGCAGCATGGCCCGCAGGGCGCGGGCGAAGGTCATGCCGATGTCGGATTTGACGTGGACCTGGTTGACGCCGGGCATGACATATTCGATCGGATCTTCGACCGTGATGATCTTGCGGCTCTCGTCGTTGATCTCGGACAAGCAGGCGTAAAGCGTGGTGGTTTTGCCCGATCCGGTGGGGCCGGTGACGAGAACGATGCCGTCGGCCAGTTTGATCAGACCGCGGAAATATTCCTGGTCGTCGCTCATGAACCCGAGGTCGGGCAGGGTGATGGAGAGCGTCGACTGGTCGAGCAGACGCATGACGATCGACTCGCCCTGGGAGGTGGGGATGGTGGACACGCGGAGGTCGAGGGGTCTGCCGTTGACCTGCGTCTGGATGCGGCCGTCCTGCGGGACCCGCTTCTCGTCGATGCTCATCGTGTGGGTCATGATTTTCAGGCGGCTGATGACCGAGCCGTGCAGCACCGGGGAAACCATTTTGTAGAGTTCCAACTCGCCGTCGATGCGGAACCGGATGCGGAATCCCTCGTCGACCGGCTCGAGGTGGATGTCGCTGGCCCGCATCTCCTGGGCTTTGGAGAGGAATTCCTGGACGAGTTGGATGACGCCGGCGTCGTCCGTGGCCGCGGCACCATCGTCCTGCTTGACCGCGCCGGCCGCCATGAGGCCCTCTTGGCGCGGGTAGAGCGCGGACAGCAGGACCTCCAGCCTCTCGGGGTTGGCGTAAAAGAACTCGACTTCGGTGTTGAGGAGGACGGGGACGGTATCGAAGGCCTCGAAGTTCATCGGATCCCCGATGGCGACCTGCAGTCCGTGGTCACTCCGCTGGAGCGGGAGGATGCGGTGGCGTCGCGCCACCTCGCCCGGGATGGCGGTCTGCAGCTGGCGGATCTGCTCGACCACATCGGGTTCCTCGATATCGGCGAAGGTCAGGCTGTGGACGTGGGCAATGGCCTCGTCGATGTCGCGCTGCTGGATGGCGCCGTCCTGCAGCAAGGCGTCCAGAATGGGTGTCCCGGGGTGCCGCTCGCGGGCTTCGTCCACCTGCTGGCCGGTCACACGGAACTGGTCCAGCAGAACTTCAAGGACTTGGTCTTCGGTGTGCACGGTGGGGGAAACGAACGGACCTCTTTGCTTACGTCCGGGGGTGGCCGGTGTCAAGAAACCCGGCGGCGAGCCGCGCGTTGTCATTTTTCCGGGCCGGCGTAAGATGGCCTGATCCATCCCACTCCTCGCATGAGCAGATACCAGACCTATCTTATTTTCGGTGCCCCCGGCAGCGGCAAAGGAACCCAAGGCCGCGCGCTCGGCACCGTTCCCGGCTATTTCCATTGCGCCTGCGGGGATGTGTTCCGCGCGCTCGACCTGCGCACGCCACTCGGGCAGCAGTTTCTCGAATACTCCAGCCGGGGCGAACTGGTGCCCGACGAGATCACGGTGAAGCTCTGGAAAATCCGCATCGACCAGAGCGTCGAATCGCACGCGTTCCATCCGGACCACGACTTTCTCGTCCTCGACGGGATACCGCGAAATGTCCACCAGGCGCAAATGCTGGACGACACCGTGCGGGTGCGGCGCGTTTTCCATTTGTCCTGTCCGGACCGCTCCAAGCTGGTCGGGCGCCTCAAGCGCCGGGCCCTGCGCGACAACCGCTTCGACGACGCCAACGAGGAAGTCATCAAGCACCGTCTCGAGACCTACGATCACGAGTCGCGTCCGTTGCTCGATTATTACGGGGACGGCATGATCGAGCACATCGACGCCACGCAGTCGCCGGTCGATGTCCTCGCCTCCATTGTCAGCGTCCTGGTCAAAGACCGCCGGAACCATTTTGGCGAAGAGGGTTTCAGCGCGGTGACATGAGCGGGCAGTTCGGAAGCCTGCGGGCCAGCAGTCTTTATTGCCGGCGCTGCGGACAGGCGATGCCTGTGCGCGAACGTCTCTTGCTCGTGCTGCCCGACAAGGAAATTTATGACTATCTTTGCACCGGGTGCGCCGATTCGGTCGGCCAGCGCGAGGTGACGGCCGGGGAGTTGCCTCGCGGGCCGGCGGTCGCCGCGCGCCGGGCGCGGCGCCGCGTGCATCCATGAAGATTGTTTTCATCGGCAGCGGGGATATCGGCATCCCGGTCCTCGAGTGGCTGGCTGCCGCGCCGGGCGTCGAACTGGCCGGGGTGGTCACGCAACCGGACCGCCCGGCGGGACGTGGTCTGCGCGTCAAACCTTGCGCGATCAAGGAGAAGGCTCTCTCTCGCGGACTGGTGCCCTTGCAACCTTCGCGCATCCGCGCGCCGGAAGCGGTCGGGGAAATCGCGCGCCTTCGTCCCAACTTGCTGGTGGTGATGGCTTACGGGCAAATCCTGCCGCAGGAGTTGCTCGATGTTCCCCGGCTTGGCGCCCTCAACCTGCATGCCTCGCTCCTCCCGCGCCACCGCGGGGCTGCGCCGGTGCACGCGGCTGTGCTGGCCGGCGACCGCGAGTCCGGCCTCACCGTGATGTGGATGGACGCGGGGCTCGATACCGGGGACATCCTTCTGCAGCGCACTTGCGCGGTCGAGGACACGGACACCGCCGGCGTCCTTCACGACCGCTTGGCGTCCATGGCGCCCGCGGCCTTGGCCGAGGCGCTGGATCTCATTCGTTCCGGAACGGCTCCGCATCTCAAGCAGGACGGGGACCTGGCGACCTACAGTCCCAAACTGGATCGTTCCTCCGGACGGATCGACTGGCGCGCCGCCGCCGGGGAAATTGCGCGGCGGGTCCGCGGTCTCCATCCGTGGCCCGGGTGCACGGTGGAGTTCGAATTGGCCGGGGGCAAGCGGCTCGCGGTCAAGATCCACCGGGCCGAGGCTGTTGAAGGATCGGTTCCTGCCGGCACTGTGGTGCTCCCTCTCGATGTTGGATGCGGCGGGGGCGGTCTGGTGCGTATCCTCGAGGTGCAACCGGCCGGGGGAAAAAAGCTCACCGCCGCGGAATTCGCGCGGGGACATCATGCGGTGCGGGTCGTGGCAGACTGAATGTTCGCCAACCTTTGGTTGGCTGCCTCGCATGGATTGGTCGCCGCGGCGACCTTTCCGAGGATGACTTTGTGTGTCGGAGACGCGAGGCATGGCTGCCTCGCATGGATTGATCGCGCGGGGCGATCTTTCCCGTGGTGACTCCGTGTGTCGAAGACACGAGTTCGCCATCCGGTGGCTGGCTGCCTCGCATGGATTCGAACCATGACACACAGATCCAGAATCTGCAGTGCTACCGTTACACCACGAGGCATGAGGTGAGTACTAAGCCTATGCGCGGCGGGCCGCTTTATCAACCGTGTAAGGACTACTGTTGTTGCTGCTCCTGTTGTTGGCGGAGGAGGGCGAGGACGGCTTCGGCGGTTTGGCGGTGGGTCAGGTTGGTGGAGTCGATGCGGAGGGTGGCGGTTTCCCGGTAGAGGGGCTCTCGCTGGCGGTAGAGTTCCTCGACGGTCCGGCGGGGATCGGCGGTCTGCAGCAGGGGTCGCTTGCTGTGTTTGACGCGTTGGTAGAGATGGTCGGGAGTGGCGTCGAGCCAGACCACGGGGCCGATTTGCGGGAGGAGTCGGCGGTTTTCGTCGACGGTGACAATGCCGCCGCCGGTGGCGACGACCAGACCGATGCGGCCGACGAGGCTTTGCAGGACCCCGGTTTCCAGCGCGCGGAAATGTTCCTCGCCGTGACGTCTGAAAATGGCGGGGATCGATTGTCCGGCTTCCTGCGCAACGAGGGTGTCGGTGTCGACGAGGGCAAAGCCGGTGAGGGACGACAAAAGCCTCCCGACGCTGGATTTGCCGGATCCCATGAATCCGACGAGGACCAGGTTGCGAAACACGCTCAGATTCTCACCACATTCAGGGCCTTGGGTCCGCGGTCGCTCGGGCTCAGCTCGAACTCCACGGTGTCACCTTCTTCCAGCGTTTTGTAACCGTCGCCGCGGATCTCCGAATAATGGACGAAGATGTCGGCGCTGGCTCCGCTGGGGTCGGCAATGAAACCGAAACCCTTCTTGTTGTTGAACCATTTGATTATTCCTTGGGGCATGCAGACGGGGCTGGTTTTGACGCGATACTCTGCGCCCACGGCGTGTATGGTGATCCCGTGCCCATTGGTCAATTGCTTATTGGAAAAGATAACCGATCCGGTCATGATGGCCCACCTGTCGCGGTGGTGCCTTCTGTTATGGCAAAACGTTGGAGACCAAGTGATTAAGATCCATAGAACGGCGGAATGGTGATGCAAACACGGGTCCTGCGGGCGATCGAACCGGCGGAAATTGGCGTCGCAGCACGTGAAGCGGCCGGGTTGCTGCGCGGCGGCGAGGTGGTCGCTCTGCCGACCGAGACGGTCTACGGACTGGCCTGCGACGCGCTCAACGCGGACGCCGCGGCGAAAGTTTTTGCCGCCAAGGAGCGTCCCTCCTTCGATCCATTGATCGTGCATGTGGCCGATGCGTCCTGGATCGGAACGTTGTCGACGGTGACGGGTGCGGCCGAAGCGCTCGCCGCCCGCTTGGCCGGTGCGTTTTGGCCCGGGCCGCTGACCATGGTGTTGCCGGCCAAAGATCTTGTGCCGGATCTCGTGCGCTCGGGTTTGCCGACGGTGGCGTTGCGTTGCAGCGCGCATCCGGTCATGGCCGCGGTGGTGCGGGACATCGGCCGGCCTTTGGCCGCACCGAGCGCGAACCGTTTCGGACGGATCAGCCCGGTGAGCGCGCAAGATGTCATAGAAGAACTGCACGGACGCATTCCCCTTGTTCTCGATGGCGGTCCGTGCCGGCACGGGTTGGAGTCGACCATTGTGGCGGTGGGGGACGGACGGCTGACCTTGCTGCGACCGGGACCGGTGACAACGGAGGAGTTGGCCCGCTTCGCCCCGGTGGAGCGCGCGGAGCGTGGAGGCACGGTCTCCGCGCCGGGCATGCTGGAAAGCCACTACGCCCCGCGCACGCCGCTGAAGTTGTGGCACGGTCATGCGCCGTTGCCCGACGACGCGGCTGCGAGCGGGGTCCTGGCGTTCGGCGCGGTCGGGCCGGGATTCGCCGCGGCCGAAGTTTTGCCGTCCGACCCCGCGGATGCCGCCCCGCTCTTTTTCGCCGCGCTGCGGCGGTTGGATGCCTCCGGGGTGGCGCGGATCTACGCCCGCGAAATTCCCGAATCGGGGCTGGGCATGGCCATCATGGATCGGCTACGCAGGGCGGCGCATGGCTAAGGAAAAGTTGAACACGCGGGCGGCGGGCATCGTCGCCCTCGCCGTCATGCTCAGCCGCGTGCTCGGGTTGGCGCGCGAGCTGATCTTTGCCGCCCTCTTCGGCGCGGGGCGCGGGATGGACGCGTATATCACGGCCTACCGCGCGCCGAATTTGCTGCGCGATCTGTTCGCCGAGGGCGCGCTGTCGGTCGCGTTCGTCACGGTGTTTTCCAAACTCGGGGTGGAGAAAAATTACGAGGCGGCATGGGAACTGGCGCGCAAGATGGCCACGCTGGCTCTGGTCTTCATGAGCGGCATGACGCTGCTGGGCATCCTGTTCGCCCCCGCGCTGATCGCGGTGCTGGCCCCGGGTTTCGATGCGGACAAGTCCGCGTTCGCGGTGGAACTGACGCGCATCATGTTTCCCTTCATTCTCATGGTGTCCCTCGCCGCGTTGGTCATGGGCATGCTCAATTCCCGCAACGTCTTCGGGGTGCCGGCCCTGGCTTCGAGCTTCTACAACCTCGGGTCGATTTTCGGCGGGGTGACCATCGCCTGGCTGATCGACCCGACCTTCGGTCCGCGCTCGTTGATCGGCATGGCCATCGGCACGCTGATCGGCGGGTTCCTCCAGCTGGCCGTGCAGATTCCGAGTCTCAAAAAAGTCGGCTTCACTTTCCATTTCGACTTCGGATGGCGCGACGCGCAGGTCAAGCGCGTCCTCTGGCTCATGCTACCGGCGGTCATCGCGGCCAGTGCCGTGCAGGTCAATGTCATGGTCAACAGCATCTTCGCCTCCTACCTCGGGGACGGCGCGGTCAGCTGGCTCTCCTACGCTTTCCGCCTCATGCAGTTGCCGCTCGGCATTTTCGGCGTGGCGGTGGCCACTGTGACCTTGCCGGCGGTGGCGAAAATCGCGGCGGGCGGCGACATGGCGCACTTCCGCGAAACCCTGGCCAAGGCCATCCGGTTGGCGCTGTTCCTCACCCTGCCGGCAACGATCGGGCTGATGATGATGAGCAGCGAAATCATCGGGCTGATTTACGAGCGCGGGAAGTTCACCGCGGGCGACACGGAGCAGACGGGGGCGGCGCTGAAGTTCTACGCGGTGGGCTTGATGGGCTACGCTTGCATCAAGGTGCTCTCGCCCGCTTTCTACGCGTTGGAGCGCAAGTGGACGCCGATGCTGGTGACATTCTTCGGCATTGCGCTGAACATTTTCCTCAACTGGCAACTGACGTTCCGCATGGGACTCGGACACAAAGGCCTGGCCTTGTCGACCGGGCTGGTCGCGACGATCGACTTTTTCATTCTGTATTTCCTCATGCGGCGCGCGGCAGGGGGGATGGAGAGCTTCAAAGTGATCGCCTCGTTCGGACGCATCGCGGTGGCGGCGGCCGGGTTGGCCGCGGTGTGCCTGCTGGGGCGCGAGTGGTTGGAGCCGTGGTTGGGGGCAGCGTCGTTGTTCGACCGGGTGTGGTCGCTGCTGGTGATTATTGCGGCGGCGGCGGCGGTTTATTTTGCGTTGTGCGCGCTGTTGCACGTCGAAGAGGCGCGGGAGGCGGTGGCGTTGGTGAAAAGAAAGATTACGCGGCGGGGGATTTCGGCGCCGGGGGCGTGAGTTTAATGTCGTCCGGCGGTCACAGACCGCCGCTACAAGGGTAGTTTTTGGCGGACCCAGCGGGCCATGGTTTCGGCGTCCTGGGTCGAAGGGGCGACTTCGGGGGCGGCGGAACTGGCGGGATCGAGGGCGGGGAAAAAGTCGCGGCCTTTCCAGACGTGGGCACCGGGGCGGTAGGGTCCGACCAGGCAGGGATCGCTCCAGGTGTGGATGGCAAGGAGCCGGTCCGTCACGGCGGCGGCAAGGTGCATGGGTCCGCTGTCGACGCTGACAACGAATGCCCCTTGGCGCAGAAGCCAGAGAAGTTCGGTGAGGCTGGTCCTGTTGAGGAGGTTGGTGACGTTGGGCGGGAGGTCGGGAAGGGCTTGCTCGCTGCGTCCGACGAGCACGACCGGATACCCCGTGGTGCGGCAGAAGGCGCTGACAAAATCCGGCGCGAGCGATTTGCCTCGGCCACGGGAGAAAGGATGGAGGATGATGAAGGGTCCGGCGGGGATTGTTTCCGAGGGACGATCGCCCTCGGGCAGGGTGAATGCGGGTGGCCCGGCCAGTGCGGCACCGGTCGCGGCGGCGAGGGCAAGATAGCGTTCGACAGCGTGGGCCTTTGGATCGACGGGAATGGTGCGTGTCTGCGCGAGACGCGCGCCCTCTCGGGCGTCGGAGAGTCCGTAGACCGGCACGCCGCGGAAGGCGCGGGCGACGAGTGCGGTGCGGAGGAGGCCCTGGAAGTCGAGTATGAGGTCGGGTGGCGTTTGTTTTTTCAGCGCGCGGCGCCAGCGGGCAAAACGCAGCCAGCCTCGGGGTCCGCGGAAATCGGCGCGGGGAAAAACGAGGGCTTCATCGACCTGCGGGTTGCCTTCGAGGAGCGGGGCCCACTCGGGATTGACCATCCAGGTGAGACGGGCACCGGGGAATTTCGCTCGCAGGGCGGCCACCGCGGGCAAAGTGTGGACGATATCGCCGAGCGAACTCGGTTTGAGGACAAGGATGCGCCCGGGATTCATATCCCCAAGGCGAGACGCTCGGCCAGTTCGGGGGGGAGCCCGGCCCGGAGGATTTTCTTCTGGGTGGTCTCGATGTCATAAGGGATGCGGCGGAGTTCGACTTCGAGAGTTTCCGGCTGGTAGATGACGTAAGCGGCGCGCCAGTCGCGGTCGCGCGGCTGCCCGACGCTGCCCGCATTGATCAGGTATTGCGTGCCGGGCTTGAGCTTGAGTTTGTCGTAGGTGTTTTTCTTCACGACAATGCCGGTGGAAAAAAGGAAAGGCTCGTGGGTGTGGCCGAAAAAGCAGACGGGCGTGTGCTGGTAGGTGAAGCTGGCGCCGGCATCGCCCGGGGTGACGACGTAGCCCCATTTGTGCGGGGTGTCGAGGGTGGCGTGGACGACCGTGAAGTCGCGGATGACGCGCTGCAGGCGGAGCGAGCGGAGCCATTCCTTGTCCTTCTCGCCCAATTGCCCGCGCGTCCACTGCATGGCGGCGGCGGCGAGGTCGGTGAAGCCGGTCAGAGAACCCGACATGGCGGCTTGCTCGTCGTGGTTGCCCTTGATCACGGGGCAATCGAGCGAGCGGACCAGTTCGATGCACGCCTCGGGGTCCGCGCTGTATCCGACGAGGTCGCCGAGACAGATGTAATGCGTGCAGCCCTGGATTTGCGCGTCGGCCAGGACCGATTGGAGGGCCTCCAGATTGCTGTGGATGTCACCGAAGATGGCGATGCGCATGGGCGGCGGATTACCTGCACATTCCGACGGATGCGGCGGCTTGGCAATGCCGATTGCGCTCAGTGCAGGTCGAAAACGTAGGTGCGGAAGACTTCGTCGGGCCGGTAGCCCGCGCTTTCGTAGAGCGAGCGGGCCGCGTTGTTGGTCTGCGCGGTCGAGAGGATCACTTCGCAGGCGCCGGCTGCCCGTGCCGCGGCGTGGACGGTATCGAGAAGTTGGCGGGCGGTGCCGTGCCGGCGGTTGCCGGCCGCGACAAAGAGATCGTGGAGGATCCAGGCGGGCCCGAGCCGGAGCGAGTTGTGCGCGAGATGGCAGAGGGCGAAGCCGGTCATGTGACCGGATTCGTCGAAGGCGCCGAAGGCGGTTGAGCCGGTGGACGCCAGCCGTTCTGCGAGGAACGCCTGTTGCCGGTCCGGGAGTTGTTCGACGTGGTAAAAATCGAGGTAGGCGGCGAACAGAGGCGACAGGGCGCCCAAGTCCGCGGTCGTGAGTCGGCGGATCATAAATGCGTCCGGCGGTCGCAGACCCCCGCTACAATCAGACTAAGGGTGCGCGGGGAGGGGCTGCATCTCGCCCTTGGCCAGGCGGGTCTGATAGTCGTCCCAGCTCATTTTTTCCCGGCCGGTTTCGATTTCCACCATGGTGATGCAATCGTCGACCGGGCAGACGATGGAGCAGAGATTGCAGCCGACGCAGTCTTCCTCGCGGACCTTGGGCACGGATTTGCCGGGCACGCGTCCGGGCCCGAGTCCGTAGGGGGAGCTGTCGACCAAGTCGATGCACTGGTGCGCGCCGTCCTCGCAGGCGATGTAGCAGAGGTTGCACCCGATGCATTTGTCATAGTCGATGCGGGCGACACGTTTGTAATGCAGGTCGAGGTATTTCCAGTCGGAGAGGCTCTGCACGGCGGCGCCGGAGAATTCGGCCACGCTTTTGTAGCCCTTGGAATCGAGGTAGTCGGAAAGGCCTTCGTTCATGTCCTCGACGATGCGGAAGCCGTAATGCATGACGGCGGTGCAGACTTGGAGGCTCAACGATCCGAGGGCGAGGAATTCGGCGGCGTCGCGCCAGTTGCCGATGCCGCCGATGCCGGAGATGGGGAGCCCGACTTCGGGGTCGGCGGCGCAGCTTTGCACCATGTTGAGGGCGATCGGTTTGACCGCCGGTCCGCAGTATCCGCCGTGCGAGCTTAGTCCGCGCACGTAGGGTTCGGGGGTGAGGGTGTCGAGATTGACGT
>CAZEYV010000119.1:0-6640 GCA_964516705.1 uncultured Chthoniobacter sp.
TTTCCAGCCTGGTCAGCGAGAGCAAGACGGCGGTCAACATCATTCCCATCGTGCTTATCCCGCAGATCATTCTCGGCGGCGCGTTGATCAAATACGAGGAGATGAACCAGAACCTCGACTTTGTTTACTCCGTCAGCCGCTGGTTTTCCGAGAATCCCGAAGCCGGCCAACCCCGGAGCGACCTGCAGGTCCCGCTGATCTGCGAGTTCATGCCCATGCGCTGGTCCTACGAGGCGCTGGTCTTCGCGCAGGCCAAATACAATCCCCTGACCGGACGTCAGGACCGCATCCAGCGGGAGATCAACGCCCTGGCCCACGGCGGCACCTTGGACCAGGCCGGCGGGGCGCGCCTCGAGGATCTTAAGGAGTCGCTGGCCATTCTTTCGGGTCTGCAAGCCAAGGACCTGCCCACCCTGGAAAAACGTCTCCGCCGCGTCGACAAGGTGATCGAAGGCGGGCCGCTGACCGAAAACATGCTCGAAATGTCCCCGGGGCCGGTCTCGGCCGAGCGGCTTTATGTCAACCAGAAGACCACGGATCTGGTCAACAAAGCGGAAATGGAGCAGAGCGACTACCGGGAGAGCCGTTTCCTCAATGTGTTTTTCGGTCCGGAGAAACGCTATTTCGGCCTGCAGTCCAGCGTGCTGACCTTCAACGCATGGGTCCTGCTCGGTTCGTCGCTGCTCATGTTCATCGCCCTCTACTTTGTCCTGCGGCAACAACTGAAAGCGGCCGCGGTCTGATGATCCCCTTGGAAGACAACTTTGCCGACGTCCTCGGCAAGGCGCTGCGCGGCCGTAATCTCGACCAAGCCGCGGCGGCCCGTGCGGCGAACCTCGACCCGGCCGCCGTGGCCCGCTTGCTGGACGGGCATTTCGAGGAAGACGCGACCCGCGCGCTGGCCTCTGCGCTGCAACTCTCCCCCGAGGCCCTTGTGCGGTTGGCCCGCGGGGAACACCATCCGGTGGTCCCCTGCCCCGAGTCCATGTTCGTCGCGACCACGCCGTTCGATGGCATGACGGTCAACGCGTATATCCTGTGGGACCGCACGAACCGTGATGCGGCCATTTTCGACACCGGAGCCGACCCCGCACCGCTGCTCGACGCGGTGGCAAGGTTCGACCTCAATGTGGTCGCGATTTTTCTCACCCACAGCCACGCCGACCACATCCGCGCCTTGGCCGCGCTGAAGGTTGAACTCGGCGTGGAGGCATGGTCATCGGACGCCGAACCCGTGCGCGGCACCCGCACCTTCCGGCCGGGCGACCTCTTCAATGCCGGGCACCACTTCATCCGCACGCGCCTGACCCCGGGTCATAGTCCGGGAGGGACTTCATTTATCATCGAGGGACACGCCATCCGGGCGGCCATCGTCGGCGATGCGCTTTTCGCCGGATCGGTCGGGGGCGTGCGCGGCGACTACGCGGAGGCGCTCGCAAGCATTCGTCGCGAGATCCTCAGTCTGCCCGAGGCAACGATCCTTTGTCCGGGCCACGGGCCCCTGACCACGGTGGAGTCCGAGAAAGCGGGCAACCCGTTTTTCGCGGCGTAGGTCCTTACTGACCGATCAACTGCCGGAACTCGGGTGTGCCGCGCACCATGCCATAGATCGGGTCGTTGGCCAGGGCGGCGCGGGCCTGCACCCCGCCGAGGCTGACCGCTTGGCGCGCCGTCTCGAGAAAGCCGTTCAGATCGCGGGTGGCGAATTGGAAGCGGGCCAAGGCAAGCAGCACACCGGGATCGTTGGTCGCCACCGCGGCAAGCTTGCGCGCCGGCCCGAGACCCGCCTGCCACTGACCGTTGCTGTTGCAGAAATCGACCGCGAATCTCAGGAAGTCCGGATTGTCGCCGAAGTCCGCGGCGGACTGCTCGAGTTGCGTTTGGGCCAAATCCGGTTGGCCCGTCTCCATGTAGAGCCGGAGGAGGTTGGACACCACCTCGGGGTTCTGGGGATTGGCCGCCAACTCAGTCTGCAGGGCGGCGATTTCGCGGTCGGCCTCGCGCAACCGGGTGACCCGTTGCCGGGCTTTGCGCACCGCGCGGTTGTGCGGGTCGCCCTCCACGGCGCGGTCCCAGACCTCCGCCATCTCGTCCCAGCGCTTTTGGGTGCGCAGGATATCGCTGAGGGCGACGAGCGATTCCATGTTGTTCGGGTGCAACTGCAACGCCTGACGGTAGGCGCGTTCGGCCTCGGCCCACATGCGCCGCGCGCGGTAAATGTTGCCCGTCGAATTGCGCAGCTTGGAAAACGAGCGCTTGGCGTCGAAGTCCTCGTGGAAGTTTTTGTCGGCGAGCAACCGCTCGACGTAGTCGTTCCAATAGCGGAAGTCCTCCGCGACCGTTTCGGGTGGCAGCGTCTCCAGCGGCTCCTTGTTGAGACGGTAACTCAACCCGTTGGGCACGGCGTAGGGGTAAGTCCACTCCATGGGGAAGCTTTCTTCGATGAAGAACTCCCGCTTGTCCTTGTTCTTCTCGAAAATCCACTGCGCGATGGCCGCGTGGTAAAGGATGCCGACATTGGGGTCCTGCGGATTGGCCCCCGGAGGGAGGTTCATCGAGACATTGCGGACGATGTCCATCAACTCCTGCTCGCTCGGCATGATGGTGCTGTCCGGCGGATACTGCCGGTCGCGTCCGAGCCATTTCTCGAACCATCCCTCCGCCTTCGGCCGCCCCGGCGCGTAGTGGTCGTGGATGTATTTCTGGTAAAAGGCGTCGGCCAGCGCGTTCTGGGTGACAATGACGAGATCACGGCGGTCGAAGTCCGGGTCGCGACGGTCCTTCGGGTCGACGAAGCTCTCGCCAAGGATCATGTAGGTCGGGACGAAACGCCCCGGGTCGGTCCCGCCGAAAACAAAAGCGTCCTTCGGCAAGTCCTTGAGCATGTCATGCCCGTAGTGCCACCCGAACCAGTGGCCGCGCTGGCTGCATAGCGGCGCATTCTGGATTCCGGTCCACAGCGGCAGCAAGGGCAGGACCCAAGCGGCGAGGCGGAAGGCGGCGCGCTTGGCCATCAAGCGCGAGAGCACGTAGCCCGTGCCGGCGGCGCAGAGCAGGGCGAAAAGCAGGTAAGCATAGCCGTGGTAGGGAAACTGGAGGGACCACGAGTCGATGGTGGTCTCCGTGCGCTCCATGACCGGCTGGAGGAAGGCGGCGAGGACAAAACCGATGAAGAGCAGGTAGAGAAAAGTGCGTTGCCGCAGGGGCAAGCGCAGAATGCCCAGCGCGGCACCGATGACGGCGAAGAAGGCCCAGGGGGTGAAATTTTCCCCCAGCTTGCGCCAGTAGAACGAGGTGAACTCGCGTCCGAGTTCGAGGGTGGACACCCGCTCGGGATCCTCGGGCTCCGGCGGCTTCTCGGGCGCGGTTCCCATGCCTTTGCCCAGCGTGCGGACGATGAGATCGGAGAGGCTTCCCGCATACTGCGTCCGGTTGATCGAATAGAAAAATCCCTCCGGCGTGCTGGTGTAACCCCAGTTCATCGGCGGGTTGGTCGAGGACGCGAACGGCATGTAAGCGTAAGGCAAAAGCCCGAGGATGACGGCCAGCGGGACGAGCAACACGATACGCAGGTCGGTGCGGCGCCACTTGAGAACAAGCAGGACGATCAACCCGAGCATGGCGAAGTAGAAGAACCGCATGGCGGTCGACCAGGTTGTCGCGTCATTCGACAGCCAGGCGAATCCCAGGTAGACGAGCGCCGCGCTGACCAGCGAAGCGACCAGCACCTCCCAGAAAACCGAGCGGCGGATGAGCAGCGGCACGAGCAGGGGCAACGGGGCCAGCGCCAGCGTGAGGTGGTGGTTGCTCATGCAGAGCGAGAAAGTGAAAAACGAAGCGAGGATCGGCAGGTCGCGGGAAGGACGCCGCACCCACCAGTAGAGCGAGATGATGAACAGCGCCACGAGGAGGCCGTGCAAGGTGTAGACCTCGGCGATGACGGCCTGCGTCCAGAACGAGAAACTGAACGCGAAGAGCAGCCCGAACGTCGCGGCAATGAGCGCGCGGACCAGCGGCGTGCCCGTCTTCCCCTCGCCCCACCACGGCATCATCCAGCGCAGCATGCTCGAGGCCAGCAAGGTCGTGGCTCCCACCGCCAAGGCCCCGCAGAAACCGCTGAAAAGGTTGATTTCCCACGCCGCGTTGCCGAGCGGCAGGAGCTGGAACAACCACGCGAGGATGGTCCAGAGCGGGTAGCCCGTCGGATGCGGCACCCCGAAGTGCTGGGCCGCCACGATGAATTCACCGGAATCCAACAGCCCGACGTTCGGCTGCGCGGTGTAAAAATAAACCGCGCCGCTGATCAGGGCGGTGACGAGGGCGGCCCACCAGTCTGCGCGGACGAATACCGGGGTCCTTTCCTCCGCTGCTTCTTCGGATATGAGCGCCATGGCGGGTTATGGCCAGACAGCAAACACGTTTGCCGCCCCCGGGGCAAGCGCAGCGTCTAAGGCACGAGCAGTCCGTCGAGGGCCACCCGCAACTGCTCCTCGCGCCCGACCTTGAACTGCTCGGCGGCGCGCACCCGGCGCGTCCGGCCGTCGCGGGCCACGAACTCGAGCACCAACGGACGCCGCCCCGGGAAATCGAGCACGGTCGAACGCAAATCCTCCAGCTCGCGACGTCCGGCCCGGCCCGCCGGCAGGCGCAGGACGATGGGCGGCTCGCTCCCCGCCGCGGGTGGCACGGACTTGAACTCCGCCGCGGTCACCGCGGGCTTGTCGTCGCGTTTGTCGAGCCGGCCGGTGATTTGCACCACTTTCCCGGGGACGAGCTGCGAGGTGTATTTCTCGAACGCCTCGCTCCAGACCCGGACCTCCACCTTTCCGGTGAAGTCCTCCAGCGTGAGGAAAGCGCAGGGCTTGCCGGTCGCCTTGGTGAACTTTTTCTCCACCGTGTCGACCAACCCCGCCACCGTCACCGTGGCGCGGTCGTCCATTTCCTCGAGGGCGGAAATCCTGGTGAATTTCGGGTTGTCCAGCGATCCGCGGTAAGGATCGAGCGGATGCGCCGTGACATAAAAACCGAGCAGCTCTTTCTCGAACGACAACAACTCGGCTTCGGTGAAGGGTCGCGTCCGGCGGCGTCCGCCGCCCCGTGCCGTGACGGCGAGACCCTCGTCGCCGAAAAGGCTCTGTTGTCCGGCGGACCTGTCGCGGTGCGCCGAGGCACTGGCCGCCAGCACCGGCTCGAGGTCCTCCACCATCTGGGCCCGCTCCTCGCCGGTGAAGTCGAAAGCACCGCATTTGACCAGGCACTCCAGCGATTTGCGGTTGACCGCGCGCGGGTCCATGCGGGAGGCGAAGTCTTCCATTGAACTGAACGGCCCACGGGCCTCGCGCTCGGTCACCGCATCGGCCATCGAGGCCTCGCCCACGTTTTTGATGCCGCTCAGGCCGAAGCGGACCGCCACGGCGCCCTCGTGTTCCTCGGGCGCGAATTTGAGCATGCTCTTGTTCAGATCCGGCGGCAGCAGGGCCAGGCCCATGCGCTTGGCCTCGTCGACGTAGAAGGAAATTTTGTCGGTGTCGTCGACTTCGTTGCTCAGCACCGCGCACATGAATTCGACCGGATAATGCGCCTTGAGCCAGCACATGCGGTAGCTGATCAGCGAATAGGCCGCGCTGTGGCTCTTGTTGAACCCGTAGTCGGCGAACTTCTCCAGCAGGTCGAAAATGGCCTCGGCTTTTTTCTCCGGGATGTCGTTGTGCTTTTTGCAGCCGGCGATGAAGTTGACCCGCTCCTTGGCCATCTTCTCCTTGTCCTTCTTGCCCATGGCGCGGCGGAGCAAGTCGGCCTGGCCGAGGCTGTAGCCGGCGAGCAGGTTCGCCGACTGCTGGACCTGCTCCTGGTAAATGAGGATGCCGTAGGTTTCCCTGGCCACCTGCTCGAGCAGCGGATGATCGTAGTTGATCTTGGTCTGGCCCTTCTTGCGCTTGATGTAATCGGGGATGAGCGCCATCGGACCCGGACGGTAAAGCGCGCAGAGCGCGTTCATATCGTCGAGGCTGGTGAACCCGAAATTCCGGCAATAGCGCGACATGCCGCCTTCAAACTGGAAGATGCCGACCGTTTCGCCGCGGTTGAGCACATCGAAGGCGGCCTGGTCGTCGACCGGGACTTTCTCGATGTCGAAGCCGGGCACGCGGCGGCGGA
Organism: uncultured Chthoniobacter sp.; assembly: GCA_964516705.1. Classification (GTDB taxonomy): domain Bacteria; phylum Verrucomicrobiota; class Verrucomicrobiia; order Chthoniobacterales; family JACTMZ01; genus JACTMZ01. Next base: position 6,157 of record CAZEYV010000119.1, read on the forward strand.
TCAGTTCCTCGGCATCGCGGATCACCGTCAGGGTTTTCAGCCCGAGAAAATCCATCTTGAGCATCCCGAGATCGGTCAGCGGCTCCATGGAATACTGCGTGACCACCTCGTTCTCCTTGCCGCGCGAGAGCGGGAGGATTTCCGACAAATCACGGTCGCCGATAACCACCCCCGCCGCGTGGATGCCCGCGTTGCGCGAGAGGCCCTCCAAGACGGTCGAATAGCCCCAGAGCTGCTGCGTGCCGGGCTCGGATTCGATCGCTTGCTTGAGGTCCGGATTTTTCTCCCGCGCCGACTCGAGGGTGATATTCAGCTCGTTCGGGATCATCTTGGCGATGCGGTCGCCGTCGCCGTAACTCAGGCCGAGCACACGCGCCACGTCGCGCACCACGCTCTTCGCGCCGAGCTGGTTGAAGGTGACGATCTGGGAAACGCAACGCTCGCCGTATTTCTGCCGGACGTATTCGATGACCTCGCCGCGGCG
>CAZEYV010000120.1:0-2614 GCA_964516705.1 uncultured Chthoniobacter sp.
ACGACCAACTCCTGCATGTCCACCATGGAAGGCGGGGAGCCTGTCGTGCTGGAAAACAGCGAGGGCGCGCGGACCACGCCGTCTGTCGTCGCCTTCACCAAAACCGGCGAGCGCCTTGTCGGCCAAGCGGCCAAGCGCCAAGCCGTGACCAACCCGACCAACACCGTTTTCTCGGTCAAGCGCTTCATGGGGCGCAAATTCGACGAGCTGAACGAGGGCGACAAACGCGTTCCCTACAAACTGGTCAAAGCGGCCAACGGCGACGCGCACATCGAACTGGACATCAACGGACAGAAGAAAGCGTTCAGCCCGCCGGAAATCAGCGCGATGATCCTCGCCAAGCTGAAGTCCGATGCGGAAGCCAAGCTCGGCGAAAAGATCACCCAGGCGGTCATCACCGTCCCGGCCTATTTCAACGACTCGCAGCGCAACGCGACCAAAGACGCCGGCAAGATCGCGGGCCTCGAAGTCCTGCGCATCATCAACGAGCCGACCGCAGCCTCCCTCGCTTACGGCCTGGACAAGAAGAAGGACGAAAAGATCGCCGTTTATGACTTGGGCGGCGGCACCTTCGACATCTCGGCGCTGGAAATCGGCGACGGCGTCTTCGAAGTCAAAGCAACCAACGGCGACACGCACCTCGGCGGCGACGATTGGGATCACAAGATCATGGATTGGATCATCTCGGAGTTCAAAGCGGACTCCGGCATCGACCTCTCCAAGCAACCCGACGCCGTGCAGCGCATCAAAGAGGAAGCCGAAAAAGCCAAAATCGCCCTCTCCTCCGCGCAGGAATACGAGATCAATCTGCCGTTCGTCACGGCCGACGCCTCGGGTCCGAAGCACATCCAGAAAAAACTCACCCGCTCGAAACTCGAGCAACTGACCGACGACCTCTTCACCCGCACGATCAAACCGGTCGAGGCGTGCTTGAAGGATGCCAAGCTTGGCAAGAGCGATGTCAATGAACTCGTCCTCGTCGGCGGCATGACCCGCATGCCCAAGGTCATCGAGACGGCCAAGAATCTCATCGGACGCGAACCGCACCGCGGCGTGAACCCCGACGAAGTCGTGGCCATCGGCGCGGCCATCCAGGGCGGCGTGCTCAAGGGCGACGTGAAAGACGTGCTCCTGCTCGACGTAACCCCGCTGACCCTCGCCATCGAGACGGCTGGCGGCATCGCCACGCCGATGATCCCGCGCAACACGACCATCCCGACGAAAAAGTCGCAGATCTTCTCGACCTACAGCGACAGCCAGCCGGGGGTGGAAATCAAAGTGCTGCAGGGCGAACGCCCCATGGCGAAAGACAACAAGCAACTCGGCGTGTTCCATCTCGACGGCATTCCGCCCGCGCCCCGCGGCGTCCCGCAAATCGAAGTCACCTTCGACATCGACGCCAACGGCATCCTCAACGTCTCGGCCAAGGACCTCGGCTCCGGCAAGGAGCAGAAGATTTCCATCACCGGTTCGAGCGGATTGAGCAAAGAGGAAGTCGACAAGATGCAGAAGGAAGCCGAAGCCCATGCGGCCGATGACGCCAAAGCCAAGGAAGGCGTCGAAGCGCGCAACAATGCCGATTCGCTGGCCTACCAGTGCGAGAAGCAATTGAAAGACCTCGGCGACAAAGTCCCCGGCAACCTCAAAGCAGACGTCGAAGGCCTCGTCACCAAGGTGCGCGACGCCCTCAAGGGCTCGGACACCGACGCGATCAAGTCGGCCGCCGACGCCCTGCAGGCCAAATTCCAGGAAGTGAGCAGCGAACTCTACAAGCAGGCCTCGGCCCAGCAGGCTCCGCCCCCGGGCGGCGAAGCGGGTCCCGGTCCCGAAGCCCACGCGGCCGAGGGCGGCGCCAAGAAGGAAGGCGACGTCGTCGATGCCGAGTTCGAGATGGTCGACGAGGACAAGAAGTCCTGACGCAACTTTGAACCCGCGCGGGCGGACGGGTGTCCGTCCGCGCCTTCAACAACCCAACACCAACAACCACCAACGGAGGTAAGAAACCAAAAATATGGCATCCAAAGTCAAACCGATCGGCGATCGCGTGCTCGTTGAGCCGCTCGACGAGAAGGAAACGATCAAAGGCGGGATCATCATTCCCGACACCGCCAAAGAAAAACCCCAGGAGGGGAAAATTGTCGCGGTCGGCACCGGTAAAACGGACGACAGCGGGAAGAAAATCGAGTTCACGGTCAAAGCCGGCGACAAGGTTCTCTTCAGCAAATACGGCGGAACCGAAATCAAGGTGGACGACAAGTCCTACCTCATCATGCGCGAGGACGATATCCTCGGCATTCTCTCTTAACTGAAAACTGTAAACAGAATCACTGAAAACTAAATCATATGGCAGCTAAACAATTGGAATTCGATGAAGCCGCGCGGCACAGCCTGCTCCGCGGTGTCGAGAAATTGGCCAAAGCGGTCAAGGCGACCCTCGGGCCGTCCGGACGCAACGTCATCCTCGACAAGAAATTCGGCAGCCCGACCATCACCAAGGACGGCGTCACCGTCGCCAAGGAGATCGAGCTGGAGAATCCTTACGAGAACATGGGCGCCCAGCTCGTTCGCGAAGTGGCGTCCAAGACGTCCGACATCGCCGGCGACGGCACCACCA
>CAZEYV010000121.1:0-3236 GCA_964516705.1 uncultured Chthoniobacter sp.
ACTTCGTCGCGTGACCCTTGCCGAGCATGGCCCCGGCCCCCGCGGAAGCGAGCGAGGCCAGCACCGCGATGATGGCGAGGACCACAAGCAGTTCGATCAACGTGAAAGCCGGGGCCGTGTTTTTCATCGGCGCCATTTCCTCCGCAGGGCGGCGCCCAAAACGAATCCGCCACAGGCCAGCAGCGCCCAGGTGGAAGGTTCGGGAACGGCCTGCACCGCGACATTCACACCATAGGTCGGAAAGGTCGGCACCTCGGTCGTCTGCGACGCATAGTTCGCCCCGCCGACAAAGAGTGAATAGTTGCCCGCCGCCAGTCCGTGGAAAGTTGCGGTGACAGAGCCATCCGCATTGCCATCGCCATTGATTCCCGGCGCGAGACCAAAATTGACGCTAGTGCCGTCCGCCGCGTGGCCGATGTAGGTGAAGGAGGCCAACCGCGCCTCGATGAGGATCCCACTGGTCGGATCCCCCGCCGTGATGTAGGTCGGGTCATTGCCGATCGACCAACCGGTCAACGCGCGGAACGATCCCTCCGCGCCGGCCGGTCGCGAGGCAACCGACAACGTCGCGCCATCATGGGCCAGCGCTTCGGTGCGGTAGACCGCACCCTGCTGCACGCCTTCGTTGTTGCCGCGCTGGGCCAGTCCGGAGAACAACGAGAACGCCGGGAGGAAAGTTCCCGAGGTGCCCGTGCCGCGCGCATCGCGTTCGACGGTGATCATGACCGAGGCCGATGTGTTCAGCGTGAAGCGGAAGAACCGCCCGCGGTGACTATCACCCCAATCGTCATCGGTCGCATCGGCCCAGCCGAAGGAACTGCTCACCGTTTGCGTGAGATTGCTCGTGGCCGGGGCTCCGACCACAAGGGCTCCGAAATCGCGTCCGGTGTAACTGATATGGGCCTGCAGACCCGAGGGCACGGCACACGCCGCAGCCAGACTAAGGATAAGATATTTTGAAAATTTCATTTTTTGTTTTGTGAATTGCTTGATTTCTTTCGTGCCACGTAGGGCGCACGCGCGGTGCGGGTGAAGTGGCGCGAACCGGCCGGTTAGCCGTTCGGAAAAACAACGCGGAAACACTCCGCGTCGCGAAGTTAGACGAGGTCCGCGATGGGCACCGGCACCGGCGGCGCTTCAAAGCGCAAACCGGGATTCATCTCGGAACAAACAGGAAAAACAAACTCACGACAATCCCGCGGCGGCAACATGGCGCACAAAGGCGCGGGAAACGTCTCGATTTTTTTCGTCGCCACCAAGGTCACCGGTTTGGACTGCTCCTTCGACTTCGCCGTCTTAATCGACGTACACATCGTGCACGGATGCTCACCATCGAACGTCTTCTTCACGCCGGAAAGCAACGAACCATCCGTCTGCGTATAATTCCAGAGCATCCCGACCCACGCCACCGACTGCAGCGCGCCCCAGTGACCGCCCGCCACGAAAAACATCGCGGCAGCGGCCATAGCATGACCGAGAAAGCGCAGGCGTCCGGTGAAAATCACACGTGGATCCTGCCCGCCCCACGAACCGCCGTCAACCGCCGTCACCGGCAGTCTGCTCGAAGCGGTCGATTTCCGTTCCGTCCGCCGCGACCGACCGCACGGTCCGGCGGTGCGGCTCGAGCGTCACTTCGTGGAAGTGGTGCAGCGAACCGGAGCGGCGCAGATACGAGGCGTCCGGGCGCACCGCACGGGTGTCCGCTCCCCACGCGCCGTCGCCCACATAGACCACGCCGGTTTCGTCCGGTCTGCCCTCCCGCAGGGCCGGCGTGACTTTGTAGGTATGATCGTGGTGCTCGAAAGCGAGCCGGACCCCGTGCTTTTCGAATAGCGGGACCCAGTGGCCTCGCACCGCCCGGGCATGGCGGTTGTCGAATTCGCGCACCGAGGGATAGGCGCCGCGGTGGTAGACGGGAAACACGTGCGGGCGAGCGCGACGCTGCGCCAGCGCCGCTGCCAACCAATCCGTCTGCGCTCCCGCGATCTCCGCGAGGTGCCCCGTGTCGAGGAGAAGCAAGCTCAGGTAATCCCCCGCGTCGAGCGCCCCGTAGCTGCGTCCGTCCGCGGCGGGAAACAGCGCGAGATAACAATCCGCCGCGCCGCCATCCCGCGGCAGTTCGTGGTTGCCGGGCGTGACCACCAGCGGCACGAGGCGTCCGTCGGATGTCCGCAAGTGCCGGTGCACGGATTGAAAAAACCGCCACCAGCGCCACGCCTTGGCCGGGTCGCCATTGCAGTAGGCCAGGTCGCCGCCCCAGACCGCAAAGTCCGGGTCGACCGAGGCGGCGCGCTGGTTGACGCGGTCCATGACCTCGAAATCCTTGCCGACGTCGCCGCCTTCCACGAAGCGGACCGGACGCTCCAAGGTAGCCGGCAAGGTGCGGAAACTGTGGAGGCGTCCCTCGCCCGCCACCATGAAGTGGTGCAAGGTTCCGGGCGCGAGCCCCGTCAACTCGACGCGGTGCAGCTGCCAAGCGGTGTGCGGGAAATCTTCGCCGGTGCCCTTCGCGAGTTGCCAAGCCCCGTCCCCGGACGCGCGATAAAACACCGCCGGCTCGGGGGCGTGTTGGTCGCGGCAAAGCCAGACTATTGTTATTGTCGTCGTCGGATCGCCGCGCCAGGTGAGGTAGAGCGGACAGTCCCCGTCGAGCGCCGGCACCGCTTCCCCGCGCGCGAGCCAGATGGTCGAAGCCGCCGCCGCGGCCAGCAGCAGCATGAACGTGACGAGGATCCGCTTCATGACGTGTTCCATGATGAAACGCCGACCTCCCGCTGCCACTCAACCCGGATAGTGCAACAATTCCGCCACAACTTCCGCTCCCGCCGGAAGACCGGGGGCGGACCGGATCACGCCGCGCAGCAAGCGGGAGGTGGCGCCGGCGGCGGGGGTGACTTTTTCGCGGCAGGCACCACGCGCAGGAATTGCTGCGCCCGACGTTGCGCGAAGGCCCGGCGCAGACGCTTGAGCGCTTCGTCTTGGATCTGGCGCACGCGCTCGCGGGTGCAGCCGAGTTCACAGCCGATGTCCTCGAGCTTCATGGGTTGGTGCCCTCCGAGCCCGAAGCGGCGCAACAAGACCTCGCGCTCCCGGACTTTGAGCACCCGCAGCAACTCGACCGCCTCCAGTCCCGCGTCCTTGCCGCTCAGCACCTCGTGCGGATCCTCGGCCGTCTCGTCGGCCAGCAGGCTGCCGAAGGTCGCCCCGCCGTCCTCCGCGACCATGGCATCCATCGA
>CAZEYV010000122.1:0-11384 GCA_964516705.1 uncultured Chthoniobacter sp.
TGCTCGGAGATGCTCAGGAATTCATCGAGCTTGGCGATCCAGTCCCGCATGGTTGTGACCTTGCGTTGCAAAGCCCTCAACTCGGCAAATTCGATGTAAGCAGTGACGATCCGGTTCAGCGTGCCGAGCTCTTCCGGGTTGAGGTAGTTTTTGGCCACGGACGCATCGTCTTTGCGGATGATCCCGCCGGGTCGCGTGGCTCGGAGTCCCATGAACGGCTGCGTGGCGTCGGCCCGGGCATGAATCACCTCGGCGGCCGTCTGGCCATGGGCTGCCCAATGCATCTTGTTTTGCACAGTGGCGAAAAAGAGCTGCGACGCCTCCGTGGACGGATCGTAGTCCACGCTCGTGGCGTAGATATCGAGCACCTTCTGGTAGAAGCGCCGCTCCGAGGAGCGGATGTCGCGGATGCGCTCGAGTTGCTCTTCGAAGTAATCCCTCTGCCCCGGACCCGGCGGGTTCTTGAGCCGCTCGTCGTCCATGGTGAAACCCTTGACCAAATACTCGCTCAAGTGCGCGGTGGCCCATTGGCGGAACTGCGTGCCGCGATGGCTGCGGACGCGGTAACCAACCGCCAGGATCACGGGCAGGCCGTAGTGCTCAATTTCGCGAACGATCTGACGTTTGCCTTCGGATCGAACTATTCGATATTTTCGAATAGTTGCCGCCTCCTGCAGTTCCCCGTCGGCGTAAATCTCTTTGAGATGGTGGTTTACAGTGTTGACGCCGATCTCGAACAGCTCCGCTATCAGCTTCTGCGTGAGCCAGACCGTCTCGTTCTCGAAGCGGCACTCGATCCGCGTGCGGCCGTCTTCGGTCTGGTAGAGTATGAGGCTGGAATTTGGTTCACTCATGCAAGGGAAGAACGGAGGCGCGCGTGAAGTTAATTTATTCCCGGATTCCAGCCTCAAGGCCAGCCGCTTCAGGGAAGTTTGTGCGTCATACGCAGGGAGCCGTGCCCCTGCCGCTGGCATCATGAAAGCGCGCCGCCCGCCTCAGTGCATCCCCGAGTCGCCGGCCAGCGCTTTGGCCATGTCGCCCACCACCGCTTTGGCGTCGCCGAAGACCATCAGCGTCTTGTCCATCGTGTAGAGCTCGTTGTCGATGCCGGCGAAGCCGGGCTTCATCGAGCGTTTCACGGCCAGCACGGTGCGGGCGCGGTCGGCTTCGATGATGGGCATGCCGTGGATGGGTGACTTCGGGTTGTTTTTCGCCGCGGGATTGACCACATCGTTGGCCCCGAGCACGAGCACGACATCGACTTGCGGCATGTCGGCGTTGATCTCTTCCATCTCGACGAGATCGTCATAGGGAATGTCCGCCTCGGCCAACAACACATTCATGTGGCCCGGCATGCGGCCAGCCACCGGATGGATGGCGAATTTCACCTTGATGCCCCGCCTGGTCAGCTGGTCGTAAAGCTCGCGCACACGGTGCTGCGCCTGCGCCACGGCCATACCGTAGCCAGGCACGATCACCACGGTGTCGGCCTGTTCCATGATCTCGGCCGCCTCGGACGCACTGGCGCTCTTGACCGTCTTGCCGGTGTCCTCAGCCGCCGAGTCCTGCACCGAACCGAAAGCACCGAAGAGGACGTTGGTGAAGCTGCGGTTCATCGCTTTGCACATGACGATGGACAGAATCAAACCGGACGATCCATCGAGCGCGCCGGCAATGATGAGCAAGGTATTGTCGAGGACGAAGCCCATGGCCACGGCAGAAAGGCCCGCATAGGAATTGAGCAAAGCAATGACCGTCGGCATATCCGCCCCGCCGATCGGGATGATGAGCATGATGCCGAAAAGCAGCGAGAGAATGACCAGCACCGGGAAGAGGAAGGACCATTGCGGGTTGATGATCAGCCCCGCCGCGCAGGCGATGGCGCCGCCGAGGATGAGGAAGTTCACGATCAATTGACCGCGGAACGTGATCGGGCGTCCCGGCAAGATCTCCTGCAGCTTGCCGGCCGCCATGAGGCTGCCGGTGAAAGTGAGAAAACCGAGGATGACCTCCGCCGAAATGGCAAACATGCGGAACGTGGTGAGGTTTGCCCCGCCCTCGTGCAACCACAGGTAGTATTTCGCCGTGCCGACCAACCCCGCGGCCAAGCCGCCGAAGGCGTGCGAGAGCGCCGTCCGTTGCGGCACCGCGGTAAGCGGCACCTTCGACAGCGGCACACCGATTAATCCGCCGACCATCACCGCCACCGCGATCCACGGCAAACTGGAAACTGCGACCGCCGGATTGGCCAGCGTGCCGCCGATTCCAAGCACCATGGCCCAGACACCGGCCCACACGGCGCGCCGCGCGGTCTGCGGCGAGTTCATCCACTTGAGCGAGAAGATGAAAAAGACCCCCGCCACGAGGTAGGTCAACTGGACGAGCGCGTCGCGCAATTCCGGACTCACGGCTTCTTCTCCGGTTCGCGGCTCTTGAACATCTTGAGCATGCGGTTGGTGATGAGGAAGCCGCTGACGATATTGACCGAGGCCGCCGCGATGGCGACCAACCCGAGGATGGTGATCCAGAGCGGATGGTCGTCGCCGACTTGCGGACCGGCCACGAGGATGGCGCCGACGATGACCACGGCGGAAATGGCATTGGTCAGCGACATGAGCGGCGTGTGCAGGAGGCGCGACACATTGCGGATGACGTCGAGACCGATGAAAGTGGCCAGCACGAAGACGAAAATCAGCGGGATATACGCGTTGAGCGAAGAAGGTTCGGCCGCGGCGAGAAGGATCGGGGTCATGGCAAGGGGTGGTTGGTCAGCGGAAACGGGCATCGCGCACCTGGCCGTCCGCGGCCAGGAGACACCCGGCGATGATTTCGTCATCGGGGTTGAGGTTGAGTTTTTTGGCCTCCTTGTCCCAAAACTCCTCGAGGAGACCGCAAATGTTCATCGCGTAGACCTGGCTGGCATGATGCGCCACGCGGCCCGGCAGGTTGCGCTCGCCGACAATGGTCACGCCGTCCACCTCGACGGTTTCGCCCGCGACGGAGCCCTCGACATTGCCGCCCGTCTCGACCGCCATGTCCACGATCACCGAGCCCGGTTTCATCGCCGCCACCATGTCGCGCGTGAGAATGCGCGGAGCCGGTCGCCCGAAAACCTGCGCGGTCGTCACCACCAGATCGGAACCGGCGCAAAGGGCCTTCATCCCCTCACGCTGGCGGGCCAACTGCTCGGGCGTCAGCTCTTTGGCATAGCCTTGGTCCGTCTGACCCGTCTCGCCCCCGAGATCGATCTCCACGAATTTTGCCCCGAGCGAGCGCACCTGTTCGGCGGTGATCGGACGCGTGTCGAATGCCTCGACGCGCGCCCCGAGACGGCGCGCCGTGGCGATGGCCTGGAGACCGGCCACGCCGACCCCGATGATGAAAACCTTGCCGGCCAGGAGCGTGCCCGCCGCGGTCGACATCATGGGGAGCACTTTTTTCATCCGGTTGGCCCCGAGCATGACCGCGACATAACCGCCGAGATTGGCCTGCGAGGTGAGTGCATCCATCTTCTGCGCGCGCGTCGTGCGCGGGATCATTTCCATGCTGATGACCGAAAGCTTCCGCGCGGCCATGCGGGCCAGCAATTCCTTCTCGTTGAACGGATCGAGGAAACTGATGTGCACCGCCCCCTCGCGCAGCAGATCAAGCTCCCCGGCCGGCGTGTGCCCCACGCGCACCAAAGCATCCGCCGTGCGGAACAGCTCCCCGCGGTCCGCCACCACCCGCACCCCGGCCGCCTCGTAATCGCCGTCAGCGTAGCCGGAGGCCCCACCCGCCCCGCGTTCTATAGCGACCTCCAGGCCGAGTTTGACCAGCTTTTTGGCCGAAGCCGGGGTGACCGCCACGCGGCTTTCGCCGGGTGCCGTTTCTTGGGGGAAACAAAATTTCACGAACGTCTCCCAGTGAACCGTGTTTGCCCCGGACCGGCAATCAATTAGTCCCGGTCACGCGCCCGTCAACCAACCCCACAACTGCTGCACGCCGGCCACTCCGAGGACGAAAATCAGCCCCACATAGCACAGCCCCAGCACGGCGAACCCGTAGCCGACGAGAATGCAAACCCCATCGCGCTCCATGATTCCCAGCGCCATGAAAATGACCGCCAGCCCCGGAATGGTATTGGTCAACGGAAACGGCGGCGGAATCGGCAGGCTGAGCAAAACCCCGCCGATCATGATCATGAACCCGAGCAGATTCAGCATCCCCGGCCAGCGCTGCAGAAAATGCATGCGCGGACGCACCAGTTTCTCCACCTTGCGGTAGAATTTGGCCGCCGTGGCCACCAGCTTCTGCAGCAGGTCGTAGGAAATCTCCCGCCGCAGGATGAAGTCCGGCATCCACAAGCTGTGACCCAACCCGAGGCGCAGACCGCACAACGCGATGGCAATGCCGAACGGGATCGACAATCCGGGAATCGCCACCGGAAACAAAAAGGGCACGCAGAGCAGGACAATGAGCGCCGGCAGTCCGCGGAAATGCAGGTGCTCGACGATCGTGCGCAGCTTCATGGGGCGCCCGGGCGCGATCTCCAGCAGACTCTCCAACTCCTCGCTCAGCCGCTTGGCCTGCGGCGGGGGATCCGCGTGAACCTGGTTCCTCATTGCCGCGGCACTCTAACCCGCCACCGCGCCGCGGCAACTTTTCAATCGCCGCCCGTCATCCAACCCGTTAACTTCACCGCTGCACTATGCATTCGGAATTATTGACCGCCATCGACGAAGGAAAAATCACCCCGCAACAAGCCAAAATTCTCGACCAACTCGCCCCCGGGTCCTTCGCCCTGCACAAAAGCTGGGGCTGCGCGCGCGTGGCCGGCGCCGATTTTCTCCTCGGTCAACTCGATCTCGAATTCCTCGGCGGACGCAAACAAGCCATGCAAATGGCCTTCGCCGCGTCCTCCCTCACCCCGATCCCCGGGACCCACGTGGAGGCCTGCCGCCTGGCGGACGCCGCCGCGGTGCAAAAGGAAGCCCTCGACCAGCCCGTCGATTTCGTCCACCGGGTCGTCAGCGATTTCAACTCCCGCCTCACCCTCGACGCGCTCTCCGATTACCTCGGCGCCGTCCTGCCCGACAGCGCCTTCCCCAAGCCCGGCCCCGGCGCCTTCAAACGCTGGTGGACCTCCCTGCGCAACAAACTCAAAGGCGACGGCCGCTTTGTTGTCCCGTCGAAGAAAAACGAATTTGTCGTCGTCCGCGAGCGCCCCGCCTCCCCGCATCTCGACATTGTCGATGCGTTCGAAAAAGCGCGCCAACCGAAGGACCAGGCCGCCGCCGCCGAAGCCCTGCTCAAAGGCCTCGAAAAATTCGGGGGCGCGCCGGACGAACTCCAGCGCGTCCTCGGCCTGCTCGAGAAAGCGGCCGACGACCACCAGCGCCGCAATCCGGCCCACTCGATCCACCTCCTCTGCGTGCGCGACGAAATCCTCGAACGCGGCAAGACCCCGCTGCCGGAAGGCGCCCTCACTCTCACCGCGTTCCTCTCCCATCCGCCCGCCCATCTCGCCGCCCTCATCGCCCCGCTGCCCCCCGCCCGCATCCGCCACGCCCTTGAGGCCGGTGCCGCCCTCGGCGGCGCCGCGGGAGACAACCTGCTGCTCGATGTCGTGCGCGAGGGCGACGGCAAGGTGGTCACGGAAGCAACCCGTCTTCTCCTCGACCAAGGCCACCTCGAACCCCTCCGCGAGCACCTCAGCCGCAGCATCGCCGAGCGCAACACCAACCCGGAACTCCTTGCCTGGTATCTCGCCAAGCGCCCCGAGGGTTTCGGCGACCTCCTCAATCCCGCCACCCTCGAAGCGGCCATCACCGTCGTCGAGCGGGAGAACATCAAGGACAGCAAGCGCGCCGCGAAATTGCACAAGGTGCTGGCGGACGACAAAAAACTCATGGCCGAGGCCCTCGCTTCCTCCGACCGCGAAGCCGCCCGCGACCTCATGCGCAAGATCATGCGCACCGCCGTTTTCGAGGAAATGGACAAACGCGCCCTCCTCGCCCGTGCGATCAAAGCCCGCCCCGAATTGCAGGAACTTCTCGAGGTGAACGAAGACAAATCGGCCGCCGCCGCTCCCGCCGCGAAGATGCTCACCGTTTCCTGGGCCAGCCTCGAGAAGCGCAAGAAGGACTATGACGAACTGGTCAATGTCCGCATCCCGGCCAACAGCCGCGACATCCAGGTCGCCCGCGAACAGGGCGACCTGCGGGAAAATGCCGGCTTCAAGTTCGCCAAGGAACAGCAGGGCGTCCTCATGCGCCAGAAAGCCGAACTCGAGCACCAGCTGGCCAATTGCCGCGGCACCAATTTCGAAAACCCGGACACCTCGCGCGTCAGCCTCGGCACCACCGCGCGCCTGCGCGACAGCGCCACCGGCAACGAGGAAGTGCTCCACATCCTCGGCGCGTGGGACGGCGACTCGGCGAAAAATATCGTCAGCTACCTCGCCGCCGCCGCCACCGCGCTCATCGGCCACGAAGCCGGCGAGACCGTGGTCATGCCGTCCGAGCACGGAGAACGGCAGGTCGCGATTGTTTCCATCGAGCCTTTCAAAAACCTTGAAATTCTCTGACCGGCGGGACAAATCTCCCCGGTAACGGCGCCCGCGCCGCATCTTTCGTATGTCATCCACGCTCATCAAATCCGTCCGCGGCCGCGAAGTCATCGACTCGCGCGGCAACCCCACCGTCGAAGTCGAAATCACCCTGCAAGGCGGCGCCACAGGCCGCGCCATTGTTCCGAGCGGGGCGAGCACCGGCGAACACGAGGCCTGGGAACTGCGCGATGGCGAAGGCTCCCGCTACCTCGGCAAGGGAGTGCAGAAGGCCGTGGCCAACGTGAACAAAGCGATCGCCGGCGCCATCACCGGACACGACGCGCTCGACCAGGTCGGCGTCGACCGCGCCATGCGCAAACTCGACGGCACGGCCAACAAGAAGAAGCTCGGGGCCAACGCCATCCTCGGCGCCTCCATGGCCACCGCCCACGCCGCCGCCGCGCAACTCGGTCAGCCCCTCTTCAAATATATCGGCGGACCCAACGCCAAAGTGCTCCCCGTCCCCATGATGAACATCGTCAACGGCGGCGCGCACTCCGACGCCCCGATCGACTTCCAGGAATTCATGGTCATGCCGCGCGGGCTCCCCACCTTCCGCGAAGCCCTGCGCTGCGGCTGCGAAATTTTCCACGCCCTCAAGTCCGTGCTGAAAGGCCGCGGCCTCTCGACCAGCGTGGGTGACGAAGGCGGCTTCGCCCCGAACTTCGCCTCGGCCGAGGACGCCCTCGACACCATCGCCAGCGCGGTGAAAAAAGCCGGCTACAAGTTCGGCAAAGAGGTTTTCATCGCCCTCGATTGCGCCTCGAGCGAGTTCTACGACAAGACCAAGAAGGCCTACGTTTTCAAGAAGTCGGACAAATCCGTCCGCTCGGCCGACGACCTCGTCGCCTATTACAAGAAGCTCTGCGCCGCTTATCCCATCATCTCGATCGAGGACGGCTTCGCCGAGAACGACTGGGCCGGCTGGAAAAAGCTGACCGACACGCTCGGCGACAAGGTGCAGCTGGTCGGCGACGACCTCTTCGTCACCAATGTCGACTTCCTGCGCAAAGGCATCGAAAAAGGCGTGGGCAATTCGATCCTGGTCAAAGTCAACCAGATCGGTTCCCTCACCGAGACCCTCGACGCCATCGAGCTGGCCCGCGAGAACCGCTACACCGCGGTGATCAGCCACCGCTCGGGCGAGACCGAAGACGCCACCATCGCCGACCTCGCCGTGGCCACCAATGCCGGCCAGATCAAGACCGGATCCCTTTCCCGCACCGACCGCATCGCCAAATACAACCAGCTCCTGCGCATCGAAGAGATGCTCGGATCCGAGGCGGTCTACGGCGGCAAGATGCACGTATGAAATTCTACGAGGAGGAAGACGATTTCGTGGTCAAGCGCCGCCGGCGCAACGAACCCGATTTCTGGCACCGTCTCAACCGCGTCCTCCAGGTTTTCGTCGTCGCCGGTTTCCTCCTCACCGTGGCTCTCATGTTCTACCCGGTCTGGCAGAAACAGAACGACATGCGCTTGCGCCTCTTGACCCTCGAGGCCGAGAAGAACGGAAAAACCGCGGTCCTGACCAAAAGCCAGCGTCAACTCGATCTCCTCCGCAACGACCGCGAATACCTCGAAACCATCGCCCGCGACCGCCTCAATGTCATGAAGCCGGGCGAAACGATCTTCCGCATCGAGCTTCCGAGGTCGTGAAAAAGTAGAAGCGGCGTCCCCGCCGCTTATCGTCGGAGGACAAGCGCCAGGATGGCGCTTCTACTTTAAAGACCACCAAATATCCGTGCCATCCGTGTCATCCGTGGTTAGCTTTTGCTTCTGACATTCCCATGTCCCATCCCGAATTCGACACCATCGACGCCTCCGGGCTCGCGTCCCGCCTGACGCAGCTGCGGAGGTTTCTTTGACTACGATCAACTCGCCGCCGAACTGACGTCCGTCGAGGGCCGCATGGCCGAACCCGGCTTCTGGGACAACAAGGACAAAGCCCAAGTCGACATCGAGAAGGTCTCCCGGCTGCGCGGGCTCATCGAGCCCTTCCGCGGACTCGAGACCCGCATCAACGACCTGTCTGTCCTCCACGAGATGGCCACCGAAGAGCCCCCGGGCGAGGCCCGCACCCAGGCCGAGAGCGAAGTGGTCAAAGAATTCCACCAGCTCGAGAAAGCCCTCGATGACTTCGAAATCACCTGCCTCCTCGCCGGCGAGTTCGACCGCAACGACGCCTACCTCACCATCCACAGCGGCGCCGGCGGCACCGAAGCCTGCGACTGGGCCGACATGCTCATGCGCATGTACCAGCGCTGGATCGAGCAGCACGGCATGAAATCCGAAATCCTCGACATCCAGCCCGGCGACGAAACCGGGGTCAAATGGGTCACGCTCAAAGTCCGCGGCGACTACGCCTACGGTTACCTCCAGACCGAACGCGGCGTGCACCGCCTTGTGCGCATCAGCCCGTTCGACAGCAACAAACGCCGCCATACGTCCTTTGCCAGCATGGACGTCACCCCGGAAATCCCCGAAGACGCCCCCATCGAGGTCGAGGAACGCGACCTCCGCGTCGACACCTACCGCAGCGGCGGCAAAGGGGGACAGAACGTCAACAAGGTCGAGACCGCCGTCCGCCTCACCCACCTCCCGAGCGGCATCGTTGTCGCCTGCCAGGCCGAGCGCAGCCAGTTGAAGAACCGCAACCTCGCCATGAAACTGCTCAAGGCCAAACTCTACCAGCGCGAGCAGGACAAAAAACGGGCCGAAGTCGAACGCCAATACGGCGAAAAAGGCGACATCGCCTGGGGCAACCAGATCCGCAGCTACGTCTTCCAGCCCTACCAGATGGTCAAAGACCTCCGCACCGGCGTGCAGACCAGCGACGTCCAAGGCGTGATGGACGGCGACCTCGACGCCTTCATCCACGGCAAACTCCGCGGCCTCACCTACAAGAAGGGTGCCGCGGACGACGAGGATTTGTAGGCCATCCCCGGATTTCGGACTTGCGCCCGGGCCGGACCACGGATAATCCTTTTCGTTTGCGCGTCACCAACCGCGCCGTAGGTCCTTGGGCTCGGAAGCCTCGTCTTCCAAGTCAAACGCGCCAAGGGTAACCCGGCGATCATCAAAGATAAAATCATGCCTGTTCGTCTTGGACGTTTCGAAATGCCCAAGTCTCTCGTCAAAGACGAGAAGACTGCCACCGACACCTACGCGAAGTTCATCGCGGAACCCTTCGAGGCCGGTTACGGCCACACCGTCGGCAACTCGCTCCGCCGCGTGCTCCTTTCCTCGCTGGAAGGCGCCGCCATCACCTCGATCCAGATCGAGGGTGTGAACCACGAGTTCCAGACCATCCCCGGCGTCACCGAGGACGTCGTGGAAATCATCCTCAACCTCAAGCAGGTCAAATTCAACACGCACGACCACGACACACACCGCGTCGTGCTCAACGTGAACAAGGAAGGCGCCGTCACCGCCGGTGATATCGAATCGACCAACCAGTGCGAAGTCCTCAACCCGAAGCAGCACATCGCCACACTCGACAAGAAAATGAAGTTTTCCATCGAGATGAACGTGCGCAAAGGCCGCGGGTTCGCCACAGGCGACGAGAACAAGACGCCCGAGCAGGCCATCGGCGTCATCGCCATCGACTCCATCTTCTCGCCTGTCACCCGCGTGAAATACGCGGTCGAAGCCACCCGCGTCGGGCAACGCACCGACTACGACAAGCTGGTGCTCGAGATCTGGACCGACGGCCGCATCACGCCCGAAGAATCCCTGCTGCAATCCTCGGCCATCCTGCGCCACCATCTCGATGTCTTTGTCGGCAACGACGACACGCAGGTCGAGTTCGACCAGACCCCGGAAGCGGTCAGCCAGGAAAATGCCAAGCTCAAGAAGCTGCTCAACATGTCGGTCAACGAGATCGAGTTGAGCGTCCGCGCGGCCAACTGCCTCAACAACGCGAACATCACGACCGTGGGCCAACTGGCCCTCAAGTCGGAAGCCGAGATGCTCAAATACCGCAACTTCGGCAAGAAATCGCTCAACGAAATCAAAGACAAACTCGAGGAACTCCAACTCGGCCTCGGCATGAAGTTCGAGCCCGGGCTCATCGAGATCCAGCCCGAGGCGGACAAACCCGCCGACGAGGAAGAAGAGAAAAAAGCCAAGAAGAAGTAAGCCATGAGGCACCAGAACAAGACCGTCAAACTCGGCCGTTCGCAGGCCCACCGCGACGCGCTGCTGGCCAACCAGGTCTGCAGCCTCATCATCCACCAACGCATCCGCACGACCCTGGCCAAGGCCAAGGCCGCGCGCCCGCTGGCGGAAAAAATGGTCACCCTCGGCAAGAAAGGGACCCTGCATGCCCGACGCACCGCCGCGGCATACCTGCACCAGCCATCCGCGGTGAAAAAACTGTTCGAGGAAATCGCGCCCCGCTCGGCCGCCCGCGCCGGCGGCTACACGCGGATCGTCAAGCTCGGACCGCGCAAGAGCGACAGCGCCCCCATGGCCGTTCTCGAGTGGGTCGACACCGCCCCCGTCGAGGCCGCCGCCGAACCGGCCGCGGAAGCGAAGGCCAAGCCGGCCAAAAAACCGGCCGCGAAGAAGGACGCGCCGGAGAAAGACGCCGACTAGCATCCCGGAGTCTCCACACCACGCCGCCGCGGCCCCGTGCCCGGCGGCGTGTTTTGTTTTTGTCTCGGCAACGTGGATCGCGCCGTTTGCTTCCCAACCAACTAGTGTTGTGTCGCACAAATGACTAGACTGTTTTGGCGGTTTTCCGACGGCGCCTCGGCGCGGTGCAACCGGGGCTGATTTCCTCCAGGCG
>CAZEYV010000123.1:0-2999 GCA_964516705.1 uncultured Chthoniobacter sp.
CCTCGCAGCCCTCGGCGGGGTTTGAGGTGATGTAGCCCCTGCGTCTGGCGGTGTTGAAAGCGGCGCGTAGGGCCTTGAGTTCGATGTTCACGCTGGTGCCTGCCTTGCCGCTCTTGAGTTCGGCTGCTTTGAACTTCTCCACATCTTCGACCCGTAGCGCGGTGAGGGGCATTGTGGCCCTCTTGCCGAGGAAGATGATGAAGTCCTCGGCGATCTTGGAATAGCGGTCGTAGGTGGCCGATGCGCGAACGTCCTTCTTGGTCTCCAGCCAATACTGGAGCCAAGAGGCAACCGTGTAGGTCTGAAGGGGAGCACCCGTGCTGATCTCCGTGAGCTTGGAAATCAACTCGGTGGCGTGACTCTCCGAGAGTTCGCGACGGTAAGCCATCTGAGCCGCCTTCTCGTAGCCGTTGGCATACTCCAGAGCGGAGGATTTGCTCGCGGCCTCCTTCGTGCGCTTGATCCCTGTGCTGATGCTTTTCCATGAACCATCGCTGACGCGGACCCGCGCCCACCAGATTTTGCTATTGCTGCGTTTGTAGACTGTTGCCATGTCACCCAAGGTAGGTGTAGCAAGAAATGTAGCAAGAAATAATCGTCATGGAGTGTTAAGATCGTCACATAATGTTGATTAACAGAGAGAAACGAAAGCGCCTCTTTTGCTGAATCGTGTCGGGGGTTCGATTCCCTCCCTAGCCACTTCCCTTGATAATCAACGATTTACGACGGAAGGGGTCGATTTTTGTGCGAAAGGCATAACAAAAGCCTAGCACGCTCGCCCGCGCAGTAGCTTGTTCCCCGCGAGTGGCTTAAGGCGGCGACTTTATTGCCCGGGGCGTGGTGTAGCGTCCGGTGCGGTTGCGGCGCGGGCGGAGGGCAAGTCTTCGCGGGCGGCTTTTTTCGGCTGGCGGTCGAGGTCATAGAGGCCCCAATGCTTTTCCGCTCCTGCGGGATTGGCCGTGTCGCCTTTCCAGTCCTCGTCGAAGGCCTCGAACCAGAAGACGGTGACATTGTTGGCCGCCGCCCACGAGGTCAGGTCGCGGAAGTAGCGTGCCTGATTTTCCTCGTTGGCCTGCGCCGGGAATTCCGAAGCCGTGGTCGCCCAACCGGCCTCGACCACAGCCAACGGCACGTCCGGCAACGCGGCTTGCACGGCCTCGAGGTTGGCGCGGGTGTAGTCCATGGACTCCTCGATCGTCTTGCTTTCCCAGACCGGGTAAGTGTGCACGCCGGCGAAATCCACGGCTCCGGCCAGTGCGCCGGCGTCGCGGACCCACGCCGCGTAGTTCTCCGCGGTCGTGACCGGCTGGTCGAGTGCTTCCCGGGCCCGGCGGAGGTATTTGACCAATTGCTCCACCGGGACGCGGTGGTCGTTCCAGTCGACCAGAGTTTCGTTGCCGATGTTGACCGCCGCGACCACGTCGGGGAATTCGCGGGCGAGCCCGATGGCCCGCTCGACTTCCTCTTGGTTGGCCAGACGGTTGGCGGCGAGTTTTTCCGCGGGCACGGGTTCGGTGACCCAGGCGCAGGATTCGTGCGTGCTGACCTCGGCGTCGAGCCACGCCCCGAGCATGACCTTGAGCGGGAGCTTTTTCTCGCGGATGAGTTCGAGGACGGTCCGGGAGTTTTCCCGGCTGTCATAGAGCCGCAGCAGCCGGAAGCCGGCCGGCCCGGCGAGAATTTCGAGGTCTTCGAGAATTTCCTCGCGCGAGGGGTTTTTCGCGCCCTCGCCGCGGTCCGGGTGCTGTCCGCGCCGGAATCCGGAGTAGCAAACGGCGAGGGATTCCCCTTCGAGCAGGGCGGGCGGTTGCTGCGGCGAGAAGGCGGCCGCGGTGGTGGCGGCGGCGAGGATCAGCAGGGCGGAGGTCTTTGTCATGTTCATGAGGGTGCGCCGGCTTTTCCGCGGCGCTGTTCCAGTTGCGCGCGCACGTCGCGCGCCATGGCTTCGGTGAGCGGATACCAGGCAACGAGCGCGATGGCCAGGAGGGAGGCGAGGGCGGGGACGCCCACGTCGAGCACGCGCATGAGGAAGAGGGTCTGCTCGGACTGTCCGCCGCCGAGGGCGACGTCGAAACCGGTGAAGTTGAGGGCGTAACCGGAGAGGGCGAGGGCGAGGGCCATGCCGAGTTTGACCACCCACCAGAAGACGGCGCCATACATGCCTTCCCGGCGTTGTCCGGTCCGCAATTCGTCGAAATCGCAGACATCGGCGATCATCGACCCCATGAGGACGAAAAGCGCGCCGAGGCCGAAGGCGATGAACGGGGTCGGGACGAGCAACAGGTAGGGGTCCGACTTGCTGTAGCAGAACCACTTGAGGAGGTATCCGAAGACGGAGATGCCGGTGGCGAGGAAGAAGGTTTTCTTTTTCCCGATGTGCGTGCCGAGCCAGGTGGTGAGGATGATGACGAGGAACGTGGCGATGGCCGAGAGGGTGCCGTTCCATCCCATGAGACGGGCGCCGAGGTCTTTGTCGCCCCCGTAAATGTAATAAATGATCACGTAGGAGGTGAACGCGGAGACGAGCATGAATCCGTTGAAGACGAGGAAGGTCGCGCCGCAGAGCAGGAGAAAGGGCTTGAAGCGCATGGTGGTGAGGAAGCCCCGGAAAAAGTTCGCGAGGTTGTGTCCCAGTCCGCGGGGGGCGTCCGCATCCTCTTTTTCCGCGATGGCTTTCATGCGTTCGCGGCAGAGCAGGGCGGGCACGATGCCGAAGACCGCGGCGAAGATTCCCACATAGACGGCCAGCCAGCGGGCGCCGGTCACCGAGTCGGGGAAAAGATTGTCGTTCTCCATGAAGGCGTAGAACCACGGGACGGCCACCCAGGCGAACTGGCCCATGAAATTCGACACGCCCATCAAGCGCGTGCGCTCGTTGTAGTCGGGGGTCATCTCGTAGCCGAGCGCTACCCACGGGGTGGCGTAGACGGTGTAGGCGAGATAAAACAAGGTCGATCCGATGAGAAAATACCAGAAGTAGAAGTTTGCCGAGTAGCCGG
>CAZEYV010000124.1:0-10793 GCA_964516705.1 uncultured Chthoniobacter sp.
GGCGCCAATCCTTACGGTCCCGAGGTCTACGAGCAGGCACGGCGCAATTTCGCGCAGCTGCAGAAGGAGGGGGAACTGGTCCGCGAGTCCGCGCCGCAAATCTACCTTTACCGCCAGATCATGAACGGCCACGCGCAGACCGGCATCACCGCGGTGTGCCATGCGGACGATTACGCGGCGGGACTGATCAAGAAACACGAGAAGACGCGGCCGGAAAAAGAAGACGATCGCGTGCGGCTCAACACCGCGCTCTCGGCGCACATCGAACCGGTCTTCCTCGCCTTCGAATCCACGCCGGAGATCGATGCGCTGATGAAAGCCGCGGCGGAAACCGCGCCGCTTTTCGATTTCACCGCGCCGGACGGCGTGCAACACACGCTCTGGCGCATGCCGGACGCGGACGCGGTCACCGCGGCCTTTGCCCCGGTGCCGCATTCCTACATCGCCGACGGACACCACCGCTCGGCCGGCGCGGCGCGGGTCGGTCTGGCCAGACGCGAAGCCAATCCGCAGCACACCGGGGCGGAGGATTACAACTGGTTCCCCGCCGTGATGTTCCCGCAGGACCAGCTGCAAATCCTGCCCTACAACCGGCTGGTCACCGATCTCAACGGATTGCATCCCGAGGAATTCCTCGTGCGCGTCGGGCACGCCTGCCGCTTGTCGCCGTCCGCCCCGCCCGTGCCGGCCAAACCCGGACAGGTCTCGATGTATCTGGGAGGACATTGGCTCGGTTTGGAATTCGATATCCCCGCGGACGCCGATCCGGTCTCGCGCCTCGACGTCAGTCTCCTGCAGGACAACATCCTCGCCCCGATCCTCGGCATCGATGATCCGCGCACAAGCAAACGCATCGATTTTGTCGGGGGCATCCGTGGCACGGATTATCTGCGCGCGCAGGTGGACACCAAACGCGCGGCCGTCGCCTTCTCCATGCACGCGGTGACCATGCGGCAACTGATGGACATCGCCGACGCCGGGCAAATCATGCCGCCGAAGAGCACATGGTTCGAACCGAAGCTGCGCTCGGGGTTGTTCATCCACACATTCTGAGCAATCCGAACGACCGTCGGCGAGGACGCCGGCGCTGCAGGTAATGTAGCGGCGCCGTCCCCGGCGCCGGAAACGACGGAAAGGCTCAACATTTCCCGGGGGCTGTTTGACAGAATTTTAAACTGGGACATATCTTGCATGGATGACCCTGCAGCAAGTCCGCAACGCAATGGACAGCGGGCGGCCCTTCACCATCTTGATGGCCGATGGCAAATCCTACCGCGTACCCCACCGCGACTACATCATGCTCATCCCGAAAGGAGCTGCCGTCGTGGTGCATGACGAACATGCGGCGACCGTGCTACCGTTGCTGACCATGACCGGGATTTCCCACGAGACAGAACCAACCGCCCGCGTCGCCGAGGGCAACGGCTAACGCAAGCGTCCGTAAGCCACCAGCTTGCCCTTCTTTTCGAAGAGCCCGAGAAATCCGCCGTGTCCGCCGTAGGACACCCGCGGCTGCAATTTATAGATGCCGACGCCGCGCGAGTTCTGCGCGCCGGCCATGAGAAGATTGCCCGCTTCATCCGGACCGAGATACACCATGACGTGCGTGACCGGCGGACGGCGCCGCGGCTTGTAGGTGTGCTCCCAAAAAAGCAAATCGCCGGGCCGCAGGCGCTTGGCCCACCAGGACTTGTCCGGCACGCCGCCGAACAACCCGCCGGCACGCTTCAGGCGTCCATTTTGCCGGACGTAGTTGTATTGGTCCGACGCGGTGCGCGGCAACTCGACACCGCGCGTGCGGCGCACGAGGTAGCGTGCGGTATTCGAGCAGTCCATGCGCCACGCGGTGGTTTCCCCCGGCGCCAGGAAAGACCCGCCGTAACCGAGGCCGAGGGCGGCCAGGCCGGAGGCCTCCTCGCGGAGCACGGGGTCGGCGCGGAGAATCGCGGTCGATAGAAAAAGAAAAAGAACCAGAGGGGCCGGTCGCACGGGGCAACTTACAACCGGAAGCGCACGAATGTCCACGCCCGCACAAATGCCCTTCGCGCCCGCACGGATGTTGTGCTAAAGATCCCGCGGGGCATGAATTTCCGACGCGATACCTGCCGCGCTGCCGCGGCGGCCTTGGCACTGCTGGCTGTGTCCGGGTGCGAAACCGTGCCGCTCGAGCCCTCGCCGGATTTCCTGCCGGACATGGTCGTGGCCACCGACTACGCGCAGTTTTTCAAACTGGGGCCGCAACAGGCCGGCGGTGCGGATTTGAGCCTGCGGGCCGGGGAACGCGCCATGCTGCAACGCAAGGAATTCGGTTACAGCCGCGTGCAGTTGGAGAACGGACTGGTCGGCTACATGGCCAACGAGGACATCACCCCGGCCCCGCCCCCGGAGAAAGCGAAGCCCGGAAAACGCAAAGCGGGGAGCCGTTCTTCCGGAACGTCCTCCGGTTCCCGCAGCCGCTCCGCGCCGGCGCAGGAAGACTTCGATGACCTGCCACTCGGCGACCTGAATCTCGACATCCTCCCGGAAGACGTGCCGCTCGAACCATTGCCCGACCTCCTGCCGGAACCCCCGCCCTCGGCGCCCGCCGCCGCCCCCGCGCCGGCGCCCGAGCCGACTCCGATCCGCGAGGGCATCCCGGAAACCGCACCCGACGCCGCGCCCGTTTCGACCTCGACGTAGCCGCGATCTACTGGAGCGCCTTTTTGACGAAGGCCTCTTCTTCCTCGACCAACCGCGCCCACTTCTCGCGGTATTCGGGATCATAACGCTGGTCCATCAACTCGGCCAGAGCCGTGCGGCGCGCGACGAGCTGGGCCAAAACCGGACGCAGTTCGTCATAGGATTCGCGCAGAACGCGCAAGGCCGAGGGCTCGCGGTCCCACAAGCCGCCGAAGGAACCGTCGAATTCCGAGGCCGAATGCGGCTCGTCGCGTTCGCCCGGATGATAAATGTCCTCCGGCGGCGTGCGCTCCCCGAGCAAACGCGGCGCGATGTAAATGTTGGCCAGCATGCCCTCGCGGTATTTGCGCCGCGCGCCCTGGTCGTCGCCTTCCAGACAAAGGGCCAACCCCCACGCGAAGGCGAGCCACGCGTTGGGCATGTCGCCGGGATAACGCGATTCGTAATGGCGGAAAAACAAAGACGCTTCCTCATGCTCGCCGGCCAGGAGGAGAAAAAGAGGAAGGTAAAAACGCGCCCCGAGATGATCCGCCGGATCCGTCTCGAGCAAATTCTGCCCGAGATCCGCGGCCTCGCCCGGACGCCCCAGATGCCACTGGCAGAGCATCTGGCCGAAGATCGCGCGCAGGAGCGGACGCGTGGTGCGGTCCGTCCACCACTGCACCCCGCGCTTGCGCAGGAGCGCCCCGTCGATCTCCGCGACGCGCGCGGCCAGTTCGAGGCTGCGTTCGTATTGGCCGGCATGGAAATCCGTCTCGGCCAGACCGGCCCATGCCTCGGTGCAGGCCGGATCGATCTCGACCGCTTTTTCCAGCGTGGCCCGGCGCCGTTGCGGCGAGCGCAGACGGGTCACATTGCGGACCAGACCGGCGGCAACCGCGGCATCCGGCGGCATGGGGGCGCGGCCGGACGCGGAATATTCCTGCACGGCCCATTCCGATTGCATCTTGGTCTCGTGCGGGGGCGGAGGAACCATCTTGACCTTTGTTTTCCAATCACGTCCGAAATATTTCCATTCCTCCGGGGCCCATTCCGGCGCTTTCCAGACTTGCAGGACATCGGGTGCGCCGAGTTCGTCGAAAAGGCGCGCCACCCAATCCTCCGCGCGAATCTGGTCGAGTTCGGGAAAAATTTCCGGCGGGGCCAGCGGTTCGAAAGACGGACCGACCATGAGCAGGATGACCGGCAGGAAAAAGTCGTCCTCGATGGCCAGGGGCTCGGGTACGTTGATCCAGCAGAGCGACCAGACGGACGGCTCGTTGCGCAGCGGTTGGATCATGCCGCCGCGCGCTCCCGCGCGGGTTCGCCCCACGCGACCGGCACGCGTTGCTTGCGTCCGAGCCGGTCCTGGTAAAAGACCTCGCCGTGCGCCATGCCGTGCTCGTGGACGAACCGCGTCACTTTCACGTCGAAGCAGCAATAACGCGCCACGTCGAGCTTGCGGCCCTGGCGCCACCACTTGATCGCATCGAGCCCGTCGGCCGTCTTGCCGCAACCGATCGTGGCCTGGGCCACGGCATCGAGCCCGATGCGGTGCCCGATGCGCTTTTCCAGATCCACCATCAGATCGAGCGTCGGCACGCTGTGCGCCAGATCCATCACGGTGTAACCCATGAGGACCTCGTAATCGAAATTGATCAGATTGAAGCCGACCACGAGGTCGGCGCGCTGCAATTGCGCGACCAGATCATGCACCCGCTCCTCGCCGTAGACCGCATACCGCCCGGTGCCCGTGCTGTAAGTCGCCCCCACCGTTATCCCCATGGCCGCCTTTTTGTCCCACCCGCCCGCATCATTGGCCGTCCGCTGCGTTTCCAGATCGAAGTAAACAATGTCCATGCCGGTAGCACTCCTTTCTATCCGCGACGAAGCCCCGCGGCAACCGCCGCTTGAAAGGCGACGCCCTTTCCATCTTGAGATGCGGTGCCTGCTGGGCTTTATTGGTCCCCCGGGACGCGCCCGTAGCTCAACCGGATAGAGCGTCGGCCTCCGAAGCCGAAGGTTGTGGGTTCGACTCCCGCCGGGCGCACTTCTCCCTCTTCCCGCCCGCTCGCGAAGACGCTGGAAAATTTTCGGAGCCTCGGACAGCGGATGTCCCACCCCCTCTGCTGAGATGGGGGCGTGAAGAATAAAAACCCCAATCCGAACCACAACATCTGGAACAACAACGGCACCTACTGGTGCCACTACACGGTCCACAACGACGACTACACCAAGCAGCGGGTGCGCGTCTCGTTGAAGACCGGCGACGTCCAGATCGCCCGCGCTCTGCGCGACTTCCTCATGGATGCGACCCCGAAGATCGCCACCAACATCCCCCGCATGCGTGGTCAGGCCATGCCTGATTCCGCCCCGGACGTCGCGCTCCCCGCTCGCGGCTCAACCAACGGAGGCCACGTGAACTCGCCACTCGCCACACGTCACTCGTCGCTTAGGACGGAGTCCGTATAATCCGCCGCGCCTGCCGGCTCCCCTTCGTGTCTCCGTGTCTTCGTGAGATCTCTCCGTCACGAAATCCTCTTCCTCAACTGCTTCGTCTCGCCCCGCCGGCGCTTCGAGTCCACCAAACGGCGTTTGGTCGCCTTCGAGCGCTTGGCCCGGCGCCGGCGATCTTTGGCTACTTCGGCCAGCCGCGACTGACGCGCGGCGGCCGCGGCCGCTTCCAGTTTGGCCGCCAACAAACGTGCCGCTTCGGTCCGGTTGCGGGCTTGGGAGCGAGAGCTGCTCACCCGCACGGAGATTCCGGTCGCCACATGACGGAGCGTGACGGCGGTCGAGACCTTGTTGACGTGCTGGCCGCCCGGTCCACCCGACCGGCAGAACACCTCTTCGACTTCGCCTGGCCGCCAAGGATGCATGCGCCGACCATCCCGCCGGATTACCCGCAGGACAAGCCCAAGGGCGCATCATAACCACGCGGAATGCGGGCTTTTTACCCCCGCTCACCAAGCTGTGGACCGGTTGGCGCAGGGGGCACGGACGTTACGACCGTCACGCCCGGACAAAACAGGCGGGACGGTCTGCGGAAGCGTCGCGTGTCGCCGCGGCATCGACACGGGCCGCAGGCGCGTAAAGCATGGGTCATGCGCGGCGTCAAAAAGCAGCACCTCCCCTCGAAAATCTGCCCGGCTTGCCGACGCCCTTTTGCTTGGCGGAAGAAGTGGGAGAAAGTTTGGGATGAAGTCCGTTACTGCAGCGACCGCTGCCGCCGCTCGCGGCCGCCCGTGCGATGAACGATCCGGTGCAGCTGGTGTGGTTCAAACGCGACCTGCGCGTGGACGATCACCGTCCACTGGCCGAGGCGGCGCAGCGGGGACCGGTGCTCGGCCTTTACGTTTACGAGCCGGAATTGCACGGCAGCGCGGAGTTCACCGCCGCGCATCTCGTCTTTCTCCATGAATCGCTTGTTTCCTTGCAGCGCTCTCTCCGCGAAATGGGCGGCACGCTGATCCTCCGGCGCGGCCCGGTCGCCGATGTGCTCCACGCGTTGAGGCGCGAGACGTTGTTCGCCACGCTTTGGTCCCACGAGGAAACAGGCAGTGATCGCACTTACCGGCGTGATCGGGAAGTGGCAGGCTGGTGCCGCGAGCAAGGCATTCCGTGGCATGAGTTCCGCCAGGACGGCGTGGTGCGGCGCCTTGCTTCGCGCAATGGCTGGTCGCGTCACTGGGAGGAATTCATGCAGCAACCTGCCGTCCCGCGGCCGGCCTTGCGCGCGATGCACGGCGTGCGCAGCGACCCTTGTCCCACGTTGGCTGATCTCGGCTTGCCGCCTTCCGACAAGCCCGAGGCGCAAAAAGGCGGGCAGAGCGAAGCGCACCTCACCCTCGCCTCGTTTCTGTCCGGCCGCGGGGTGGATTACCGCGCAGCCATGTCCAGTCCGCTCACCGGATGGACCGCCTGTTCGCGCCTGAGTCCCTATCTCGCCTTTGGCTGCATCTCGTTGCGCAATGTCGCCGGCCGCGTCGCGGCGCGGCGCGGCGAATTGCGGGAGGCCGAGGCAGCCGGAGCGCCGGTGGATCGCCGCTGGTTCGGGTCATTGCAAAGTTTCGGGTCGCGTTTGCGCTGGCATTGCCACTTCATGCAAAAGCTCGAGGATGAACCCCGCATCGAGTTCGGCAACTTTGTGCGGGCCTATGACGGATTGCGGGAGGAGTTCACCGCGAGTGCCGAAGGACGCCGCCGTTTTGCCGCGTGGACGGAAGGCGTCACCGGCTACCCGATGGTCGATGCGTGCATTCGCTGCGTGAAAGCCACCGGCTGGCTCAACTTCCGCATGCGCGCCATGTTGGCCAGTTTCTCCGCGTATCATCTTTGGTTGCACTGGCGCGAGCCCGCGGTCTGGCTGGGTTCGCACTTTCTGGATTTCGAACCGGGCATCCACTTCAGCCAGTTCCAAATGCAAAGCGGCACGAGCGGCATCAACACCGTGCGCATTTATTCCCCTGCCAAACAAGCAGTCGAACAGGATCCCGACGGCGTATTCATCCGCCGCTGGGTGCCGGAATTGCGCGGTGTTCCCGCCTCGTGGCTCTCCCGCCCCGAGCAAATGCCCGCCGAATTGCAAAGCCGCTCCGGCTGCCGCATCGGTCGCGATTACCCCGCACCGATCGTCGAACATGCTGCGGGAGTGAAGGAAGCCCGCGGACGCATCGCCGCGATCCGTCGCCGATCCGGAACACGCACGGAAGCGCAGGCCGTTTTTGTCCGTCACGGGAGCCGGAAAAAACCGGCATCATCGGCGAAGCGCCATGCTGACAAGACCCGGCAACCGACCCTGCCCGGTTTGGTCGAATCCGTCGATTCGGCGCCTGCCGGCAAACAAAGATAGATCGACAAGTCGAACGCCGGTGCGGCTGACTTGGTCATGACGGACGTTATGCCAGCAATGGAATCTTTCCCCTCGAGCCGGCAAGCCGCGTTGGACCGGCTCGAGGATTTTGTCCGCACCGGCGCGGCGGACTATGCGCGCACGCGGAATTTCGTGCAGGCCGGACACGCCAACGTCTCGCGACTCTCGGCCGCTTTGCGGCACCGCCTGATCTCCGAGGAAGAAGTCTTGTCCGCGGTGCTGGCCGCGCACCGTTTTCCCGCGGTGGAGAAATTCGTGCAAGAGGTGGTCTGGCGCACTTACTGGAAAGGATGGTTGGAACAACACCCCGGGGTGTGGACGGACTACGTTGCCCTGGCCGCCAAGCCGGCGTCCGATGTGCCGGCGGATGGCGCCATGCGTTCTTTCACAGACGAACTGCGATCCACCGGTTACCTGCACAACCACGCCCGCATGTGGTGGGCCGCGTGGTGGTGTCACCAACAAGGCCTGCCCTGGGCCGCGGGTGCGCGATTCTTTTTCGATCACCTGCTCGATGCCGATGCCGCGAGCAACACGCTCGGCTGGCGTTGGGTGGCCGGACTGCAAACTCCGGGCAAAGCCTACCTCGCCCGTCGTGACAACCTGGCCAAGTATTGGCCGGACCATGTTGCGCTCGAGACCATCGACGACAGCGTCCGCGCGCGGATTCCGGCCGAAACGGCCGACCGTTCACGCGGTGGCATGACCGAATACGCGGAGGCGCCGCCTGCGCTCGATGGTCCGGTGCTCCTGCTCGGACACGCCGACGATTTGTCGATCGAAACCACCCCGCTCGGGAACTTGCGCCCGGCAGCCATCGCCCTGGTCGACCAACCCGGCGAAACCGATGGCGAGGCCAAGCAAGCCTGGCGCCGCGGAGCTTTGGATGATGCCGCCGCCCGCTGGGTGCAGCACTATGGTCAGCCGGTCGAGCGTCTGCCGCGCTGGGACGGAGTGAGGACTTGGGCCGCGCGGGCGGGCAGCGGACACATCGTGCTGATGGCGCCCTTCGTCGGACCCGATGCCGATGCTTGGAGGCCGGCGCACCGAGCGCTCCGCGAGTCCGGCCTCGAAGTCACCGAATGCCGCCGTGCTTGGGATCAACGCCTCTTTCCCGCCGCCCGTGCGGGATTTTTTCCATTCTGGCACAAGGTCAGACCGCTTTTGTCGAAGCGATTGCCCTTGGTCCGGGCCGTCACTTGAAGAATGGCCTCGCCCCACGCGCACCCGCAGACACGGGGTCGGGCAGATCACTCTCACCAAGGCGCGGAGACAGCGGAGTACTCGTCTGCTTACTCCGTGAGAAACTCGGGGCTCTGGCGGCCGGACTCTCCGCTTTCGACAACGAGCCGCGCCGGCGCGTCGCCCGCGAAAGCAATTTCTTATCCGCCCCGGAAGGGCATACTTCGTTTTGTGAAATCGGATCAGGATCTTTACAAGCGGCTGCGCGACCTGCCGAAGGAGCAACTCTGGAAATCGGAGGTGCCGCGATTCGATGCCGCCTCCCCGCGCGAGCGGATGCAAGGCGTGGCCCTGATCCGCGCGCTGGGAACAATTTTCTCGCGTTTCGGCACGGATGAGGAAAAGGCGGCGGTGCGCGGGTGGCTCACGGCGCTGCTCAAAGATCCGCAGGAAAAGATCCGCCGCTACGCCATGGCGGCGCTGCCGAAGATCGGCACGGATGAAGGCGTGGAGGCGCAGATGTTGCGCCTGCTCAAGGAGAATGGCGGAGAGAGAGAGAAACGCCACCTGGGCCGCGCGCTGGAGAAGATCGGGGGGAGCGCGACGCTCTCGTTCATGACGCAAGGGGAATCGCTCCCGGAACTGACGCAACAAAAGGTGCAGGCGGCCATCGCCCGGCGCGAAAACCCCGGCATAGTGGATCTCGAGGCACTGCTCCCGGGCAAACCCGGGATGCAGATCAACCTCCGCTGCCGACGGGGCTTGGAGAAGATCGTCAGGGAGGAAGCCGGGGAGCAACTCGCTCCAAGCATTTTCCGCCCCGGACAAGTCCGCCCGGGATGTGTCACGCTGACTCCGCTCAGGCCGTTCTCCTTGTCGATGATCTACGAGTTGCGCTGCTTTGCCACGGTCGGCATCCGCCTCGGTCTGATCGAGAACAGCTCCGGTTCCGCATGGGAAGAGGCCCTCGCTCACTGCATCGCTTCCCCGACGGCCCGGAAGATCATGCGGGCCGCGACTCATGGAGTGCCTCGTTACCGCTTGGATTTCCCCGCACGCGGTCATCAGCGGGGCGCCATCCGCCACGTGGTGCAGCGAGCCCACGCCCTCGCGCCCGAACTCCTCAACGACGCGCGGCAGGCTCCGTGGTCCGTGGATGTCATACCGGTCGGGAGCGGACCGAGGAAGCAGCGGGACGCGATCGTCGAACTGCGCCCCCGACTCTACCCCGATCCGCGCCTCGGGTATCGTCAGGATGACATCGCCGCGGCCTCGCACCCGCCATTGGCCGCCTGCATGGCGCGGTTGGCGGCGCAAGCCAGCCCCGACAGCGACAAACCCCGGCAAGTGGTTTGGGATCCTTTTTGTGGTTCGGGACTGGAACTGATCGAGCGCTCGATGCTCGGCGGTGTCCTTGCCGTGCATGGCACCGATCTCGATCCGGCGGCGATTGGAATCGCCCGCGCCAACTTCGCAGCGGCCGGCCTGGAAAATGTTTCCGGGATGTTCACTCCATGCGATTTCCGGGATGCGGAACAAATCGCCGGCATCGCCCCGGGAAGCATCACGCTGGTCATGACCAATCCTCCCCTCGGACGACGGGTCCGGGTGAAAGACATGCGCGCACTCATGGCCGACCTCCTCTTTGCCGCCGGCAAAGCGCTGGAGCCGGGGGGCCTGCTCATTTTCACCAACCCGCTGCGCGATGGGCCCAGCTCGCCCTCGCTCAAGTTGGAATACCGCCAGACCGTCGATCTGGGGGGATTCGACTGCCAGTTGGAGATGCACAGGAAGCTTGTCTAGCGACGGGACGGAAAGATTCAGCCCCACACGACAGCGGCAAGATGCCTCTTCCACTTTCCCTGCCTCGGCTCAAGTCATACTTCACTGCAACCCCGCCGCTTCTCCGCGGCAATTCCCCTCCTCCGAAACAAAATCTCGGCCATCATTCACCGGAAAGCGGTGGTGCTATTTCTATGTAGGAGCCCGGAAGGGATTGTTCGATCGCGAGAAGAATCTCGGGCGTGAGCGGGAGGAGTTTTTCCGAATCGTTGAAAGGGACTTCGATGATGGAGATTTG
>CAZEYV010000125.1:0-3126 GCA_964516705.1 uncultured Chthoniobacter sp.
ACCGGCGCGTAGAACCGCCGCGCCTCGTGCTGCAAGGCTTTCCAGCGTCCGCCGTGGTCGAGACTGCTCCAAGAGGCGGCCGGCCAGCAGTCGTTGAGCTGCCAGTAGAGCGTGCCCATGGTGCGCGGCATGTTGCGGCGGAAATGCTCGACGGCCACGCGCATGCAGTGCGCCTGGTTGAGTTGCGAGAGGTAGGACAGCGCGTCGTAGTCGCGCGGGAAACGGAACAGTTTCCCGGTGTAATGCATGATCGTCGCGTTGCCGCCGCCATTTTTCTGGTGGGCCTCGAAAGCGGGGGAGAGAATATTGCATTCGCCCGCCGGACAGAATTGCGCCGCGACTTCCGGATGGGGGAAGGACTGCATGCCGAATTCCGAGACGAAGCGGTGCTGCTGCTTCTCGTAGGTGTTGACCGGCGCGAGCGAATGCCAGACGTCCCACAAATGGGCGTCGCCGGCGCGCGGGTTGTTGTGCCCTTTCTCGAAGCCCTCCGGGTTGTGCGGCGAAGACGGCCAGTAAGCGGTTGTGCCATCGTGTTTCCCTGCCGCGCCGGGCAGCACGCGGTAGAACAAATCGAGATGGGCCTTTTTGCGTTTGGCCGTGCGGACAATCTCCTGCGGCATCTGCTCGATCTCGTTGTTCCCGCACCACAGGGCGAGGCAGGCGCGGTGTTGCAAGCGTTGCACCTGCTGCTCCGCCTCGACGGACACCGAGTCGAGGAAAGCGCGTTCGCCCGGGTAGAGCGCGCAGGCGAACATGAAATCCTGCCAGACGAGAAGCCCGAGTTCGTCGCAGAGATCGTAGAAAGCCTCGTGCTCGTAAACGCCGCCGCCCCAGCAACGGATCATGTTCATGTTGGCCGCGGCGGCGGAGCGGAGGAGCGGTTCGTAGTCGGGACGGGACAGTCCGTGCGGGAAGGCATGCGCGGGGATCCAGTTGGCGCCCTTGGCGAAGAGCAGGCGCCCGTTCACCGCGAAGCGGAAGGACTGGCCGAACCGGTCGGGCTGGCGCTCGAGTTCGACCGTGCGCAGGCCGATGCGGCGGCGCCACTCCGACACCGGCGCGCCTTCCCGGAGCAATTCGACCGACAAATCGTAAAGGGGCTGCGGTCCGTGTCCGTTCGGCCACCACAACTGCGGATCGGTCACGCGCAGCGAGAGCCCGTCGGTCACGGCAACCACCCGGCGGCCGAGACGCAGGGTCGTCCGGAATCGCGCCCGCCGGTCGGGGATTTCCAACTCGGGACGCAGCCGGACCTCGACCCCGCCGCGCCGGTGGTCCTGCGCGACATGCACGTGGCGGATGCGGTTGCCTTGCCACGACTGCAATTCGACCGGACGGAAAAATCCGCAGGTGACCAGCCGCGGGCCCCAGTCCCACCCGAAATTGCACTGCGACTTGCGCACCGTCGAGCAACCGCCCACCGGATCGCACCACTCGCGTCCGGCAAAATCGTGATGCCTCGAACGCCGCCGGATTTCCGGAAACACACTGCGGAAAACCACATCCAAACGGTGCTTCTGGCCGTCGGCTGCCGCCCGGACATCCCACGCGTGGCGCCGGAACATGTTGTCCGTGCGCCCGAGCAACTTCCCGTCGAGCCGCACCTCGGCCAGCGTGTCCAATCCGTGCGCGACCAATTCGAGCGGCGCGTCGGCACGGGGCAGCCGCACTTCGGTCCGGTAAGCCCAGTCGCGCTCCCCGATCCACGCCAACTCCTTTTCCCGAGCACCCCAAAACGGGTCGCCGATGAGCCGGTGCCGCCGCAGATCGGTGTGGATGCAGCCCGGGGAACGCGCCGGCCGCCAACGGCCCTCGTGGTGGAATTTCCAATCATCGAGGACGGCGGGGACGGGTTTCATGAAATGTCCGCTTTACGCGGCAGGGGGACTTGGTTAATGCGGGGACATCTTGAAGGCAAGCGACGCATCGAGCCGGAGGAATTTATTGATCGGCACCGGCGAAGGCATCCTGGCCATGCCGTGGAATTTCCTGTCGTTGCCCGGCAACTTCGTCGTGGCCGCGCTGCTCACGCAGTATTACGGACTGGGCAAGGCGACTTACGGACTGCTCGTGTCGCTTCCCATGTGGAGCAACGCCGCGCAAATCGTCCTCCTCCCGTGGCTGGCGCGCTTCCTCACCCCCAAAGACCTCGCCCTCGGCATGGGTTGGCTCAACATCGGGATGTGGACCATGCTGGCCGCGGTGCTGCCTTACCTGCCGACGGACGATGCGTCCGGCGTGGCGCGTTTGTTCATCGTTTTTTTCGTCGTGGCCAGCCTCAGCCAAGCATTTCTCGGCGTGGGTTGGACGTCGTGGGTGCGGGTCTGGGTCCCGTCGAAACTGCGCGGCAAATACTTCGGCTCGCGCAACCGCTGGCTGAACGTCGGCACGGTGGTTTTCCTGCTGCTCGCCTTGGTGTTGTTCGAGGCCGACGCAACCGCCCTCTGGCCTTATCAGGTGCTCATCATCTTCGCCGTGGTCGCCCGTTACGGCAGCCTCATCTGGCAGCATGGCATCCGCACCACCGCGGAGCATCTCGATGTGGTCGGCCAAGGCTGGGTCGAGCAGCTGCAGCAGAACCTCGCCGCGCCCGGGTTGGTCCGCTTCATCGTCTTCGCGGCGTGGACCAGTTTCTGGATGGCCTTCGCCGGACCGTTCGTGCCGGTGTTCAGCTTCGAGGAACTCGGGATCGCGCCGGGCACGTTCACCATTCTGGTCATCCTCGCCACCGGCTCGGGCATTTTCGGATGGTGGTTGTGGGGCAACGAGGTCGACAAACACGGGTGCCTGCCCGTGCTGGTCATCGGTCTGGTCCTCTGGGAGCTGGTGAACTACCTCTGGGCGATCCTCGACCGGGGAAACGTCTGGTTGCTCTACCCGATGTGGCTGGCCGGCGGATTTGTCAGCGTGGCCTACTTCGCGGCCAGCTTCAATTTCCTGCTCAAATTGGTCCCCGCCTCGGCCAAAGTCACCGGGGTCAGCCTCCACCTAGCCCTCACCTCGCTGGCCGCGGCCATCGCACCGATCCTCGCCGGCTTGCTGCTGACCCACTTTCTCGACGCCGGCGCGGGGATCACCGTCTACCGCGTGGGCTTCGTGGTGAAATCGACCGCGATCCTCGCC
>CAZEYV010000126.1:0-3182 GCA_964516705.1 uncultured Chthoniobacter sp.
TCGCTCGTCCGCTCCCTCCAACGGACGAGCGAGCCGCTCGTCCCTACCCCAAACCCTCAACCCTCAACTCTCTTCAAATCCCCTCCGCCTGCTCGCCCAGCTCGCGGCGGATGAACGTGCGGTTGATCGCGTTCAAGTAAGCCCGCGCGCTGGCCTCGACCACATCGGTGCTGGCACCTTTGCCGGTGATGAGACGTCCGTCGCCGAAATCCACCTTCAGCGTCACTTCACCCAAGGCATCGTGGCCCTGCGTGACGGCCTGCACATTGTATTCGAGAAGATTGCCCGAGCGACCGACCACCGCATCGATGGCGCGCATGGCGGCATCGACCGCGCCGTTGCCGTCGGCTTCGGCTTCCTTGGTCGCTCCCTCGCGCACGAGGGAGACTTTGGCGTGCGGTTTCTTGCCCGAGACGACGGCGACTTCGAGAGTCTGCAACTGCCATCCCTCGTCCTGCGGCATCATCGAATCATCGACCAAGGCCGACAAATCGTCGTCATAGACGAATTTCTTTTTGTCCCCGATTTCCTTGAAGCGGATGAAGACCGCGCCGATTTCCGCATCGCTCAATTTGAACCCGAGATGCTCGAGGCGCGCGGCCATGGCGTGGCGTCCGCTGTGCTTGGTCAGGGGCAACTCGGTGCCGCCCCAACCCACCTCGACCGGATCCATGATCTCGTAGGTCTCGCGCATCTTGAGCATGCCGTCTTGATGGATCCCCGAGCTGTGGGCGAAGGCGTTCTCGCCCACGATGGCCTTGCTCCGCTGCACGTGCAGCCCGCTCATCCGGCTGACAATGCGCGAGGTTTTCAAAATTTCCCGCGTGTGCACATCGGTGTGCAGCTTGCCGAAGAAATCGGCCCGCGTTTTCAGCGCCATGATCACTTCTTCCAGCGCGGCGTTGCCGGCGCGTTCGCCGATCCCGTTGATCGTGCCTTCCACCTGTCGCGCCCCGGCCTGCACGGCGGCCAGCGAATTGGCCACGGCAAGGCCGAGATCGTTGTGGCAATGCACGCTGATGATGGCGTCGTCGATGTTGCGGACATTGTCTTTCAAATATCTGATCAGCGCGGCGTATTCCTCAGGCACGGCGAAGCCGACCGTGTCGGGAATGTTGACCGTGGTCGCGCCCGCCGCGATGACCGTCTCGACGACCTGCGCCAAAAATTCCGGCTCGGTGCGCGAAGCGTCCTCCGGAGAAAATTCGACATCCTTGCAATGCGACTTGGCCAGCCTGGTGCCGTCGGCGGCGAGGCGCAGGATTTCCTCGTGCGCCTTTTTCAATTTGTGCTCGCGGTGGATTTTCGAGGTGGCAAGGAAAACGTGGATGCGTCCGCGTTCGCCGGCCGGCTTGACCGCCGCCGCCGCGGCCTCGATGTCCTTGGTCACGCAACGGGCCAACCCGGCAATGATCGGCCCCCTCACCTCGGTCGCGATCCGCTGCACCGCTTCGAAGTCGCCCTCGCTGATCACGGGGAAGCCGGCCTCGATGACATCGACATTGAGCCGCTCGAGCTGGCGCGCGACTTCCATTTTCTCACGCAAGTTCATCGACGCCCCGGGGCATTGCTCCCCGTCGCGCAGCGTGGTGTCGAAAATGATGACTTTGTCGGACATTGGAAACCGAACCTTATCACAGGACCCGGCGCAGCGCACAGCACCGAAAGCTGGCAAGGACCGGCCTTTGCCCCTCGACAACAACTGTTGGCAGACCCACGTTGGAATTTATTCCCTATCCCCAACCCATAAATCCGTGAAAAATACCGTCCTCGCCGCCGCAATCGCCGCGGCCCTCGTCACCACCGCGCAGCTGTCACCCGCCGCCGACACCGCGGCTGGAGAACTGGACAACATCACCTCCGCGATGAACTCCATCCCGGACATCATTTTCTACAAAGACACCGAAGGCGTTTACCGCGGCGGCAACACCGCGTGGGCCGCCCTGGCGGGCAAACCGCTCGACCAGCTCATCGGCAAGACCGACCTCGACCTCTTCCCCGAGGAAATAGGCAAATCTTTCCAGTCCTACGACAAAGCAATGCTGGCCAGCGGCAAGGCCACCCGGAACAAGGAATGGCTCGTCTACCCCGACGGAAAGAAAGTCTACGTCGAGACGCTGAAGACACCGTGGGTCGACAAGGACGGCAAGGTCTTGGGCGTGCTCGGCGTCTGCCACGAGATCGAGGCGCCCACGGAGGCAAAGCCCTGATCAGGATACCCGAGTTATGAGCTGCCCCGTTGCTGGCCTAAGTAGCGAGCCTGAGGAGGTTGACCCCGCTGCGCCGATAGCGATTCTGGTCAACGGCCCGAGTTCCTCCGGCAAGTCGACCCTCTGCCGCGCGTTGCAGGACCGCCTCATCGAACTCGCCGATGGCAATACCGACGCCGCCTTCACCCGCGTCGCGTCCGATGACATCGGCGGCTTGATATCGGACAAACTTTACCCCGTCAGCTTTGTCAAGTTGCGAGGCGGAGATCTTTCACGTCTGGTTTCCCGCCAGTCCCACGACGGACGGGCCGGTTGGGAATACATCGACGAAAGCGACAAGCCGGGCCCGCACGGGGGAAGTCCCCGGCTGCGGCTGGTCTTCAGCCGGCACGGCCGCAAACTGCTGGCCGGCATGCACCGGAGCTGGGGAAAACATCTCGAGCTAGGGACGAATCTTATCATCGACCACTTCCTGCAAGACGGAGAATGGAAAGAGGATGTCCTCGAGATTTTCCGCGATTCCGGCGCCCGCGTTTTCTTCGTCGGTGTTTTCTGCTCCGTGGCCGAGTTGGAGCGGCGCGAATCTTCCCGTGGTGATGGCGGCTTCGAGGGCCGCCCCCTCGGCCTCGCCCGCCGCAGCAACGAGCTGTGTCATTCGCACAACCTCGATTACGACGCCACCGTCCACACCGACGGGCAAAGCACGGCCGAATCGGTCGAGGCGATCGTTGCGACCATGCGCACCGCCGGTCTGCTGCCGTAGTCTTGCCGTGCCGGGAAGCACAGAGGGCCACCGATTAACGCAGCCGAGTCTTCGAACCGAGGCTTGGCGAGATAGGTCGCCGTGGCGATCAAACGGCCGAGGACGTTAGTCCGCAGGCAAATAAGAGGCAGGATAAGAGTTTGCCTGACTGACATCAGCCCAACTCAATGCCTCCGGAAGAAAGCAGTATTTATACCAAACACCAAAAG
>CAZEYV010000127.1:0-6528 GCA_964516705.1 uncultured Chthoniobacter sp.
GTGCTCGGGGGGGGACTTGAACCCCCATGCCTTGCGGCATACGCCCCTCAAACGTACGTGTCTGCCATTTCACCACCCGAGCGTAGATGGCAACCATAACGGACCCCTGCGCGGGTGCAAGTTTTTCGGTGTATCCGGCTGGACTCTGTCCGTCAGGAGGAGCAATTTCAGTTTCCCGCACGATGAACAAGACCCTGGAGTTTACCCTCAACGGCGAGGCGATCCGTCTGGTGGACGTGTCGCCGAACACACCGCTGCTCGACTGGTTGCGGTCTTCGGGGCGCACCGGGTCGAAAGAGGGGTGCGCGGAGGGCGACTGCGGGGCGTGTTCGGTGGCAATGATCGAGGCCGATGCGCAGGGGCGTCCGGTCTGGCGGTCCTTCAACAGCTGCCTGACCCCGCTCGCGCTGGTCCAGGGGCGGGAAATTGTCACGGTCGAGGGGCTCGGCAACGGGAAGCTGCACCCGGTCCAGCAATGCATGGTGGCCAACCACGGCTCGCAATGCGGCTACTGCACGCCGGGGATCATCATGTCGATGTTCGAGGGGTATTACCGCAAGGACCTCGATCGTGATTGGCAGCTGAACGACCAGCTCTGCGGAAACCTTTGCCGCTGCACGGGGTATCGTCCAATCCGGCAGGCCGCGCTGGAATCATGGGAAGCGGCGGAGAATGCGGCGAAGGACGAATTCGGGCGGCGGTTGAAAAAGGCGGACCCGGTCCCCGCGGCGGCGGATTACAAAGGCGGCGAGGCGAAGTTTTTCCGTCCGGATTCTTTGAAAGACTTGTTCCGCCTGCGCAAAAAGCACCCCGAGGCTCGTCTCATCGCGGGGGCGACCGAGTTGGGATTGGAAATCAGCAAGCGTTTCAAAAAGTTCCCCGCTCTGATTTCGCTCGAGTCGGTGCCGGAACTGCGGCGCCTCGAGAAAAAGAAAAACTGCTGGCGGATCGGCGGAGCGGTGACCTTGACGCAACTGGGCGAGGCCATCGCGGAAGATTTTCCCATGTGGGCCAAGATGCTCTGGGTCTTCGGCGCGCGCCAGATCCGCAACCGCGCCACGCTGGGGGGGAATTTGGTCACGGCTTCGCCCATCGGCGATTCCGCGCCCATCTTGCTCGCCTTGGACGCGGACGTCGTGCTCGCTTCGCCGCGGGGCAAGCGCACGGTCCCGATGGCGGATTTTTTCACCGGCTACCGCCAGACGGCGCTCAAGCCGGATGAAATCCTGCTCGAGGTGACAGTCGATGCGGGTGGACCGCCGAAAGGCATGACGCGCCGCCGTGAGTGGTTCAAAGTTTCCAAGCGGCGCGAGATGGACATCAGCACGGTGTCCGCCGCTTTTCAGCTGGAGACCGACCGCAAGAATGTCGTAACCGAAGCCCGTTTGGCTTTCGGTGGCGTGGCGGCCACTCCGGCACGGGCCTTGCGCACCGAAAAATTTCTCCGCGGCAAGGTGTGGAGCGAGGAAACGGTGGCCGGGGCCTGTGCGGTGCTGGCCAAGGAATTCCAACCGATCAGCGATGCGCGCGGCAGCGCCGACTACCGGGCGGGATTGATTGTCAGCCTGCTCGAGAAATTTTACCGCGAACCCGCGTGGTCCGAGGACACTGCACCGTTGCCCGAGCCGGTCGTCCCGGCCGACCGTCCGCTGCCCCACGAAAGTGCGGCCAAGCATGTCACCGGCGAGGCGCTTTACACCGATGACATCGCCCTGCGTGGCGGGCGGGCCCTCGAGGTCTGGCCGGTGCACTCGCCGCATGCCCACGCCAAGATCAAAAAGTTGGATGTTTCCGCCGCGCGGAAGATGCCCGGCATTCATGCTGTGCTCACGGCGGCTGATGTTCCCGGGATTAATGATGTCGGTGCGGTGCGCAAGGATGAGGAGCTGCTGGCCGCAAAGGTGGCGCAGTTCCACGGGCATATTGTTGCCGTGGTGGTCGGCAACACGGCCGATCAGTGCCGGGCGGCGGCGGAGAAGATCGTCGCCAGCTACGAGGTGCTGGAACCGGTGCTGACCATTGAGCAGGGGATCGCGGCGCAGAGTTTCCACAGCGAACCGAATTTCATGCGCCGCTGCGATGTCGATGCGGCACTGGCCACCGCGCCTCATCTTCTGGAAGGGACCTTCTCCCTCGGCGGTCAGGACCACTTTTATCTCGAGATGCAGGCCGCCTACGCCGAACCGGGTGAAGACGGGACGGTCCACGTGACCAGTTCGACCCAGCATCCGACCGAAGTGCAGCACGGGGTGGCGCACGTTTTGGGGATCCCGGCGAACAAGGTGGTGGTCACCGTGCCGCGGATGGGGGGTGGCTTCGGGGGCAAGGAGACGCAGGCCGCCACGCCGGCGGCGCTGGCCGCCTTGGCCGCGCAGGTGACCGGACGTCCCGCGCGCATGCGGTTCAACCGTGACCAGGACATGATGCTGACGGGAAAACGTCACCCGTTCCTCGCCAAGTTCACCGTCGGCTATGACAATGAAGGCCGCTTACTCGCCTTGAAATCGGCGCACTACTCGAACGGCGGTTGGGCGTTGGATTTGTCCATGCCGGTGACCGACCGCGCCATGTTCCACACGGACAACTGCTATTACATCCCGAATGTCGAGTTGCGCGGTCAGGTGGTGAAGACCAACCTGGCTTCGAATACCGCGTTTCGCGGGTT
Source organism: uncultured Chthoniobacter sp. (assembly GCA_964516705.1). Classification (GTDB taxonomy): domain Bacteria; phylum Verrucomicrobiota; class Verrucomicrobiia; order Chthoniobacterales; family JACTMZ01; genus JACTMZ01. Next base: position 2,666 of record CAZEYV010000127.1, read on the forward strand.
CGGCGGTCCGCAGGGCATGCTGATCATCGAGGAAATCATCGACCGCGTGGCCCGGCAGCTGGGGCTGCCGCCCGAGACAGTGCGGGAGCGCAATCTCTACCACGGCCGCGGCGAGACCAACACCACGCACTACGGTCAGGAAATCGAGGACAACCGCATCCAGCAGGTCTGGCACGATTTGCGCGGGGCGTCGGATTTATCCGCTCGCCGGGCGGAGATCGCGGCGTGGAATGCGGCCCATCCGCACCGCAAGCGCGGGCTGGCCATGACCCCGGTCAAGTTCGGCATTTCCTTCACCAACACCATGCTGAACCAAGCCGGGGCGCTGGTCTTGGTTTACACGGACGGTTCCGTCCAGGTGAACCACGGTGGCACCGAGATGGGGCAGGGGATTAATACCAACATGACGGCCATCGCGGCCCGGGTCCTGGGTCTTCCCGCGGAGAAGATCCGCGTCATGTCCACCGCGACGGACAAAGTCCCGAACACGTCGGCCACCGCCGCTTCGAGCGGCACGGACATGAACGGCATGGCGGTGCAGGACGCGTGCGAGCAAATCATCGCGCGGCTGCGTCCGGTCGCGGCCGAAATGCTTTCTTCCAAGCTCGGCCGGACCTGCGGGGCGGACGACGTCGAGTTCCGCGAAGGACGCGTCTTCCCCGCGAAGCATCCGGCCGAGTCTCTCGAGTTCCGCGACGTCGCCCAGAAAGCGTGGATGCAACGCGTGAGTCTGGCCGCGACGGGTTACTACCGCACGCCGGAGATCCACTGGGACCGCGCCGCGGGGAAGGGGCATCCGTTCTATTATTTCGCCGTCGGCGCGGCGGTCAGCGAGGTGGAAGTCGACGGTTTCACCGGCGAGATGCACGTGCGGCGGGGCGATATTCTCCACGACTGCGGACAGTCGATCAACGAGGGGATCAACCGCGGACAAATCGAAGGCGGTTTCGTCCAAGGCGTGGGTTGGTTGACCGCGGAGGAACTTGTCTGGAACCGCGAGGGCAAGTTGCTCACCCATTCGCCGGACACCTACAAAATTCCCGCCGTGGGTGACATGCCGCGGGATTTTCGCGTGCGCCTGTTGGAGGACGCGCCGAATCCGAAGCAGACGATCGGACGGAGCAAGGCGGTTGGCGAGCCGCCCTTCATGCTGGCCATCTCGGTGCGGGAAGCGGTCCGCGACGCGGTGGCTGCGTTCGGTCCGGGCGGACGGCAAGTGCGGTTGGCGTCACCGGCCACCGGCGAGGCCATTTTCCGGGCGATCCGCGAGCAGCAGATGCCGGACCTCAGGGGCGTGCCGGTCGAGGCGGTGCCCCGCAGGGTTTTGGTTTAGCGACGGCTCTACAGTGTTGGCTTTCGCCGCGGTGCCTGCTAGATGATTCCAATGGTCACCCAAGATCCCGAAGATCGTTTCATCCGCAACCTGATCATCCTCGCCGCCACCGGCGCGGCGGTGGGCCTGCTCACGGTGGCCACTATTGTCACGGTGATGGTCAGTGCCAATTTCAACATCCTCAACTGGATGGAGTAGGAAAGGCTTGCCCTCCGGCGGGCGGCCCGATACTGTTCCGCCCCTTATGCCGAAACCGGTAGCACGCAGAAAAACAAAGAAAGCAGTGGCCAAGCGATTCAAGGTCACCGCGACCGGCAAGGTCCTCCGCGCCCAAGCTTCGCGACGCCACTTGTTGTCGTCGAAAAGCGCCAAGCGCAAGCGCCAGCTCGCCAAGAACGTCCTGGTGGACGTGACCGACGTGGCCCGCATCAAAGAGAACCTGCCGTTTGGCTGAAAATTGACGCCGGCCGACGCACCTGGCTCCGCGAATCGGGGCTCACGGGATGGGTGAGGTGCGGGGCCGAACAACGAAACGATCCGTCCCGAGGAGACCGCCGCAAGGCGGGACAATAAATGCCAAGAGCAACAAACGCGCCGGCCAGTCGTGAGCGGCGCAAAACGATGGTGTCGAAGGCCAAGGGTTACCGCGGCCGTCGCAGCAAACTCTTCCGTTACGCCAAAGACGCGCGGATGAAAGCCCAGGTTTGGGCGACCCGCGATCGCAAGACGCGCAAACGGAACTTCCGCGGACTGTGGATCACGCGCATCAATGCCGCGTGCCGCGCCGAGGGGATCACCTACAGCCGCTTGATGGAGGGCCTGAAAAAGGCGTCCATCGCCATCAACCGCAAAATGCTGGCCGATCTGGCCGTGGCCGACGAGGACACGTTCAAACAGATCGTGGCCCGTGGTGCGGCGGCGCTGAAGGCGGCTTGATTCTGCTGTAGCCGCGGCGATTGGTCGCCGCGTTGTCGGAAGGCTGGCGCGGCAGAGACTGTCGCGGCTACAATGCTGCCATCATGCGTGAGGAACTGAACGCCCTGCGCGGGGATGCGCTGCGCGACATTGCCGCCGCGGCGGATTTGTCCGCCCTCGAGCAAGTCCGTGTCGCCATCACGGGGCGGTCGGGGCGCCTTACCCAAGCGGGCGAGGCGATGCGGCATATTGCCAAGGAGGATCGTCCGGAAATCGGCAAGCTGCTCCATGAGGTGCGCACGGCCATCACCGGCGCGCTGGACGCGCGCACGGCGGAACTGTCGTCCGCGGCGGAGGAAGCCGAACTCGCGCAGATCGATCCGACCTTGCCGGGCCGGGCGCGCGCGGTGGGCAGTCTTCACCCGTTGCAGCATCTGCAGCGCCGTGCGGTGGAAATTTTCCGCCGCATGGGTTTCGCCTTGGCCGAAGGACCGGACATCGAAACCGAATGGCATTGTTTCGATGCGCTCAACACCCCGCCTGATCATCCGGCGCGCAACGAGCAGGACACATTTTATCTGCCCGACGGACGCCTCCTGCGCACGCACACCTCGAGCGTGCAGATCCGCACGATGGAAAACCAGACCCCGCCGATCCGCATCATCGCGCCGGGTGCGGCTTACCGGCGGGACGAAGTCGACGCCACGCATCTGGCGCAGTTCACCCAAATGGAGGGGCTCTACGTCGATGAAGGCGTCACCTTGGGCGACCTCAAAGGGACGCTGGAATACTTCTTCCGCGAATTGTTCGGCTCCGATGCGAAGGTGCGGTTTCGTCCGCACTTTTTCCCCTTCACCGAGCCGAGCTACGAAATCGACGTGCGTGCCGCCGCGCTGGATGGCGGCGAGCGGTGGCTTGAACTGGCCGGGTGCGGCATGGTCGATCCGGCGGTCTTCGCGCAGATCAACGAACGGCGTGGAGACAAAGCCTTCGATCCGGACAAAGTGACCGGCTTCGCCTTCGGCTTCGGCCTTGAGCGTCTGGCCATGATTCTCTACGGCGTGCCGGACATCCGCATGTTCGTGGAAAACGACCAGCGGTTTCTTTCCCAATTTCCGTCATGAAAATTTCTCTCGAGTGGCTGAAGGATTACGTGGCGCTGCCGGAATCGGCCGACGCTTTAGCCGAGGCCCTGACCCATGGCGGCACCGAGGTGATCGGGCGCGAGGCGCGCGGTCAGGTGCCCGACAAAATCGTGGTGGCGCAAATCCTTTCGAGCGAGCAGCACCCGAATGCCGACCGCCTGAGTGTCTGCCAAGTCGATGACGGCTCCGGACAATCGCGGCAAATCGTCTGCGGCGCGAAAAATTACAAGGTCGGCGACAAAGTCCCGCTGGCCTTGCCCGGCGCTGTGTTGGGTCCGGATTTCAAGATCAAGGCGGGCAAGCTGCGCGGGGTGACTTCCGACGGCATGATGTGCAGCGCCAAGGAACTCGCCTTGGCCGAGGATGCCGAGGGACTGCTGATTTTGTCCGCCGATGCACCCGTGGGCCAACCGGTGAAGGAATTGTTCCCGCCCGACACTGTGCTGGAGTTGGAAGTCACGCCGAACCGC
>CAZEYV010000128.1:0-12299 GCA_964516705.1 uncultured Chthoniobacter sp.
CTCGGCAACCGCTTCGTCGACGTGATCGTCGATCCCAAGGCCGACCTGCAAACGCGTCTCGAACCGGGCTCGGTTGTCCAAGGCCTGCGCGAAACCGGGTTCGAGGACCTTACCCGGGACGGACAAGAAATGCTGGCCGACGTGCGCAAGGCGGTGACCACCCTGAACACGGCCCTCGATCGCCTCAACGAGACGGCCCTGAGCAAGGAGTCGCTCGAGGATCTGCGCGCGACCTTTGCCAACCTCAAAAAAGGCAGCGAGGGATTCACCGGAGCCGGCAAGGAGATCAGCAAAGCGACCAAGGACCTCGAAGCCGTGGCCGGGGATGCGCGCAAATTTATCTCCTCCGCCCGCAGCGGCCCGGGTCCCCTCCCCATGCTGATCAACGACCGCGAAGCCGCCGCCAACCTGCGCGCCATTCTCTCCAATGTCCGCCGCCACGGCGTCCTTTGGTATAAAGATTCCTACCGGAGCGGAGGCGCCCCGCCGGCCCGCTGATCAGGGCGGCGCCTCGAGGCGCGTGCGCGGCAACGGGCGGACCTCGTCATTCACGTAATGCACGATGCGCATCTCCGGCGTTTCGCGCAACACGGCCGAAAAGCGGAAAATTTCCTCGAACAGGGGAAACTTCCGGTCGCCCTCCGCCGCGCGCGGCAATTCGGTGAGATAAAGGTCGCGGCAGTAGGGCAGCGCCACGCGGTAGACTTCCGATCCGCCCACGACAAAGACCTCCCCCGGCAGGGACAATCCGGCCAGACCGCTCAAGTCCCGGATGACCCGCACCCCGGCAATTTCCAGCCCGTCCTGACGGCTCATCACGACCGTCTCCCGTCCGGGCAACGGCTTCCCGATCGAATCGAAAGTGACCCGCCCCATCAACAACGTCCCGCCCATGGTCAACTCCTTGAACCACCGCAGGTCCTCCGGCAGATGCCACGGGATTTTGCCGCGGTCGCCGATCACGCGGTTGGCCGCCATGGCCGCGACGGCGATCATACCGCGACCGGCGCCTTGATCGCCGGATGCGGATCGTAACCCTCGAGGACAAAATCCTCGTAAACGAAGTCCTCCAACCGCTCGCGCGCCGGGTTGAGCTTCATGCGGGGCAACGGACGCGGTTCGCGGCGCAATTGCTCGCGGGCCTGGTCGAGATGGTTCGAGTAAAGATGCAGGTCGCCGAAGGTGTGGATGAATTCGCCCGGACGCAGACCGGTCACCTGCGCCATCATCCGCGTGAGCAGGGCGTATGACGCGATGTTGAAGGGCACGCCGAGAAAGAGGTCCGCGCTGCGCTGGTACAACTGGCAACTCAGCTCGCCATCCGCCACGTGGAATTGGAAAAGCGCGTGGCAGGCCGGCAGGGCCATGCGCGGCAAATCGGAGGGATTCCAGGCCGAGACGATGATGCGGCGGCTGTCCGGTTGCTCGCGGATGAGGCGCACCGCCTCGGCGATCTGGTCGACCGTGCGCCCGTCGGCCCCGCGCCAACTGCGCCACTGGGCTCCGTAAATCGGTCCGAGGTCACCGTCCGGGCCGGCCCACTCGTCCCAGATGGTCACTCCGTGCTCGTGCAAATAGGCGACATTGGTCTCGCCGCGGAGAAACCAGAGCAGCTCATGGATGATCGAGCGCAGGTGCAGCTTCTTGGTCGTGACCACGGGAAACGTGTCCCGCAGATCGAATCGCGCCTGCGCCCCGAAGATCCCGATGGTTCCCGTGCCGGTGCGGTCCGTGCGCGGCTTGCCGTGGCTCAGCACCTGTTCGAGCAAACGATGGTATTCCTGCACGGCACAGGAAATTAGACCGTGCCGCGCCGTTTGGCGAACCCGGAAAGAGCGGACATTTGCCGTGCCGCCGCTTCCCCGTTAGCATCCGCCCCGTGGAACTCATCGTGCTCGGCAGCGGCAGTAGCGGGAATGCCGCGGTTCTCCGCTCGGGCGACACCATGGTGCTGATCGACGCGGGCCTGGGTCCGCGCAAAATGATGGCCCGCCTCGCGGCCTCCGGATTGGATCCCGGACGGATCGAAGCCGTTCTCCTCACCCACGAACATGGCGACCACGCCGGGGGCCTTCCGGCCTTGCTGCGGACGTTGCAATGTCCGGTCTATGCCACGCGCCTGACCGCGGAGGAAGTGCGCGGACAGGACCCGCGCAATGGGGGCGCCGCCTGGCGGATTTTCGGGTCGGGCACCACGTTTGCCGTGGGGTCGCTCGAGGTCACCGCCTTCTCCGTGCCGCACGACGCCGCCGATCCGGTCGGCTTCACCATCCGCTCCTCCGGCGCCGCCGTGGCCATCGTCACCGACCTCGGCCACGTCAACCACTCGGTCGTGCACCACGCCACGGGCGTCAATTGCCTCTTCATCGAAGCCAACCACGACGAAGACCTCCTCCAGCGCGACACACGGCGGCCGTTTTCGATCAAACAGCGCATCCGCTCTCCCCACGGCCACTTGTCGAATCGCAACGCCGCCGAACTGGCGGCCCGCGCAGCCACCGGTGCCCTGCGCCAAGTCGTGCTGGGCCACTTGAGCCGCGACTGCAACGAACCCGAACTCGCGGTGTCCGTGGTCCGCGCCGCCCTCGACGCCTTCCAGGGCGTCGAGGTGGTCGCAGCGGGCGAGGACGAACCGCTGCGCGTGACCGGCTTTGCCCTTCCCGCCTAGGAACGCTGCTTGAGGCTGTCGCGGATCTCGGTGAGGAGCTTGACCTCGTCGGACGGGGCGGCCGGGGCCGCCTCTTCGCCCTTCTTGAGCGTGTTGATCGCTTTGACCACGAGGAAGATGGCCCAAGCGATGATGATGAACTGGATGAGCACGGTGATGAAGTTGCCGTAGTTCAGCGTCGGCGCAGCGGCTTCCTGCGCGGCGGCCAGGGTCGGATAACTCTTGCCGTCGAGACTGACGAACAACTGGCTGAAGTCGACTTTGCCGAGGAGCAGGCCCAGCGGCGGCATGATGATGTCGTCGACAATGGAGGAGACAATTTTCCCGAAGGCCGCACCGATGACCACACCCACGGCGAGGTCGATGGCATTGCCTTTGGCGATGAAGGTTTTGAATTCTTGTAGCATGGAAATGGTTTTTTGCCGCTTGTCCGCCCCGGTGGCCAGCCCAAACGCTGTTGTTGACGCTGCCGCGCCCCGGTGGTCCCATGCCGGTCATCATGACGCGCTGGATCCTTTTTCTTGGCCTCTCCGCCGTCCTGCTCCGCGCCGAACCGGCCCCGGTGCGGGTTGGCATGGATCTGTCTTACCCACCGTTCGAGACGATCGGTCCGGACGGACGCCCGGCCGGGATCAGTGTGGACCTCGCCGGGGCCCTCGGGGCCGCCCTCGGGCGTCCCGTGCAGATCGAGAACATGCCCTTCACCGGACTCATCCCCGCGCTGCAGTCCGGCAAAATCGACCTGATCATTTCCTCCATGACCGCCACCGCCGAGCGGGCCCGGGCGGTCGCGTTCTCCAAGCCTTATCTCACCACCGGCCTCGCCGCCCTCGTGCCCGACGCGAGCACGGCGCCGGACCTGGCGTCGCTCGACCAACCCGGACGCACCATCGTGGTGCGCCAGGGCACCACCGGCGAAGTGTTCGCCCGCGCCAACGTGCAAAAGGCCTCTATCCTCACCCTGGAGAAAGAAAACGCCTGCGTGCTCGAGGTCACTCAAGGCAAAGCCGATGCCTTCATCTACGACCAGATGTCCGTCTTCCAGAACGCCAAGCGTCACCCCGGCAAGGTCCGCGCCCTGCTCGCCCCGCTGCAAAAAGAATCATGGGCCATCGCCCTGCGGCCGTCCGACACGGCGTTGCTCGCCGAGGTGAACGCCTTCCTCGACAAGTTCCGCGCCGAAGGCGGATTCCGCAATCTGGCCGCCCGCTACCTCGCCGAAGAGAAAGCCGCTTTCGAAGCGCAGGGTATCCCGTTCGTGTTCTAATCGCGCCGCACCAGAATGCAGGCGCCCCGCGGGGGCAAAGAAAGTTCCAGGCGCCCCGCGGAGGAGGCCATCTGTCCGCCGTTCCACCGGTCTTCCCACGCCCCGTCGGCCTCGACCGGCACTTCCTGCGGTTCGGCGGAATTGTTCAGCACCACGAGAACCTCTTCGGTTCCCAGTCGGCGGCGGAATCCGTAAAGTTGCCGCTCGTCATCGACAAGGACGGTCTCGAAGGACCCGCGACGCAGCGCCGGGAGATCGCGCCGCAAACCGGTCAACTTCCGGTAGTGCGCCCGCAGCACCTCGTTGACTCCGACCTTGTCCGGAGACTCCTTGCTCGAACCGTCCGGCAACGTCGCCTCGTCCTCGTAGTCCAGATCTTCCCACACCATGGGCTTGCGGCAGTCCGGATCGTTCGCGCCCCACATCCCCACCTCGTCGCCGTAGTAAATCATCGGCGCCCCGACATAGGTCATCTGGAAAACGGCGAAAAGTTTCTGCGACTCCAGTTCCTCCGCCGTCGGTTTGCGCGGGTCGTATTGTCCATTCTCGACCTTGGAGAAATTGAAGTAGGCTCCCCAGTTGCCGGCGTGTTCGCGGTCCCGGTTGACGATGTGCGAACCGATGCGGTCGGTGTCATGGCTGCCGAACAAATTCTGCTGCACCTCGGCCACCCCCGGGGGGAAAGCTTCGCGCAACTCGCGCAGGCGGCGGTCGAATTCGGTCGTGCGGATGCGCGTCTTCTCGTCCGCGAAATAATCCGAGCAGGCGAAAGCGAAATTGTAATTCATCACCGCATCGAACTCGTCACCCTCGAGATAAGGCTTCAGCTTCGGCACCGGATCGATCAACTCGGCCGTGATGTAGGCCTCGGGATTCACCCCTTTGACCACCTTCCGCCACTTCTTCCAGAACGGATGGGCCACGCAGAACGCCACGTCGAGCCGCCAGCCGTCGATGCCGTCGGAAGGATCGCCGTCGCCGTCCGGGTCCATCCACCGCCGCGTCGCCGCGAAAATGTAGTCGCGCGGACCGGCCACGATCCCCTCCTCGTCCTCGCGGAATTCCGGCAGCGTCTTGTGGCCGAACCAGCCCTCGTAGTCGAATTCGACACCCTTCGCTTCATCACGCCACGCTTTGACCGTGAACCAGTCGGCATAGGGCGAATCGGCCTGCCTTTCGAGCACGTCGCGGAAAGGCCAACTACGCGCACCCATGTGGTTGAACACCCCGTCGAAAATCACGCGCATGCCCCGCGCGTGGCATTGCTTGACCAGTTCGAGCGCCAACTTGTCGGCCGAGGTCCAGACCCAGGTGGACGGGTCGCCCGGATTCTCGGCGGCCATGAGCGCGCGGTCCCCGGCCGGATCCGGACCGAAATTCGGATCGATGTGATGGTAGCTGATGCCGTCGTATTTGTGCGACGATGGCGAGTCGAAGACCGGGTTGAGGTAAATCGCCGTGATCCCGAGGTCCTGCAGGTAATCAAGCCGGTCGATAATGCCCTGCAGGTCCCCGCCGTAGCGGCGACGCTGGACGAGTTCATGGAAAGGCAATGGCGCGTCCTGCTCGTAATCCTGCCGCGCATACCAGTCCGACGTCCACGGATGCACGCGCCAAGGCAGTCCGGGAGCGTCGGGATAGGCCCCGGCGATGTCGTCCTTGGTCGGGTCGTTGGACGGATCCCCGTTGCGGAAGCGCTCCGGGAAGATCTGATACCATACGGCGTCCTTTGCCCAGTCGGGGACGAATTCTTCCGTCTTCATCGGAGCCTCGCCGCGCGCCACGCCTGTCAGGATGACGAGAGCCGTCATCCACGCCGCGGCGCAAGAAGACTTCATGCCCCCGCGAGCAGCGCCCGGCCTTCCTCGACCAAGGCATCGACGCTGATCCCCAGCGCCTGCAAAACCGTGCCGCCCGGCGCGCTCAGGCCGAAACGGTCGATACCGATGGCGTGTCCGCGGCGCCCCACGTAGCGATACCACGGCTGCGTCACTCCCGCCTCGATGGAAAGGCGACGCGCACAATCCGGTGGCAGGACCGCGTCGCGGTAGGCCGCGGGCTGGCGCTCGAAACGCTCGAAGCACGGGAGCGAAACGACACGCACCGACGGACCGAGCTTTTCCGCCGCTTGCATGGCGAGATGCAATTCGCTCCCCGTGGCCAGCAGGATCAAAGCCAGCGGCGCCGTTTCCCGGCGGGCGATGTAGCCGCCGCACAGCGTCCCCCGTCGCGCCTCTTCCTCGGGGATCTGGCGCAAGGTCGGCAGGGCCTGACGGGAGAGCGCGAGCAATGTCGGGCCGTCTTTGCGGTCGAAGGCGGCGGCAAACGCACCCGCTGTCTCGGCCGGATCCGCGGGACGGATGACATCAAGGTTCGGGATGGCCCGGAGGGCGGCCACGGTTTCGACCGGTTGGTGGGTCGGGCCGTCCTCGCCGACCCCGACCGAGTCGTGGGTGAAAATGTAGACGACCGGCAGATGGGACAAGGCGGCGATGCGCATGGACGGACGGCAGTAATCGCTGAAGACGAGGAAAGTCGCGCCGCTCGCGTGGAAGATGCCGTCATAAGCAAGCCCGTTGAGAATGCCCGCCATGCCGTGCTCGCGGATGCCGAAGCGGATGTTGCGTCCGGCATGATTGCGGGCGTCGAAGTCCCCGCCGTCCACGATGTAGTTCAAGGTCGAGCCGTGCAGGTCGGCACTGCCGCTGACCAGCAACGGCATGGCGCGGGCCACATGCTGCAGGACGTCGCTGCCCGCCTTGCGCGTTGCGATGTCGGGTGCGTCCGCGGGGTAAGGCGGAATGACCTCGAGAAGATCGGGATAGTTTTTGGCCAGCGCGGTGTCCAACTCCGCGGCCAGATCCCGGTTGGCCTCGCGCCAGGCGTCGAAACGTTTGTGCCATGCGGCGCAGGCCGCGCCGAGGTCTTGGGCGTGCTGCGCAAAGTAGGCGCGGACTTCGGGGGACACGTGGAATTTTTCCTCCGGCAGACCGAGTCCCTGACGCGCCGCGTCGGCGAATTTCACGCCGCCCTCACCGTGCGCTTTGCTTGTGCCGGCCACTTCGGGGATACCCTTGCCGATGAGCGTCTTGGCCACGATGAGCTGCGGCTTGCCCTTGGCCGACTTGGCTTTTTCGTAGGCGGCATAAAATTCCGCCATGTTCTGCCCGTCGACTTCCTGCACATCCCACCCGTAGGCCTTGAAACGCGCGATGGTGTCCTCGCTTTGCGTGAAGAGCGCCATGGCGTCGAGGGTTACGTTGTTGGCGTCATAGACGAGGATGAGATTGTCGAGCTGGAGATGCCCCGCCAACGCGCAGGCTTCGCTGGCCACGCCTTCCTGCAGGCATCCGTCCCCGGCCAGGCAGACAATCCGGTGGTCGAAAATGCGGTGCTCGGCGGTGTTGAAACGCGCTTCCGACATCTTGCCCGACACGGCCAGTCCGACCGCGTTGGCCACGCCCTGGCCCAACGGACCGGTGGTGCACTCCACGCCGGGCGTTTCGCCGAACTCCGGATGACCGGGCGTGATGCTGCCGAGCTGACGGAAGTTTTTCACCTGCTCGAGCGGCACATCGTAGCCGGCGAGATGGAGCCAGCTGTAGAGGAACATGCTGCCGTGGCCGGCGGAGAGAACAAAGCGGTCGCGGTTGAGCCAGCGCGGCTCGGCCGGATCGTAACGCAAGGCCGCGCCGAAAAGCACCGCGCCGATTTCCGCGCAGCCCAAGGGCAGACCCAAGTGACCGGACTTGCAGGCGGCAACGGCGTCAATGGCCAGACCCCGCGCATCGCGCGCGGCCAACGGGAGAATATCGGGCGGAAGACTCATGAAGACGCGTGATTTCGCCAGCCGCACCGGTCCGCGGCAAGCAAACTCTCCCGCGGTCCGGAATTCTGATGCAACTTGCGGTCCTTTGCGCCAATCTTGAACACGATCTATGGACTCCATCACGGTGCGCATTCCGGCCACCAGCGCCAACCTCGGTCCCGGCTTCGATTGCCTCGGCGTGGCCCTCGCCCTCTACAGCCGGGTCACCGTCCGGCGCGGCCTGCCCGGCCGGCCCGACCGCATGGTCGACGAGGCCGCCCGCGCCTTCTTCGACGCTTCGCCCGCCGACCCGTTCGCCTTCGCTTTCGAGATCCAGGGTGACATCCCCCGCTCCCGGGGTCTGGGCAGCAGCGTGGCCGTCCGTCTCGGTCTCCTCCACGGGCTCAACGCCTTGGCCGGCGGCGTTCTCGGGGCGGATCAACTCTACCGGATCTGCGCGCGGCTCGAGGGGCATCCGGACAACGCCGCACCCGCCGCGTTCGGGGGGTTTGCCGCGGCGCGGCCGGACGGATTGTATTTCCGCTGCGACGTCGCACCCGAACTCCGCTTCGTCGTCCTCGTGCCGGCCGGCGAAGTCGACACGGATTCCTCGCGCGTCCAATTGCCGCGCGATCTGGCCCGGGCCGATGCGGTGGCCAACACGGCCAACACCGCGCTGATCACCGCCGCCTTCGCCACGCGGCAATACGAACTCCTCCGCGGCTCGATGTCCGACCGGCTGCACCAACCCTACCGCGCGCCGGCCAACCCGCATCTCTGGCCCGCGATCGAAGCGGGGACCGCGGCCGGTGCGCTCGACGGCTACCTCAGCGGATCCGGATCGGCCGTGGCCTGCCTGACCACCGGCGACCCGGCGCCCGTCGCCGCCGCCCTGCAGTCCGTGCTGCCCGAGGCACGCGTCCATGTGCTCGCGGCGGACAACAGCGGCGTGACCCTCGAGGCCTGACCATGAGGGTCATTCTCGAACGCTTCGAACGCTACGCCGTCGATGTCATTCTCGAACGCCGCGAGGGCGGACGGGCCAACGCGCTGAAATTTGTCCTCGGCGGTTTCGCGCGCCTCTACGAGCGCGCCGTGCAGACGCGGCTCGGACTTTACCGCCGACGTCTCCTCCGCGCCCAGGAACTCGGATGCCCGGTGGTCAGCATCGGGAATCTGACCGTCGGCGGCACCGGAAAAACCCCCGTGGCGGAAATGCTGGCCCGCGAGTTGCAGTTGCGCGGACGCCGCGTGGCCATTCTCAGCCGCGGCTACAAGAGCGTCCCCCGTCCGTTCATGCAACGCTTGCGCAGCCGTCTTTCGAAAAACCTCGACCTCTTCCCGCCGCGCATCGTTTCGGACGGCGACCAAGTCCTCCTCGACTCCCGCCGCGCCGGGGACGAACCGCACATGCTGGCCAAAAATCTTCCCGGGGTCTGCGTGCTGGTCGACAAGGACCGCGTCAAAAGCGGCCTTCATGCCCTGCGTCATTTCGACAGCGACCTCCTGCTCCTTGACGACGGATTGCAATACCAGCGCCTGCGCCACCGCCTCGACATCGTCCTCGTCGACCGTCAGTCCCCGTTCGGCAACGAGCACCTCCTCCCCCGCGGCACCCTGCGCGAACCGCCGGGAAACCTGCGCCGCGCCTCCTACATCATCGTGACCAGGTGCGGAGCGGAGCCCGACGACAAACTCCTCGCCCGCCTGCGCCGCTTGAACCGCACCGCGGCGATCATCGAATGCAACCACGCGCCGCGGCACTGGGAAGACATCCGGACCGGGACAAAATTCCCGCTCGACCACCTGCGCGGACGCCATGTCGGCGCCATGAGCGGCATCGCCCGCCCGGAGAGTTTCGAGGAGGGCGTGCGGGAACTCGGGGCAATCGTCGAGATCACCAAGGCCTTTGCCGACCACCACCGCTTCACCAAAAAAGAAATCCTCCGCTTTCTCGAATGGTGCGACCGCCGTTCGCTCGATGCCCTGGTCACCACGGAAAAGGACGCCGTCCGCTTCCCCGAGATCGACAATCCGCCGGTGCCGATGCTGTTCCTGCGCGTGGAGATCGAAATCCTCCGCGGGCGCGAGCACTGGGAGGAACTGCTCGGCCGCCTGGCCGGCCCGCCGGTCACATCCGCCGGTGCCACACGTAGCGCTGCAGCAGCACCTTGATCGTCGCGGTCAAGGGCACGGCCAGCAACGCACCGAGCAGCACGCCGAGCACCAGCGTCCAGATCAGGACGGACAAGATCACGGTCAGCGGGTGCAGGCTGACCGAATCCCCGACGACGCGCGGCGCGATGAAAAAGCTCTCCAGGTTGCTCATCCCGATGAAGATCGCCGTGACGATGAGCGGATGGGTCCAATCACCGAACTGCGCCACCGCGATGAGCACGGCCGGAATCCAGCACAAGGTCAGCCCCACGTAGGGGATCAAGGCGAGCAGTCCGACCGCCAGGCCGATGAGCAGGGCGAAGTTGAGGCCCATGGCGAAAAGCGCGGCCCCGATGAGGACCCCGTCGATGAGGCTCACCGTGAATTGTCCGCGGAAATACCGCACGAGGTAGCCGTTGATCTCCTCGAGCAGCGAGGCCACCTCGTTGCGCAGCGGCGATTCGGGCAGCGGGATGTATTGCCGCCATTCCTTGGCGAACGACGCCGAGTCCTTGAGGAAGAAAAAGAGGAACAAGGGCACGAGAAAAAGACTCACGGCCACCCCGGCGACCCCGAGAAATCCGCCGACGCTGCGCTGCAGGAATCCGCCGATGGTGCCGAGAATTCCCGGAAGACTCTGCTGCAGCCAGGAGATCAGGTCCTCGATGTAGCCCGCCGCCCACGCCCACAATTCGTCGCGCACCGTCCTGTCCTCGCCCAGCACCGGCACCGGTTGCAGCTTCTGCTGCAATCCGCGCACCCACTCGAGTGTGGTCATCATCAGTTCCTGCCCGCGCGAGGCCTGCTCCGGCAAAGTCGCGCCGAATTGCGAGGTCTGGTGCCAGAGCACCGGCCCGACCCACAAACCGATGCCGGTGAAACCGAGCCCGATGAGCAGGAAAAGCAGAAGCACGCTCCACGTCCGGCCCATGCCGAAGGAACAGAACTTGTCCACCACCGGCCCGAGCAGATAGGTCAGGATGACCGCGGCCACGATCGGAATGAGCAGCGGTTGCAGGAAGGCCGCCGCCTCGACGACGAGGAGAATCACCCCGGCGATGACCCCAACCAGCACAACCACCGCCAAGGCGGTCAGCGCCGCATACCAGAACTGGCGCTGCCATGGGGCCGGAGGCATCGGGTCGGTGGCCATGCCGCGCACTGTGTCCGAAGCGCGGCACGGTGGAAAAGCAAATCTTCCGCCGCCGCTCAAGCGCCCTCTTTGCCGAGGATTTCCAGATAGGAGCGGTCGACCGGACGCGTCGCGTTGTCCGGGGCGAACTTCTCAATGCGCATCTGCTTGAGCATCCACCGGCCGTCGATGCGCTGGCCGGACACCACCTCGAACCGGCGCAGCAACTTCCCTTGCCAATCGAATCCCTCGATACGGAGCAGCGCGCCGCTGGCCCGGTCGAGCCAGACGCGCACCACGGCGAATTCCGAGCCGCGGCGGCCCGGACGCAGCTCGATCTTCCACGAACCGCGTCCGCGCACATTCTCCTCGCCGAGCAAACGCGCGTCCGGCCAGTAAAGGAACCCCAGCGACAGATCCTCGACTGTGACGGGCGCCCCTTCGGCCACCGGTTCCTGCATGCCCCGGCGCAACGACCGGCCTTTGGCGTCATAGACCCCCGACGAATCCTCCTCGAGGCGCACTTCGTAAACACGCTCCGGGTTTTCGAAGGCGAAACGCAACTTGCCGAAGTCGACCTGCAAGGTGAACGGCGCGGACCGCGGGCCCGAGCGGAGACGTCCGCGCAGGAACGCCTCCTGCTGCGTCGAGGCCATCCGCGCCACCTTGAGCAATTCCTGCGGGTCCGGTTCGGCCGCCGCCGTGCCGCGCCAAGGCGCCAGCACCAGCAAAGCCGCTAAAGCAAGCCGGGCTCCCTGCTCCATTCTCCGTGCTCCACGCTCCATGCTGTTCCTTCCTTGTCTCATGAGGTCACTCCTTGGACACTACCACACGTGCCGGGCACGCTCGACCAACAACTGTTTTTCTTCCTCAACGCGGACCGCGGCCTGCCCTGGCTGGACAAAGCGTGGGCCGTGCTTTCGAGTTTCGACTTCTGGCTGCCTGCCTTCATCCTCGCCGGACTGCTCGTCGCGTGGCGCGGCGGTTTCCGTGCCCGCGCCATGCTCGCCTGCCTCCTGCTCTCCATCGGGATCATGGAGGGCGGGATCATCAACCCGCTGAAGAAAACCATCGGCCGCCAGCGCCCGCTCGATTCGCTGGCCGACGCGCGGTCGGTCAGTCTCGCCTCGTCCGAACCGAGGGTGCTCGCCCTGATCGAGCCGCTGAAAATCAAGCCGGGTGATCCGGTCGACCCGCCGGCCGTGGGCAAATCACTGCCCTCCGGACACACCTCGAACATGTTCTGCCTCGCCACCGTGCTGACCGC
>CAZEYV010000129.1:0-16094 GCA_964516705.1 uncultured Chthoniobacter sp.
GGACGGACCACCCTCGCAGACCGCGGTGCCGACGTTGTAATCCGTGCGCAGAACCTCCAGGGCCTTGCCCAAATCGAGTGCACCGCCGGCCCGACCGGCTATTCGGACATCCGCGATGCGCTCGAGCCACGCGCCCGTGGTCCGCGGCATGGACCCCGTGGTGAAAACCACGATGGGTGCGCCGGGTGTCCGGAAAACTTTGAGCCCTCGATCAAGTTTCCCCCGCCCCGAAAAAATGACCCGCAACGGCTCCGCCGGGCGCCCCTCGCGCATACGCTGCTCGCGAAGATCGCGAGCCGGCAGCGCCATGGCCATGTTGTCCGTTTCCAACGTCCGCCGCCCGACGAGCAACGCGTCCCCCCGCGCGCGGATCTCCAGCAGGCGGCGCTTGTCGCGCGCCGAAGTGAACCCGGTCGGCGCGTAAGCGCGGGTGGAAATTTTGCCGTCCACTGTCATGGCGAAATTCGCCTCGACGACCGGCCGCTTCATTCGCTGTGCTCGATCTGGTCCTCCAGACGGTCGACCTCTTGGTGCATGTCGCGCAGGTTGATCGCCTCGTGCGTGGAAGAACGGTAGAAAAGAAAAACCAAGCCGCCGGCCAGGCTGCCGACCGTGTTGATGAGAAATCCGGTCACGGAAATCAACGTGGCGATGGCTGGCGCCACGCCGAAGGGGGCGAGCAGCGAGACGAAAAGGCTTTCGCGCAGGCCGATGCCCGAAACACTGATCGGGATCGCCGTGATCACCGCCACGATGGGCAGAACGGAAAACACATCGACCAGGCCGAGCGGCGCGGCGAAGGCCCGGGCCGCGCAGTAAAACGTGATGAAAAACATGGCGAAGAGCGGGAAGGAAACAAGGAACGCCCAGATCGTCTGACGCCACCCCTTGGCATACATGTGGCACGCCGCCGACACCTCGACCAGGCGCCCGCGCAGCGGCGTCCATTGCGGCAGGTAGTGCACCCATCCGAAAGCCGAGCCGACAAACATGCCGACGGTCACGACCACCGCGGCGGCCAACAGCCAGAGGAGCGTGGTGAGCAGGGCCGAACTGGCCGGGGAGTGACTGAGCACGTCATAGCGGAAATAAAGAAAACCGAGGCTGATCAAAATCAACGCCATCATCCCGATGACACGGTCCATGAACACACTGAGCAACGCCGCCGCCTTGTTGTCGCGCGCCTCGCGCATGGTCAGGAACATCTTCACCACGTCGCCGCCGGTCGAGCCAAGCATGAAGAGGTTGAAAAACATCCCGATCATGAAGAGTTGCCAGGTCCTCACCCAACCCATGTCGATGCCTTGCACATTAAGCAATACCTTCCACCGCACCGTGGCCAAAAGCGTGCAGCAGAAAAACACCCCGACCCCGACCCACAGCCATCTCCAGTCGGCCTGACGCAGGGCCTCGCCCATCTGGGCGCGCTTTTCCGGGTCGTGGAACACCCACCAGAGCAGGCCGACGGTGACCGCGATCTGCAAGGTCGTGAGTAATGCTTTCTTCATGCGCCGGAGGAGGCGTAAATCAATCAGCTAAGCCGTCCGGACGAAATCACTTTTTTGGCCGCCGCTTCCCCGCCGGCCATGACCGCCTCGATGCTGGCCCCGGCAACCGCATCGCCCGCCACGGTCAACTTCGCGGGAAGCGCGCCCCAGGACGGCGACCGGTCCGCGTAGCCCGGCGGCTGCCTCGGCACGGCGTAAGGCACCCGCACGAAATCCACCGGCACCAAGTCGGCCGGATCCGCCCGGAACCAAGCAGCCACCTCGCTCGCCACGAATTCCGCGTCATCGGCGCGCGGATTCTCCGGACAGACCGTGACACTCCACAAATGCGAACCCTCCGGCGCGAGTGCGGGCGACACATTGCTCACCAAGGCGGCATGCAGCACCGGACTTTGCTCGCGGCGCGGCGGCAGGCACAGCCACGCACCGCGGTAAAAAGGCCGCGCCGCGCGAAAATAATGCACCGCCGTGCCGAGCGCCGGGCGCGGACGGCCTTTTCCCAGCAACCGGCAGACCGCCGGCTCGTCCACCGCGAGAACAACATGATCGCCGCGGACACGCGAGCCGTCCTCCATGACCACCCCGGCGGCCTCATCCCGCTCGCGGAGGATTCCCGCGACCGGGCACTCGTAGTGCACGGCAGCACGGGGCAGCGCGGACGCCAGTTGCGCGCCGATCCCGCCGATGCCCGCGGCCGGCAGCAGAGCCCGGCCCGTGACAAAGCTCCGCAGATAACCCGCGAACAAGCGGGCACTCGTGCCCAGCGAAGGATCGAGCAGGACGCCGCCGAAAAACGGACGCGCCAGGCGGACGAAGAACTCCTCGCTGAAGCCGCAGGAACGAAGAAACGCTTCCGTCGTGACGTCATGACGCGGCCCACCCGCCGCCACACGCATGACCAAGCCCGCCAGCCGGACTTGGTCGGCCACCGGCAGGACCCCGCCAAGCAGCGCCCCGAAAACAGCCGCGGGGGACCGCATGGGGTTTTGCAGAACGCGCGGCTCGCCCCGCCCGACGAACATCGCGCCGGAACGGAAGCGCCCGCCGCCGAGCGCGGCGAAATCCAGATGACGGCGCGCCGCCGGATACGAATCGAGCAGCACCTGGAACCCGCGATCGAGGACGAAACCGTCCCGCGTCCGGTCGGACACCACCCGCCCGCCGGGCCGGCCCGATGCCTCGAGCAGCACAAACGGCCGCCCGGACGCGGCCAGCACCTTCGCGCACGTCAGACCCGCCAACCCCGCGCCGACAATAACCGTCATCGCCTTGTCAATACTTCGCCGCGAAGCTTTGAACAAATTTTTCTGGCGCCAATCATACTCCCGCTTAGCCTCCTCCCTTCATCATGCACGAGATCGCACCTCTGAAGTTCGAGAAAGAAATCATCGACGAGTTGAAGTTCACCATGGCCCGGGACCAGGTCACGGCCTCCCGCCGCGAGTGGTGGATCGCCACCTCGATGGCCGTCCAGCGCCTCGTCATCGAGCGCATGATGAAGACCCTGGCCGTGCACAACGAGCAGAATGTCCGCCGCGTCTACTACATGTCCATGGAGTTTCTCATGGGCCGCCTCTTCGCCAACAACATGATCGCCGCCGGCGTCTTCCAGGAAGTGAGTGAGGCCCTGGAAAACCTCGGACACCCCATCGAGGAAACCCGCGACGAGGAATACGACATGGCCCTCGGCAACGGCGGCCTCGGACGCCTCGCCGCCTGCTTCCTCGATTCCCTCGCCACCCTCGACCTTCCCGCCGTCGGCTACGGCATCCACTACCAATACGGGCTCTTCAAACAGGAGTTCCGCGACGGCTACCAGGTCGAATTGCCCGACGCGTGGATCCAATACGGGTCGCCGTGGGAAATCATCCGTCCGTCCCACCAGCAGGAAATCCCCGTCTACGGCCACGTCGAAACCGTCGATGACGGCCTCGGCCGGACCCGCCCGGTCTGGGTCGGTTACCGCAAGATCATCGGCGTGCCTTATGACATTCCCATCCCCGGTTACGGCACCGAGACCGTGAATTTCCTGCGCCTCTGGGAATCCAAGGCCCCCGAGGAATTCGATTTCGAAGCCTTCAACCGCGGCGGTTACGAGGAAGCCGTCCGCCAGAAAAACATGGCCGAGACGATCAGCAAGGTCCTCTACCCCAACGACCACACCGAGGCGGGCAAGGAACTCCGCCTGCTCCAGCAATACTTTTTCACCGCCTGTTCGCTGCGCGACATCATCCGCCGGTTCCAGAAAGACAATTCGGACTGGTCCAAGTTCCCCGACAAAGTCGCCATCCAGCTCAACGATACGCACCCCGCCATCAGCATACCCGAACTGCTCCGTCTGCTCGTCGACGACTACGGCCTCGCGTGGGACCAGGCGTGGTCCATCGCCACCCGCACCTTCGCCTACACCAACCACACCCTCCTGCCCGAGGCCCTCGAGAAATGGAGTGTCGGACTCCTCCGCAAAGTCCTGCCCCGCCACCTCCAGATCATTTTCGAGATCAACAAGAACTTCCTCGACGAGGTCGAAAAGAAGTGGCCCGGGGACGGCGAGAAAAAGCGCACGCTCTCGCTCATCGAGGAGGGCCACGAGCAGATGATCCGCATGGGACACCTCAGCGTGGTCGGCAGCCACTCGGTCAACGGCGTGGCCGCCCTCCACACCAAGCTTGTCAAAACGGAACTCTTCCCCGAATTCGAAGCCCTCTATCCGGGCCGGATCAACAACAAGACGAACGGCATCACTCCCCGCCGCTGGCTGGTGGCCTGCAACCCCCGTCTCTCCGACCTCATCACCCGCACCATCGGCGGCGGCTGGGAACGCAACCTCGACCTGCTGCGCAAACTGGAACCCTTTGCCGACGATGCCTCGTTCCGCGAGGAGTTCATGGCGGTCAAACTGGCCAACAAGAAAAAACTGGCCAAACGCATCCTCGACGAATGTGCCATCGAAATCGACCCCGCGGCCATGTTCGACGTGCAGATCAAGCGCCTCCACGAATACAAGCGCCAGCACTTGAATCTCCTCCACATCCTCTGGCTCTACCGCCGCCTGCTCAAGGACCCCCGCCTCGACATCCCGCCGCGTGTCTTCATTTTCGCGGCCAAGGCCGCGCCGGGCTATGACACCGCCAAGCTCATCATCAAGGCGATCAACGCCGTCGGCGAAAAAATCAACGGCGACCAGCGCATCAAGGGCCTGCTCAAAGTCGTCTTCATGCCCAACTACCGCGTCTCGCTGGCCCAGCGCATCGTCCCCGCTGCCGATCTCTCCGAGCAGATCTCCACCGCGGGCAAGGAAGCCTCCGGGACGGGCAACATGAAGCTCGCCCTCAACGGCGCCATCACCATCGGGACCCTCGACGGGGCCAATGTCGAGATCCGCGAGGAGGTCGGCGACGACAACATCTTCATCTTCGGCAACACGGTCGAGGAAGTGACCAAACTGGTGCGCGAAGGATACAACCCGCGGAAATACTACGAGTCCGACCCCGAACTCGCCGCCATCATCGACTGGCTCGGCACCGACTTTTTCACCCCGGGCGAAGGCGCCGACGTCCTCGCGCCCCTGCGCGACAACCTCCTCTACCACGATCCCTTCCTCTGCCTCGCCGACTTCCAGTCCTACTGCGAGACGCAGGAAAAAGTCTCCCGCGCCTTCAAGGACAAAGCCCGCTGGGGCAAAATGGCCGTCCTCAACACCGCCCGCGTCGGCAAGTTCTCCAGCGACCGCACCATCCTCGAATACGCCAAGGACATCTGGCACCTCGACCCGGTCCCCATCCCCGGGTAGGGGCGGCGCCACTGACCTTGCGTCAGTGGACCGCAACAGGCATCATCCTCCCGCAGCGCCGCCGACCCGCGGCCCCGCTCCGCTCCGTGCGCCCCGCCCATGGCCAGCGTCACACTCCAAAACGTCACCAAGATCTACCGCGGCCGCCGCGGCGAGGAGATCCCCGCCGTCCTCGACCTCTCGCTCGAGGTCCCCGACAAGTCCTTCGTTGTCCTCCTCGGACCCTCGGGCTGCGGCAAGACCAGCACCCTTCGCATGGTCGCCGGACTGGAAAGCCTCACCTCCGGCCGGATCCTCATCGGCGACACCGACGTGAGCGAACTCCCGCCCGGTGACCGCGATGTCACCATGGTTTTCCAAAACTACTCCCTCTACCCCCACCTCAACGTGGCGGAAAATCTCGCCTTCGGCCTCCGCGTCCGCCACTTCCCGGCGGCCGATATCGCCCGCCGCGTGCGCGAAGCGGCGTCCATCCTCGGGATCGAGGATCTGCTCGCCCGTATGCCGCGCGACCTCTCCGGCGGACAGCAACAACGCGTCGCCGTGGGCCGTGCCATCGTCCGCCAGCCCCGCGTTTTCCTCTTCGACGAACCTCTTTCCAACCTCGACGCCAAAATGCGCGCCCAACTCCGCGCCGAGCTGATCAAACTCCACCAGCGTCTCCAGACCACCATCATCTACGTCACCCACGACCAGGCCGAAGCCATGACCATGGGCACCAGCATCGCCCTGCTGCGCGATGGGACCCTGCAGCAGACCGGACCTCCCCTCGACCTTTACTATGCCCCGCGCAACACCTACGTCGCCGGGTTCCTCGGCAGCCCGTCGATGAATTTCATCCGCGGCACCCTCCACCCGCGCGACGGCGCCCGGCTCGTCTTCCGCGAAAGCGGCGGCGGCTCCGTCGAGATCGAATTCGTCCCGCGGGGGAACATCGCCCGCTTGGCGGACAAGGAGATCCTCCTCGGCCTCCGCCCCGAGCACTTCCAGCCCCTCCTCCCCGGGGACACACCGGACGCCGCCACCTTCCCCGCGCACCTCGACATCGTCGAACCGACCGGTGCCGAATCCATCTGCTACCTCCAGACCGGCGCCAACACCCTCATCTGCCGCAGCCGCCACATCATCGACCCGCGCGAAGCCGGACACCGCATGCTCTTCCGCGCCGATACTTCGCAAATCCTGCTCTTCGACCCGGCGACCGACGAGCGCATCGACTGATCATGTCCTTGCTCCGCACCCGCGAAGACATCGAGCGCCACGAGATGCAAACTCTCGCGCCTTTCGCCCAGCGATCGCACGCGACCCGCGGCCGGCTCCATCCGCAACCCGCCCACCGCTGGCGCACCGAATACCAACGGGACGTGGCCCGCATCATCCACTCCGCCGCCTTCCGGCGGCTGGAATACAAAACCCAGGTCTTCCTCAACGGCACCGGCGACCACTACCGCACGCGTCTGACCCACACCATGGAAGTCGCGTCGATCAGCCGCACGCTGGCCCGCGCCCTCGGCTTGAACGAGGACCTCGCCGAGGCCGTCGCCCTCGCGCACGACCTCGGCCACTCGCCCTTCGGTCACTCCGGGGAGGAAACCCTCGACCGCCTGCTCCAAGATCACGGTGGTTTCGACCACAACAACCAGAGCCTCCGCGTCGTCACGTTGCTCGAAAGTCCCTACGAGAATTTCGACGGACTCAACCTCACCTTCGAAGTCCTCGAAGGCGTGCAAAAACACGCCACCGCCCGCACCGCCCCCGGTCTGGGCGAGTACGCCTGCGCTTGTCTCGAGGGACAAATCGCCGACTTGGCCGACGAAATCGCCTACTATTCCCATGACCTGCAGGACGGATTGGAAGCCGGACTGATCCAACCCGCGCAACTGGCCGGTGTCGCGCTCTGCGCCGACATCTCGCGCGCAAACGGACTCGATCTCGCGGGCACCGATGCCAAGACCGCCCGCTTCAGCCTCGCCCGGCTGCTTTCCAACCATCTCATCCACGATGTCCTCGAAGCCAGTGCCGTGCGCATTGCCGCCGCCGGCGTGCAGACTGCGGACGACGTCCGCCGCCATGCACAACTCCTCGTCGGTTACAGCGACCGCACCGCGTCCGAGACGAAAGCACTCCGCTCCTTCCTCTACGCCAATCTTTATTTCCATCCCGAAGTCAACTCCGCCAACCAGCGGGCCTGCGACCTGATGGCCGACGTCTTCAACGCCTACCTTGCCGACCCGGGCCAGATCGGACGCGAAGCCACCCGCCGTGTGCCGAACTGCGGACTCTACCGCGCGGCCGGTGATTACATCGCGGGAATGACCGACCGTTACCTCCTGCGCGAACATGCCCGCATCTTCGATGGTGCCTGACCCCGGCGGTCTCCTGCCCACCCGCCCCACGGCCCTCACCCGCTTGTGGCAGGTCCTGCGCATTGTCATCTTGGTCTGGCTCGGACTTCTCGCCTTCCTCGCCCTGTCGCAACGCTCGATGATCTACTTCCCATCCAAAAATACCCCAGCCATCCTCGAGCGCGAGGCCTCCGCACAGGGGTTCGAACCCTGGACCAACCCTGCCGGGGAAACCATCGGCTACCGCAGCCTTGCCGCGACCGATGATCCGCGTCCGCCTGCCGCCATTCTCATCACCCACGGCAACGCCGGTTACGCTATGCACCGCGCCGACTACGCGACCCTCCTCCGCGCCGCCGCGCCGGGGCGCGCCCTCTCGGTCTACATCCTCGAATACCCCGGCTACGGAGCCCGCAGCAGCAGTCCCTCGCAGCCCGCTTTCCTCGCCGCGGCCGACGAAGCCGTGGCTCTGATCCCCGACGACAAACCCCTCATCCTTCTCGGCGAATCGATCGGCACCGGAGTCGCCTCCGCCACCGCCGTCGCGCATCCCGACCGCATCACCGGTCTCCTGCTCCTCACCCCGTTCGACAGTTTGGCCAACGTCGCCCAACACCACTACCCGCTCCTCCCCGTGCGCTGGATCATGCGCGACCAATACCCGTCCGAGGAGTGGCTCAAAAACTACCATGGCCCGGTCGCCATCATCCTCGCCGGCAACGACACCGTCGTTCCCGCCAAATTCGGCCAAAAACTCCACGACACCTACGCCGGTCCGAAAAAGCTCATCATCGTGGACAATGCCGATCACAACGACCTGCTCCACACTCTCCCCGCCGCCGCCTGGCAAGAAGCCCTCGACTTCCTCCTCCCCCGATAGGGCCCGTCCCGCCTCTCTGCGCCCTTTGCGTCCTCTGCGGTTCTATCTCCGTCTTTTGATCCCGAACGAATACCCGCTCCGGTGCCTGCCCCCGCCCGCCGCACGCGCCTTCACATGCGTCGCGCCCGGATCGAGCAACGTGGTGTATTTGTAATCAAACCCCTCCATCTTCAATCGCGGAATCTTCATCCCGATGAAACGCTCGATCGATTCGATCATGGCCAAATCCTCGGCCGTCACCAGCGTGAAGGCATCACCCACCGCCTGCGCCCGCCCCGTGCGACCGATGCGGTGCACGTAGTCTTCCGGATGCCCCGGGATATCGTAATTGATCACGTGTGACACCCCCGCGATATCCAGACCGCGCGCCGCGATGTCCGTGGCGACGAGAACCTCGTAGCGCCCGTTCTTGAATCCCTCGAGCGCTTCCTCGCGCTCCCGCTGCGTGCGGTTCGAGTGCAGCGCGACGACCGAGTGGTTTTCTTTCTTCAACTGACGCGCAATGCGGTCCGCTCCGTCCTTCGTCCGGCAAAAGACCAGCACGCAGTCAAAATTCGTTTTCGCCATCAGCGCCGAGAGCAAATCGTATTTCTGATCCATGGCCACCGGATAGAAAGCATGCGTGACCGTCTCGGCCGGCGACATGCGCATGCCGATTTCGATTTTCTCCGGGTCATTGACCGCAAACTTGGCCAGCGACTCGATTTCCCCCGGCATGGTCGCCGAGAAGAAAAGCGTCTGACGTTTCTTCGGCAGCTTCTGGATGACCCGCCGCACTTGCGGCAGAAAGCCCATGTCGAGCATCCGGTCGACCTCGTCGAGCACAAGAAATTCCAGCCCGCCCAGCGGCACCTCGTTCTGCTCCATGAAATCAAGCAAACGCCCCGGCGTGGCCACGATGATATCCGTCCCGCGCTGCAATTCCTCCCGCTGCTTCCCGTAACCCACCCCGCCGTAGAGCAACGTGCAGGTCAGATCGCTGAAACGTCCGTAATCCCGGAACGCCGTCTCCACCTGCATGGCCAACTCGCGGGTCGGCTCGAGCACGAGGCACCGCGGCGCCTTCTGGTGCGAGCCCAGCTTGCTCAGGATAGGCAACCCGAAGGCCGCCGTTTTCCCGGTTCCCGTCTGGGCCGAACCCATCAGATCCTTGCCCGACAAAATGACCGGAATGGCCCGCAACTGGATCGGCGTGGGATCGACAAAGCCCATCGACTGAACCCCGTGCACCACATCGTCCGACAACCCCAACTCGTTAAATCCCATAATTCAAGATCCGCCATCATCCCCCATCCCACCGCCCCCGCAAAGAACAAACTCAAGGGGAACCTGATGGCAAAGAATAGGCCCTGCGCCCGACCACAGCCATCCCCAGCACTTGTAGCGGCGGGCTATGACCGTCGGCGCCTCCCTCCCCAGACGTTGTGCTCCGGCGGTCATAGACCGCCGCTACACCGACAGAATCAGTCTGCCTTATTCTTGGCCACCACCTTGATCCCCTCGATCCGCATCGCTTTGTCCACCGCCTTGCCCATGTCATAAAGGGTCAAAGCCGCGACCGTCGCCCCGGTCAAGGCCTCCATTTCCACCCCGGTCCGCGCCTGCGTCCGGACCGTGCACACCACTTTCACCCCGCGCGGCTTGATCGCGAACTCCACCCCGACCGCATCGAGCGGCAAAACATGGCAGAGCGGAATCAGCCCCGCCGTCTGCTTCGCCGCCTGAATCCCCGCGACCCGCGCGACCGCGAGCACGTCCCCCTTCGGCAGCGCCTGCCTCTTCAGCAGCCGGATCGTCCCCGCCGCACAAACCAGCACCGCCTCGGCCGTTGCGACCCGCGCCACCACCGGCTTGCTTCCCACATCCACCATCCGCGCCTCCCCCTTCGCATCCACATGCGACAACCTCTTCTTCCCTCGGCGTCCTCCAAGCTCTTTGCGGTTCTCTTTCATCGCACCCGAATAAACTCGACCGCACCTCCCACGACGAGCCCCGAAGCTGGAACCCGCAACAAAGCATCGGTCGCGCCTAGCGCGGTCACATCCCCCGAACTGGCCCAGCGCAGCGGTCGCAGGCCCGCGGACTCCTCGCGCGCCGGCCACCACGTCTCCCGCGGATTTCCGTCCACCTCCGCCAAAACCCGCCCCTGACCAATCACCGGTGCGCGAGCCTTCCCCCGCATGGCCGCCAGCGCCACATCGACAAAAACATGCAGGCAAACAAAGTGCGACAGTGGATTCCCCGGCAGCCCGAAGGCCCATTCCTCACCGCGTCGTCCGACGATAAGCGGTTTGCCCGGACGCACCGCGACCTTCGTGACCAAAATCTCGAACCCTGCCGCCGCCAGAACTTCTTCCGTGCAATCATGCCCGCCGACACTCGCTCCGCCGGACACCAAAAGCAGATCCCGCTTTCCTTCGATGGCGTGACGCAAGGCGTCGGCGTCCTCCCCGACCCGCTTCTGCCGCACCCGCAACCCCTTCGTCCGCGCCCATGCCGCGACCAGCGGCGAATTGCTGTCCCGGATTTGACCCGGGCCCGGTCTTTCCTCGGCCGGCACAATCTCGTTGCCCGTGGCCACATGCAAAATGTCGAGGTGCCGGGTCACCTTCGGACGGACCCAGCCCACACTGGCCAGCAAAGCGATCGCACCCGGGCCGAGTTGCGTGCCGTCCGCAACCAGCACATCACCAACCCGCGCGTCCTCCCCGCGGCGCCGGACATGATCCCTGCCCCGCCGCGAGAAGCGCACCACGCCGTCCGACTCCGCCGCATCCTCGACCATGATCACCTCCCCACCCGCCGGGACCGCCGCGCCGGTGGCGATGCGCGTAGCTTGCCCCCCGGCCAACCCGTGAGGCCTTCCATCGCCCGCCCTGATTTCCCCGACCACGCGAAATTCCTCCGCCTTGTCGTCGGCACGCACGACATAACCATCCACCGCCGAACGGTCGAAAGCTGGTTGATCCTCCGGTGCGCACACGTCTTCCCGGAGAATACCTCCGACCGCATCGGCCAACTCCGTCTCGACCGCCTCGCGCACCGACATCTCGCGCCGCAGCAACTCCCACACCTCGTCCACTGTCTTCATGACGAGACCCTCTTCCAAATCGGCACGTCACTCTTCATGCGGTCCATGAATTCCGCCAGCATCCCGAACGCCTCCACCCGGTGCTTGGCCTCGATGCGCACCACGATGGAAGCCTCGCCGACCGGCACGCGTCCGATGCGGTGGATGATTTCGACCACTTGGCAGGGATACTGCGCGGACAACTCCCGCACGATCCGTCCCATCTCGGAACGCGCCATCGGTTCGTAAGCCTCGTAATCCAACGCGGCGATTGCCGCACCCTCCTCCTCACTGCGCACGATACCGGCGAACTCTATGACCGCGCCGCTGGCACCGTCCGCCCCAGATACTCCCCGTGACTCCAGCGCCCCCCGCGTGATTTCGATCTGAATTTTCATCCTCCCGAGACCGGCGGAATCAACGCCACCTCGTCGCTGTCCGAAAAAACTTCGTTCGCGCCGGCATACACCCCGTTGCGCGCCAACCGTGTCTGCGCACGATAAGCGGCCAACCCCGGCCAGCGCGCCAGCAACAACTCCCACAACACCGCCTCATCCACACCATCAGCCTCCAGCTCCGCACCGGCAGCACCCGCCACCTCCCGCAGTTGCGCGAAAAAAAGCACCTTCATCACCGCCCATCATGACGCCCCCGCCGCGCCCCCGCAACCTGTTCGGGTTGCCCCGACGCGTCGGCAGGCCGACACTATTACCATCCCGATGAACTGGCACGCCGCAGACACCTCCGCCGTCCTTGCCGCTTTCGGCACGGACACCGCGCTCGGCCTTACCTCGGCCGATGCCGCCGCGCGCCTCGAGGAGCACGGACCCAACCAGCTCCCCGCCGCCCCGGGCGACACGCTGCTCAAGCGTTTTCTCCTCCAATTCCACAACGTCCTGATCTACATCCTCCTCGCCGCCGCCGTCGGCACCGCGCTCCTCGGCGAATGGATCGACACCGGCGTCATCATCGGCGTCGTTCTCATCAACGCCCTCATCGGCGTCATCCAGGAAGGCAAAGCGGAAAAAGCGCTCGATTCCATCCGCGCCATGCTTTCGCCCAAGGCCATGGTCCGCCGCGACGGACACAAACAAACCCTCGATGCCGCCGAACTCGTCCCCGGCGACATCGTCCTGCTCAAAGCCGGCGACCGCGTCCCCGCCGACCTCCGCCTCCTCGAAAGCCATAGTCTGCGCATCGATGAAGCCCTTCTCACTGGCGAATCCGTTCCCGTCGAAAAAATCACTGCCCCCGTCGCCGCCAACGCCGACCTTGGCGACCGCTTCAGCCTCGCTTTCTCCGGCACCCTCGTCACCTACGGGCGCGGCACCGGCGTCGTCACCGCGACCGGCAGCGCCACCGAAATAGGCAAAGTCAGCGGACTCCTCTCCGAAGTCCAATCCGTCACCACCCCGCTCATCCGCCAGATGGATCAATTCGGCCGCTGGCTGAGCATTGCCATCGTCGCCGTCGCCGCCGGCACCTTTGCCTTCGGCTGGCTGGTCCGCGGCTTTTCGTCCGCCGACATGTTCATGGCCTCCGTCAGCCTCGCCGTGGCCGCCATCCCCGAAGGCCTCCCGGCCATCATGACCATCACCCTCGCCATCGGCGTGCAACGCATGGCCCGCCGCAACGCCATCATCCGCCGGCTCCCCGCGGTCGAAACCCTCGGCTCAGTGACCATCATCTGCTCGGACAAAACCGGCACGCTGACCAAAAATGAAATGACCGTGCAGACGGTCCTCACGGCCGATGACACCTACCGCGTCGACGGCGCCGGCTACGTTCCCGAGGGCGCGTTCTTCGTCGACCAGGCGAAAATCAACCCGCAGCAAGACCATCCCGTCCTCGCCGAACTGCTCCGCGGAGCTTTGCTCTGCAACGAATCGTCACTCCGCAAGAAAGAAGGACGCTGGACCCTCGAAGGCGAACCGACCGAAGGCTCGCTCGTCACGCTCGGCCTCAAAGCCGGACTCGACCCGCAGGGCCTCCACGACAAGCACCCGCGCATCGCCACCATCCCGTTCGACTCCGCGCACAAATTCATGGCCACACTCCACCGCGACCGTGATGGCGCGTTCATTGTCATGAAAGGGGCGCCGGAAGCCATCCTTGCCGCCTGCACGGCCCAACGAACCCGCACCGGCGATGCCCCGATCGACAAACTCACGTGGGGCACCCGCATGCACGACACCGCCCGGCTCGGACAGCGCCTCCTCGCAGTCGCTGTCCGCCCCGCGGATCAAAACCAAAACGCCCTCACCGCGGACGACGTCCGCTCCGGCCTCACTCTCCTCGGCATCACCGGCATCATCGATCCGCCCCGCGAGGAGGCCATCACTGCGGTGGCCGCCTGCCGCAGCGCGGGCATCCGCGTCAAAATGATCACCGGCGACCACGGCGTCACGGCCCGCACCATTGGCAAAGCCCTCGGTATCGGCGACGGCGAGGAGGCCCTTAGCGGACATGAACTGGAAACCATCACCGACACCGAGCTTCCGTCACGCGCGCAGCAAATCGACGTCTTCGCCCGCGCCACGCCCGAACACAAGCTCCGCCTCGTCACCGCCCTGCAAGCTGCCGGCCACGTCGTGGCCATGACCGGCGACGGCGTCAACGATGCGCCCGCGCTGAAACGCGCCGATGTCGGCGTGGCCATGGGCGTCAAAGGCACCGAAGCCGCCAAAGAAGCTTCCGCCATGGTCCTGGCCGACGACAACTTCGCCTCCATCGCCTCGGCCGTCGAGGAGGGTCGCGCCGTCTATGACAATCTCAAAAAAGCCATTCTTTTCATTCTTCCGACCAATGGCGGACAAGGAATGACCATCGTGGCCGCCGTCCTTCTCGGCCTGACCCTCCCGATCACCCCCGTGCAAGTCCTCTGGGTCAACATGGTTATCGCCGTCACCCTCGCTCTGGCCCTCGCCTTCGAACCACCCGAACCCGGATTGATGAAACGCCCTCCTCGCACCCCCCGCACCCCGCTCCTCACGCCTTTGCTCCTCTGGCGCATCTTCTTTGTCTCTCTGCTTCTCGTCGGCGGCACCTTCGGCCACTACCTGCTCGTCGAATCGCGCCCTGGCGCCACCATCGAACTGGCCCGCACCGCGGCGATCAACACCCTCGTCATCGGACAACTTTT
This sequence comes from uncultured Chthoniobacter sp., assembly GCA_964516705.1. Classification (GTDB taxonomy): domain Bacteria; phylum Verrucomicrobiota; class Verrucomicrobiia; order Chthoniobacterales; family JACTMZ01; genus JACTMZ01. The sequence goes on from CAZEYV010000129.1 coordinate 14,739, forward strand.
TTACCTCTTCAACAGCCGCTACATCCTCGCCCCCTCATGGAACTGGCGCGGCCTTTTCGGGAGCCGCCCTGTCCTTCTCGCCGCGGCCATTCTCCTCGTCCTGCAAGCCCTCTTCACCTACGCTCTTCCTCTGCAAACCCTCTTCCACACCGTCCCGCTGTCTCCGGCTGACTGGCTCCGCATTTTCGCCTTCGGCCTCTTCGTCTTCCTCGCCGTCGAAATCGAAAAAACCATCCTGCGCCGCCACAGCAACAATTTGTAGCGGCGGTCTATGACCGCCGGACCCTTCATCCATGACCATCTCCGGCACCCAAGTCAGCCTCGACCCCCGCCACGATCACTTCGTCCAGGACCCCTACCCGTTCTACGCCGAATTGCGCGCCCGGTGTCCCGTCTTCTATTGGAAGCAACTCGGCCATTGGTGCTTCGCCGACTATGACGATGTCAACGCCCTGCTCCGCGACCGCCGCTTCGGCCGGCAAATCTTGCACCTCGCCACGCGCGAGGAACTCGGATGGCCGGACACGCCGGAACATCTTCTGCCCTTTTACCGATTTGAGGAACACTCGCTGCTGGAAATCGAGCCTCCCGTCCACACTCGCCTGCGCGGATTCATCAATCCGCCCTTTCTTCCGCGGCAAATCGAGCGACTCCGCCCCGAGGTCGAGCGGCTCGCCCACAAACTGATCGACCGCTTTGCCGCGAACGGCTCGACCGACCTGATCACCGCGTTCGCCGAACCGATTCCGGTCATGGTCATCGCCCGCTTCCTCGGCGTGCCGGACGACATGGCTCCGCAAATCCTCGCGTGGTCGCACGACATGGTGGCCATGTATCAAGCACGTCGCGATCGCGCGGTGGAAGATCGTGCTGTTACGGCGACGATCGCTTTCACCGCTTACATGCGCGGACTCCTCGCCGACCGCCGCGCCAAACCCGGCGAGGACTTCCTCTCGCAACTTCTCACGGCGCGCGATAACGACGGCACCGCCCTGAGCATCGACGAACTCGTCACCACCGCCATCCTTCTCCTCAACGCCGGCCACGAAGCAACCGTCCACTCGCTCGGCAACGGCGTGCAGGCTCTTTTGCGCCACGGCAAGTCGTCCGACTTTCTCGCCGACCCCGTCCGTTGCAGCGAGGAAATGCTCCGCTTCGACACCCCGCTGCACATGTTCAAACGCTACGCGTTGGAAGATCTCGAATACCAAGGTGTCGCGTTGAAAAGAGGCGACCAAGTCGGACTCCTCCTCGCGGCCGCCAACCGCGACGGGCACAAATTCCCGTCCCCCGCCGAGTTCCTCCCCACTCGCAGTCCGAATCCCCACGTCAGTTTCGGCGCCGGCATCCACTTCT
>CAZEYV010000130.1:0-14658 GCA_964516705.1 uncultured Chthoniobacter sp.
GACATCGCCCAGCTGCGGGGCGGGGCTTTCCTCGAGTGGCTGGCCACCGGCAAGACGACCTTCGGGGTTTCCGCCGAGGCGGGGCGCCTCACGCAGACGGTCAAACAGCAGGAGCTTGTGGTTGTCGGGCAGGCCCCGCCGGTTCCGGGCGATCCGACCGGGCAGCCGGTGACCTTGGTCGCAGTGCGCGAAACCGAGGTGGAGGTGGCCCGCCAGTTCCTGCAGGTTATGGGCACGGCTTCGCACTCTCTTACCGCCAAGCTGTTGGTCGACGCTGGTCTGGGTGTGGGCTACACCGCGGACGAGAATGTGCCGGACGAGAATACGCAATACACCGGCTTTCATCCGGTTTACCGCGCGTCGGCCACGTTCACGCCGTCCGAAAAAACCTCGATGCGCGCCTTTGTCGCCCTGGAGGGCGAGGATATTGTCCCGAGCTACGGATTCAGCATGACGTGGCGTCCGCGGCCGACCACCGGGTTCACGCTCTCGATCTACCAAAACCAGAATTTCTCGATCACCACGAGCGACCAGTTCCAGGTCAATCGCGGTTTCGTGGCCGGCATCGACCAGACGATTTTTACCCGTCTGTCCGCGGGGTTGTCCGGGGGCTGGCAGCAAACGGAAAACGTCTCGCTCTCTTCGGACCAAGGCAACACTGATCCTTATGACTACGCCTTCGTCTCGGCCCGGCTGCGGTGGACGCTCAACAGCTGGGCTTACTGGCAGGCCACGGTGATGTCGTCGACCGGCAATCGCGGGAACCCGACGACAACGGAGGACTTCCCCGAGACCACCGCTTCGGTGGGATTGAACTTGCTTTTCTGAAGTGTAAGGCTAATTGATAAGGATTTGTAAAATGCTTCGCCAATCTTTCTGGCTTTGCGGAATCGCTGTTCTTTCGACCACCGTTTCCGTCATGGCCCAAGAGCCACCGGTCGCCCCTGCGCCCGTTCCCGCCGCCGCTCCTGCCGCGGCCGCCACGCCCGTGCCGATGCCCCCTGTGCCCCCGGTCGTCCCGGCGCCCTCCGCGCCAACGGTCATGCGCGATTCCGGTGGAGCCCTCTCCTCCGGCGAGAGCGACTATATCCTGGTGGTCGGCGACGTGGTGCAGCTCAACATTTTCCGTGAGCCAGATCTGGCTACCCAAGCCACCATCGCGCGCGACGGCACCGTCCAGTTGCCGCTCATCCGCGAGGTCCAACTGGCGGGATTGAGTATTCGCGAGGCGCGGGAGTTGTTGCGCGGGCTCTATGACACAAAGTATCTCGTCGATCCGCAGATTTTTCTCAATGTCACGAAGTATGCCCAGCGCAAGTTCACCATCATGGGGCAGGTGGCACGGCCGGGCAGCTACGAGCTGCAGGGCGGCGAGCGCATCGACCTGCTCGAGGCCATCGGCTTGGCCGGCGGGTTCACCCGCATCGCCAACCGCGGACGGGTCATCGTCCAGCGCCGGCAGGGCGAGGAGGTCGCGGCGATCAAAGCCAACGCCAAACGCATGGCCGACGGCAAAGAGGCGCCCCTCGAGGTGCAACCCGGCGATGTCATCACCGTGAGCGAAAGCTGGTTCTGAACCCATGAAAGCCGACCCGTCAGCACCCGACCCGTTTGATCCTTCACCGGACAACGCCGAGCCGTTCGATTGGCGGCATTACCTCCATGTCATTCTCGAGCGTTGGTGGGTTGTCTGCCTGGCCTTGCTCCTCGGCGCCATCCTCAGCGTTTTTCTCATCAGCCGCGAAAAGACACTCTATGGCGCGCGTTCCGTGCTTTTCATCGAGCAGCAGCGCGAGCAGGTGCTCAGCGAGCGGGTCCAGTCCGTGCGCGACGAGGAAATCCGCTCGATCGACATGATCAACACCATCGTCGAAACCTTGAACAGTTTCCCCATGGCCGAGCGGGTGGCGCGTCGCCTCGAGTTGGGCGCCGATCCGGCCTTCCTCAAGGCGGTTGACCAGGAACCGGACGGGCAAGCGCCCATGGATGCGGCCAAGGCCGCCGGTTTTCTGCCCGATCTGGTCAAGGCGTCCTACCGCGAGATGACCCGTCTCATCGACGTGGTTGCCAAAACAGCCGATCCGCAGCTTTCGACCAGGTTGGCCAACGGCTACGCCGACGAATACCTGCGCATGCTTTTCGAGCAGTCGACCGAGTCGACCAAGGCCGCGTCGCAATTCCTGGTCGAAGAAGCGGCCCGTCTCGCCGAAAAAATGCGCGTGGCCGAGGAGGGAGTGCAGAGTTTCCGCGAGCGCGAGCGCGCGGCTTCGCTCGAGACGATGCTGACCGAGGCACAGACGGGCATCGACCAGTCGACGGCCGAAATCCAGCAGACCGAGGCCTTTCTGCGCCAATTGGACAACGACCTCTCCGCGCTCTCCGGCTCCGGGGGCGACACCCAGCTGCTCCTGCGCTTGCCCAGCGTGGCCAACGACCCGCGGATTGCCCAGCTCAACGCACAGATCGTGGCCTTGGAGCGCGAACTCGAGGAGATGTCGCGGCGCTACCGCGAAGGTCACCCCGCGCACACCGGGACGAAGACCCGGCTTGAGGTTCTGCGCGGTGATCTTTCTCGTTCGGCGGTCACGGTGGTGGGTCAGCTGGAATCACGCCGCACCCAGATCGAGGCGCAGCTGGTCCAATTGCGGGCCAAGCGCGCGGAACAGGAAAAGCGGCTCCTCGAGATCACCGGAAAGTCGGTCGAATACAACAAGCTCTCGCGCAACTTGGAGGCGGACCGTGCCCTTTATGACTCGGTGCTCGGGCGGCTCAAAGAAGTGGACGTGACCAGCGGGCTGACCGACCAGTCGATCGCCATCCAGGAGCGGGCCATGGGGGCGGGGCCGGTGCCCAGCCAGACCCTCAAATTCATTCTCCTCGGCGTGCTCGGCGGCCTCGCGACCGGCGTGGCCGCGGCTCTGGGTCTCAATTACCTCGACCCTTCGCTGCGCACCATCGACCAGGTCGAGCAGCGCGTCGGCCTCGGAGTGGTGGCCGCCATTCCCTTCGTCAAGAAGCTGCCTCCGGCCGGCGGGGCGGGTGCCAACCTCCCGGTGGTCGGGGACCGGCGCAGTATGGTCGCGGAGGCCTTCCGCACCATGCGCGCCACGCTTGCCATGATCTCCGGCCGTGACAAAAACCGCGTGTTCCTCATCACCAGCGCGATTCCGGGCGAGGGCAAAACCTTCAACAGCTCGAACTTCGCCGCCTCCCTCGCGCAGCAGGGTTTCCGCACCCTGTTGATCGATGCCGACCTGCGTAAGCCTTCGATCTCCCGTTTGCTTTTCGGAGAAAACCTCAAGCCGGGCTTGTCGGAGGTGCTGCTTGGGACGGTGCCCTTCGCCGAGGCTGTCGTCCCGACCAAGATCGAGAATCTTTCCGTCCTGCCGGCCGGTGGCATCGCTCCGAATCCCTCGGAGTTGCTCTCCCAGCCCGCCTGCGGCGAGCTTTTGCGAGGGTTGCGGGATCAATACGACCGTGTGGTCATCGATTCGTCGCCCGTGCTGGCGGTGCGTGATCCGCTCTTGCTGGCCAAGTGGGTCGACACTTGCTGCCTCATCGTGCGTGCCGGCCACTCCCCGGCCAAAGCCTCCATGCAGGCCGCGCGCCTCATCGCCGATGCCGGGACGCCCGCCGCGGGGGTGGTCATCAACAGCATCCGCCAGGGCAGCGGTAGCTACTACGCTTACGCCTACCGCACCTATGGCACCTATGGCTCGAAAGGTGTCTACGGGGAGAAAGCGGTCTACGACAAGAATGCTGTTCCCGTCGACCCCTCGGCGTAGGACGGCAAAACACTCGCCGCCACTGTCATGGCAGTCTATTAAACCACGCTTTATATGATGAAGATCACCTGTCTCGGCGCCGGCTACGTCGGCGGTCCCACCATGGCGATGATCGCGGCGAAGTGCCCCGACATCGAGGTCACCGTTGTCGACCCGAACGAGGCCCGTATCGCGGCGTGGAACTCCGACACGCTGCCGGTGTATGAGCCCGGCCTCGACGACGTGGTGCGCGCGGCGCGCGGTCGCAACCTCCATTTCAAGACCGACGTCGAGGGCGCCATCCGCAGTGGGGAGATTATTTTCGTCTGCGTCGGCACCCCGACCAAGACCTACGGTGTGGGCGCCGGGCGTGCCGCCGATTTGCGGTTCATCGAAAGCGCGGCCCGCATGATCGCCCGCGTGGCCGAGGGTCCGAAGATCATCGTGGAGAAGAGCACCATCCCGGTGAAGACCGCCGAGGCGATTCTCACCATCCTCCGCGCCAACTCCACGCACGGCGATTTCCAGGTCCTGTCCAACCCGGAATTTCTCGCCGAGGGAACGGCCATCGCCGACTTGCAGCAACCGGACCGCATCCTGATCGGCGGCGAGCGTTCGTCCTCGGGCGAAGCGGCCATGCAAAAGCTGGTCGACGTCTACGCCCGCTGGGTCCCGCGCGAGCGCATCATCACCTCCAACCTCTGGTCGTCGGAACTCTCCAAGCTCGTGGCCAACGCCTTCCTCGCCCAGCGCATTTCCTCGATCAACTCGATCTCCGCCCTCTGCGAGGCCACGGGAGCCGACGTCGACGAGGTGGCCCACGCCATCGGGCAGGACTCGCGCATCGGCCCGAAGTTCCTCAAGGCGTCCGTCGGCTTCGGCGGTTCGTGTTTCCAGAAGGACATCCTCAACCTCGTTTACCTCTGCGAGCATTTCGGTCTGCCCGAGGTGGCCGCTTATTGGGAGGGCGTGGTGAAAATGAACGACTGGCAGAAAAACCGGTTCACCAACCAGATCGTCCGCACGCTCTTCAACACCGTCTCCGGCAAGCGCATCGCTGTGCTGGGATTTGCGTTCAAGAAAGACACCAACGACACGCGCGAGTCCGCCGCCATCTCGGTGGTGCGCGGGTTGCTCGAGGAGAATGCCACCGTGGTGGTCTACGACCCGAAGGTCCCGGCCGAAGAGATTCGCCGCGATGTCCTCGGTCCGGACCGCGAGGATGCCCGCCTGGTCGTCGCCCGGAGCGCGGTCGAAGCTGCGGAGGGAGCGCACGGGCTGGCCGTGCTGACCGAATGGGACGAGTTCAAGACCCTCGATTTTCCCGCCATCCACCGCGGCATGCACAAGCCGGCTTTTGTCTTCGACGGCCGCAATATCCTGCCGCGTGACGAAATGAGGAAGATCGGCTTCCAGGTCTTCGCCATCGGAAAACCGGCCGCGGCCTGAGTTGACACCGCCATGAGAATTCTCGTCACCGGCGGAGCAGGCTTCCTCGGATCGCACCTGTGCGACCGTCTGATGGAGCAGGGGCACGATGTCCTTTGCCTCGACAACTTTTTCACCGGGCGCAAAGGAAACATCGAGCATTTGCTCGGTCACCCGCGTTTCGAGTTGATCCGGCATGACGTGATCGATCCCTTCAAATTCGAAGTCGACCGCATCTACAACCTGGCCTGCCCGGCCTCGCCGCCGCACTACCAATACAATCCGATCAAGACGACCAAGACCTCGGTGATGGGGGCGATCAACTGCCTGGGCCTGGCCAAGCGTGTCCATGCGCGCGTCTTCCAGGCCTCGACTTCGGAGGTCTACGGCGACCCCGCGGTCCATCCGCAGCCCGAGAGCTACTGGGGCAACGTCAATCCGATCGGACGCCGCTCTTGCTATGACGAAGGCAAGCGCTGCGCGGAAACCCTCTTTTTCGATTACCACCGCGAAAACGGCGTGGATATCCGGGTCGTGAGGATCTTCAATACCTACGGACCGCGCATGAACCCGGACGACGGACGCGTGGTCTCGAATTTCATCGTGCAGGCGTTGCGCGGGGAGGACATCACGGTTTACGGGGACGGATCGCAGACGCGTTCGTTTTGCTACGTGGATGACCTTGTCGAGGGTTTCCTGCGGCTCATGGAGCAGACGGCCACGGTCGGACCGGTCAACATCGGCAATCCGGGCGAATTCACCATGCTGGAGCTGGCCGAGCTGGTGCTCGGCAAGGTCGGCGGCCGCTCGAAGATTGTCCACAAGGAGTTGCCGGCCGATGATCCGAGACAGCGCCAGCCTGATATCACGCTGGCCCGCAAATTCCTCGATTGGGAACCGACCGTGCCGCTGGAGGAGGGAATCGGAAAAACGATCGAGTATTTCCGCGGGCAGATCTGAACGCCGTGCGTTCTCAGTAGGCCTTGGCCGGCGGGTGCACGAGCACCCCGGCGGTCTGGATGGCCAGCCGGATGTCGAGACCGAGGCACCAATGCCTCACGTAAAAAAGATCGTATCGGGCCCGCCCGCGCACATCCTTGGCGTCCTTGATCTCGCCGCGATAGCCCTCCACTTGGGCCAGCCCGGTCAGGCCGGGCTTCACGTAGCGCCGGCTGCCGTAAAGCTCGTGGAATTTCTCGAACTCCCGCTCGTGCGCGGCCATGTGGGGACGCGGACCGATCACGCTCATGTCGCCGCGGAGCACGTTGATGAACTGCGGGAATTCGTCGACGCTGAACCGGCGCAGCCATCCGCCGCCGCGGTAAATGCGCGCGTCGCCCCGCCGGGCTTGGCGGGCCTCGTCATCGTTGTCCACATGCATGCTCCGGAACTTGAGGATCTCGAAAAGCCGCCCGTTCTCTCCGACCCGTTGCTGGCGGTAGAAAAGGGGGCCGGGCGAGGAAAAGCGCTGGATGATCCAGACGACGGCCATGAGGGGCAGGACCACGGGGGGGATGATGACTGCGCTCACCGCCACGTCGAAAGCGCGTTTGACCGCGCGATTGGTGGCGAGCGCCAACGGCAGGGTGGGTGGCGTGAGCACGCTCAATCCGCCGACATCCTGCAGCTCGAAACGCCGTCCGTGTTGCCGCGACAACTCGAGCGGAATCCAACAGCGGAAACCGCGCCGGTCACCCAGTGCCAGTAACCGTGAAACAGTCTCGCGGGGCAAATCGCGCGCCGCGAAAACGAGCAAATCCGGCTGCAGCGCAGCGACGCGGTCAACGATCCGGTCTGCGGGTGTTTCCACGGTGCACACGACCGGTTCGAGTATCTCGCAAAAATCGTGGTAGCCCTCGAGGTATGCCCGGAGGTCCGCGCACCACTCGGGCGTTCCGACCAGGAGGGTCCGCAATTTCACGTGCATGCCGCGCCCCCCGAAGGCGTGCAGCAACCAGCGACGTCCGTGCTGGTTGGTTGCGAGAAAGATCGGAAAACAGAGCACCGGCAGGCCCACCAGGAAGACGCGGGAGATACTTGTGTCTCGGGTCAAGGCGAGAAAAACCCCGAAGCCACCGAGCAACCAGAGAGACTGCCGGCGGGCCAGGGCCAGGGCCTCCGCGCGGGGTGCCCGCCCCGCACCCAAGCGGTAAGTTTCCGGACGCGTCGCCGCCTCGGCACCCAGTGCGAGCAGCATGACGGCGAGGATCTGCAGATAAGCACCCGGGGCGGCCAACCATCCGCTGCGGAAAAACTCGTTGATGATATAAAGCGCGATAAAGAGCAGGACGGCCAGAGCGGCCTGCAAGGAACAGAAGGAAAAATAAAGACTCTTCTCGCGCTGGGAAATCATCGGCGGGGCAACACTGAAGCAGGCTTAAGGGAACACAATCGCCGCCATGGCTCCAGCAGCAAATTACCGGCTGGAACCCGGACCGTGCGACCAAGTAGATCTGGCCTCGGGGTCACAGGGCGCCTAAAAGTCATCCTCTTATGCTGACCAAAGTCTATTCCGCCGCCTTGCACGGAGCCGATGCGATGGAGGTGGAAATCGAGGTCAACGAGGGCAGCGGTGATCCTAAAGTCATCATCGTCGGCCTGCCCGATGCCGCGGTGAAGGAGAGCAAAGACCGCGTGACCACCGCCATGGCCAACAGCGGATACCGTTGGCCGCGCGGGCGCACCACGATCAACCTTGCCCCAGCCGATATCAAAAAGGAGGGGCCGAGCTTCGACCTGCCCATCGCGCTCGGGATGCTGGCCATCGTGCACGGACGGGACATGCCGCGCCTCGGTGATTGCTGCATCGCGGGAGAGCTGGCCTTGACCGGGGCGGTGCGACCGATCAAAGGCGTGTTGCCCATCGCTCTCGAGGCACGCCGCCGCGGACGCCGCGTGCTCATCGTCCCGGCGGAAAACGCCGACGAGGCTTCGGTCGTGCAGGGTTTGTCCGTGCACGGCGTCGCGAACCTGCGCGAATGCTTCGAGTTTCTCGACGGACAGCGCAAAATCCCCGCAACCGTCTCGGACTTGGACGCCGTTTTTCACCGCAACCGGCAGTTCGACGTCGACTTTGCCGACGTCAAGGGACAAGCGGGGGTGAAGCGTGCTTTCGAGGTGGCGGTGGCCGGGGGGCACAACCTGCTTGTGCTGGGCTCGCCGGGTGCCGGCAAGAGCATGCTGGCCAAACGCATTCCGACCATCATGCCGCCGATGACGCTCGAGGAGGCCATCGAAACGACGAAGATCCACAGCGTTTGCGGTCTCTTGGCCGGCCGGCACAACTTCATTGCCGTGCGTCCTTTCCGGTCGCCGCACCATACGATTTCCGATGTGGGGCTGCTCGGCGGCTCGGCCAATCCGTCGCCGGGCGAGGTGAGCCTGGCGCACCACGGGGTGCTCTTTCTCGACGAGTTGCCTGAATTCAAACGCGGCACGCTGGAAGTGCTGCGGCAACCGCTGGAGGACCGGCGGGCTGTCATTTCCCGCGCTGCCGGCACGATGACCTTTCCCGCCGACATCATGCTGGTCGCGGCGATGAATCCCTGTCCGTGCGGGTATTATGGCCATCCGAAGCGCGAGTGCCGTTGTCCGCAAGGCGCCATCGAGCGTTACCGTCAGCGCGTTTCGGGTCCGCTCCTCGACCGTATCGATATCCACGTCGAGGCGCCGCCGGTGGACTATGACAAACTGACCTCGACTAGCCCGGAAGAAAGTTCGGCGGACATCCGGACGCGGATCGAAAAAGTCCGGGCACGCCAGGCCGCGCGGTTCGGCGAGACTTTGCGCCCGGCGCTCAACGCCCGCATGCAGCCCAAGCAGATGCGCGAGTTCTGCCAGATCTCGGCCGCGTGCCATGCCTTGCTCAAACATGCCATGGAGGACTTGCACCTGAGCGCCCGGGCGCACGACCGCATCCTCAAGGTGGCGCGGACGATCGCGGACCTGGCGGAATCAGAGGATATCGGGGAGGACCATTTGCTCGAGGCCCTCCAATACCGCAGCCTGGACCGGTCCGTTTGGATGTAGCGGCCAAGGGCACAAGCTGCGGTGCCTCGGCTCGCAGGTTCCGCGACTGCCCCTGGGGTTTGGTCAGAGATGCGGTGATCTCAGGCGCTGGGTTTCAAAAATTCATTGCGACACACATAGTAATGTGTGAGTTTACGTGTGGAGGCATTTTATGGCGACCAATCTTCAACTTGATGATCGGCTCATCGCAGAGGCTGCTGCGCTGGGCAAGCACCGCACCAAGAAGGAGGCGGTCACTCAGGCTTTGACGGACTATATCCGCCACCTGCAGCAGGATCGCATGTTGGATCTTTTCGGGAAGGTCGAGTTTGACCCGGATTACGACTCCAAGCGCCAGCGGGCACGGGAGTGAGGGTGCTCGTCGATACGAGCGTCTGGTCGCTGGCGTTGCGGCGTGACGAACGGCAGCATCCGGAGAGGGAGGAGTTGCGGCGGCTTGTGTCCGCCCATGTCGCTGAAATCATCGGGCCGGTGCGGCAGGAGATTCTTTCCGGCGTGCGGGATCAAACGCAGTTCGCGCGGCTGGACACGCACCTTGCGGCGTTCCCCGACGTTCCGCTTCTGACCGAGGATTACGTAACGGCCGCGAATTTTTTCAACCTGTGCCGATCGAAGGGTATTCAGGGCTCGAACACCGATTTCCTCATTTGCGCGGTCGCCGTCCGGTGTGACTTGGCGATCTTTACCACCGACGGGGATTTCCGGCGCTTCGCTCAATGTCTGCCCATCGTCCTGCACGGTATCAAAATTTTAGGATCGCCATAGTGAACGTAGGGCCGCACGACGATGCGGATCGAATGGGGGAACGCACCTATGGGGTGCGGATCAATGAACAAGTCATTACGCCCCTCCGCCACAGGCGGAGTGACAGCCTTGGTCGATGTCTTCTCGCAGCGAGCAAAGCGGTCGAGAAACAAAAGTGGATGGATGTGGAAGTGTTTCCTTCGGGGAACGATCCGGATGACAATGCCGGCGGCAAGGTGAGGCGGACGCGCAAACCATCGGGTTTGCAAAACGCGTGGCGCCGGATGGTGGAAGACGAGCCCAGGCAGTTTTTACGGGTGGTAAGCCGCTTCGGCTCCCTCGACCGGCATGCGCAGAGGCTGGCGAGGGTGGTGCAGCACATGCGTGTAAATTGTCATGGCGCCGACGTCAGCCGGTCCCGGGCCGGCGTCCCAGCGGATGTCCACCGGGCATCCGTGTCTCCGCCGAAGGACGAAGTATCCATGGGGGACAATGGCCCCTTTCCCCCTCCCACACACAAAACCGGCGGGCCGCAAATTAAATTGAACGATCGTTTAGAACGAATGTCAAAATGAGTGACGGTAAACTCTCAACCCCAAAAACCACCAACATGGAATCCCCTGACACCAATATCGGACTCTACCTGCGCGAGATCAGCCAAGTTCCGCTTCTGACCCCCCAAGAGGAGGTCAAGCTGGCGGGCCAGATCAAGCGTGGCAACAGGAAGGCCCGCGAGAAGATGATCAAGGCCAATCTCCGCCTCGTGGTGAAGATTGCCCATGACTTCGGCAACTACGGCCTTCCCCTGCTGGACCTCGTTTCCGAGGGCAACATCGGTTTGATGAAGGCGGTCGAGCGCTTCGACCCCAAAAAGGGGGGAAAGCTGAGCACTTACGCCTCATGGTGGATCAAGCAGTCGATCAAGCGCGCCCTGGCCAACCAGAGCAAAACCATCCGCCTGCCCGTCCATCTCGTCGACAAGATCGGCAAGATCCGCCGCGTGGCCGCGCAAATGACCGAGGAACTCGGCCGCGAGCCGAGCAACGAGGAACTGGCCGACGAGTTGGGTCTGCCCGTGGCCAAGGTCGCCCACCTCAAAACGGTGGCGGTCCGCCCGGCCTCCTTGGATGCCAAGATCAATGCGGACGACGACACGGCCTTCGGGGATCTGGTCAGCGACGACCGTGCCGAGGACCCTTTCGAGGCCCTGCGGGACAAGGACCTGCGCGACGAAGTCGGTGATCTGCTCGATGTGCTCGACCCGCGCGAGCGCCGGATCATCGCCTACCGTTTCGGACTCGGCGGCGGACGCGAACGCACATTGGAGGAAGTGGGCCGTAAGTTCGGCGTGACGCGCGAACGTATCCGTCAGCTGCAGAACATCGCCCTGCTCAAAATGCGCAAGGCCTTGAACAAGCGGGAGGAGCTGAAATTTCCCGAACCCCAGCCGGCCTGACCGGCGGGGCGAGGGGCAAGTTTGGTGGGGAACGGGTCCGCCAGTCCGCACGGACGGCGGGCCCGTTTGATCAAAGTGGAACCGGCGTCCCCGCCGCTTCTACTTTCATGGCACGATGCGCAACTGCACCGACTCGTGCCGCCGGTCGCCTTCGAGGATGTCGGTCACGACGACGAGATGATCGCCGGATTCGACGTGACCGCGCATGAGCAGGGCGGCTTCCGCGGCGAAAACGTTTTTGTCCGGTTGCGCGACGAAGCCCATGCGTTGGGCCTGCACGCCGTAGAGCAGGGCCAGACGGCGGCAAACGCGCTCGTCCGGCGTGAACGCGAAGATGGGGGCGTGCTGCGGGCGCAGGTGGGACACGTAAAGCGCCATGTTGCCGTAATGCGTGAACACGACCACTTTGGCGTGCGGGAAGTTGTTGGCCAGCGAGACGGCGGCCGCCACGGTTTTCTGCCGCGGTCCTTCGACGGTGGCTTCGCGGGCGAACCCCGCGCCGCCGCTGCGTTCGATGCGGCTTGCCACGCGGTCGAAAATTTCCACGCATTGGACCGGGTATTTCCCCACGCTGGTCTCGCCGCTGAGCATGATGGCGTCCGCCTGCTCGTAAACGGCATTGGCCACGTCCGTGATCTCGGCGCGGGTCGGCAGGGGATTGGTGATCATGGACTCGAGCATGTGGGTGGCCACGATGACCGGTTTGCCGACCTGCAGGCAGGTTTTGACGATGCGGCGTTGGATGATGGGCAGCTCCTCCATCGGGCACTCGATGCCGAGGTCGCCGCGGGCCACCATCACCGCGTCGGCCGCCGCGATGATATCCTTGGCGAATTTGACGGCGTGCTGGTCCTCGATTTTGGCGATGATGTGCGCGTCGCTGCCGAGGCGCTGCAACTCGGCACGCATGGCGTCCACGTCCGATTTTTCACGGCAGAAGCTCAGGGCGAAGTAGTCGACCTCCGTCTCCACGCCCACGACGATGTCCTTGAGGTCCTTCTCGGTCATGGGCGGCAGATTGACCTTCACGCCGGGCAGGTTGATGTGGCGGCGGGAACCGAGGATGCCCTGCGTCAGGACCTCGCACCGCACGCGGTTTTCTTTCTTGGCCAGCACCTTCATGTGGAGGTTGCCGTTGTCGACCAGCACGACATCACCTTCCTGGATGTCATCGACAAGGCCGTCGTAGTTCACATCGACCGAGTAATGCTCCTCGCTCTGGGCCCCGCGCACCGTGAACTCGACCTTGTCGCCCGGGTGGAGATCGAGGTTCGTTGCCACATCGCCGGTGCGGATGGCCGGGCCCTGGGTGTCCATCATGATCGCGATGTTGGCCGAAGTCTGCCGGGCCACTTCCCGGATGCGCGGCACCACTTGCCGCACCCAGTCGTGGGTGCCGTGGCTCATGTTGAGCCGGAAGACATTCGCTCCGGCGGCAATCAGGCGGGCCAGCATCTCGGGGGAGTCCGTGGCGGGTCCGAGGGTGCAGACGATTTTGGTTTTGCGCATGCAAGAGGAAATCGCGCGGAAGGGGTCGAGGCAAGAGCATCTTTGGCCGCGGCGAATTGAGGCTTGCCCCGCGGGAGCGGGGACGATTTCTTCAAGGCTCATGAACGATCCGTTTGCCGCCTTGGAAAAATTCGCGCCCGCTCCCGGCCGCGAGGGATTTCTTTACTCGTTGCCGCGCCTCGAAGCCGCCGGACTCGGTCCGGTGTCGCGTTTGCCGGTCAGCATCCGCATTGTCCTCGAATCCGTCCTGCGCAATTGCGACGGTCGCAAGGTCAGCGAAAAAGACGTCCGCACCCTCGCCGCCTGGAAGGCCAGGGAGCCCGCGACGGAAGAAATCCCTTTTGTCGTGGCCCGCATCGTTCTGCAGGACTTCACCGGTGTGCCGCTGTTGGTCGACCTGGCCGCGATGCGCAACGCCGTGGCCGCGTCGGGCAAGGATCCGGCCATGATCGAGCCGCTCGTGCCCGTTGATCTCGTCGTCGATCACTCGGTGCAGGTCGATTTCTTCGGCAGTGCGGAAGCGCTCAAGTTGAATCTCGAGATGGAATTCCGCCGCAACCGCGAACGCTACCAGTTCCTCAAGTGGGGCCAGCAGGCATTCCAGACTTTCGGCGTGGTGCCCCCGGGCATCGGCATCGTGCACCAGGTGAATCTGGAATACCTGGCCAAAGGCGTTCTCTCGCAGGCCGTCGGCGACCGTCAACTTTATTATCCCGACACCCTGGTCGGCACGGACTCCCACACCACCATGATCAACGGCCTCGGTGTCGTCGGCTGGGGGGTGGGGGGTATCGAGGCGGAAGCCGGCATGCTCGGCCAACCGGTTTATTTCCTTACGCCGGAAGTGGTCGGGGTTCATCTGAGCGGACGTCTCTGCGAGGGCGTGACCGCGACCGACCTGGCCCTGCATGTGACGGAACTTCTGCGGAAAACCAAGGTCGTTGGGAAGTTCGTCGAGTTCTACGGGGAGGGGGCGGCGTCCTTGCCGCTGCCCGACCGCGCTACCATTGCCAACATGGCGCCCGAATACGGCGCGACCATGGGCTACTTTCCGGTTGACAGCGAGTCGGTCAATTACCTGCGCGGCACTGGACGGACGGACGAGCAGTGCTCGGCTTTCGAGGCCTATTTCAAAGCGCAGCAAATGTTCGGTATGCCGCGCAAGGGCGAGATCGATTACAGCGTCGACTTGGAACTCGACCTCGCTTCCGTGCAACCCGGCGTGGCCGGACCCAAGCGTCCCCAGGACCGGATCAATCTGCCCGATCTCAAGCAGGCCTTCACCACCCTTCTCGAAAAGCCGGTGGCCGAGGGAGGATACAACAAGCCTGCGACCGGACGCGGCAAACCTGCCGAGGTCAAAGTCCGGCATCCCCGCTTCGAGATCCCGGCCGACGAGCAAAAGCAGGTCGAGGAGATGGAAGATGATCGTCCCACTCCGGACAATGTCGCGGGCCGTGTCGGCAATGGTGCTGCCACCCTCGATCACGGTAGCGTGGTCATCGCGGCCATCACCAGCTGCACCAACACGAGCAACCCCAGCGTCATGCTTGGTGCCGGCCTGCTGGCCAAAAAGGCGGTGGAACGCGGGCTCCATGTCTCGCCCGCGGTGAAAACCTCGCTGGCGCCCGGGTCGCGCGTGGTGCAGGACTATTTGCATTCGACCGGGCTGCAGCCCTATCTCGACAAACTCGGATTCCAAATTGTCGGCTACGGCTGCACGACCTG